>NZ_JAMNXL010000104.1 GCF_023653175.1 Erythrobacter sp. | reverse complement strand
GATCGCGACAACCGGCTGCATGATCGCCGCGAATTCATCCGCAGCGGCGCCGATGCGCCGTGGTCCGACACGCTGCTTTACCCCTGAGGAACCCATCGATGCCGCAGAAAATCCCCTACTGGCACGTCGACGCCTTCGCTGCGGCCCCCTTCGGCGGGAATCAGGCGGCGGTGATGGTGCTCGAGGAATGGCTGCCCGACGACGTGCTGGTGAGGATCGGGGGCGAGAACCTCTTCGCCGAAACCGCTTTCGTGGTGCGCGACGCGACGGGTGCGGCCGATTGGGAGCTGCGCTGGTGCACCCCGACCTATGAAATCGCGCTGTGCGGCCATGCGACGCTGGCGAGCGGCCACGTGCTGCTCCAGCGGGATGGGGGTGAGCGCATCACCTTCCGCACCCGGAAGTCGGGCATTCTCGAGGTGGTTAAGGCAGGGGATGCCTACGAACTGGCGCTCCCCGCGATTCTCACCGCGCCGGGCGAATACCCCGAGGCCGTGGCGCTGCTCGGCGCGACCCCGCTCGAGGTGTGGCGCAACGATAGCCGCTACAACATCTTCCTGTTCGAGAGCGAGGCGCAGGTCCGCGCGCTCGATCCCGACATCCGCGGGCTGGGAATGCTGGGGAACGACCAGTTCATCTGCACCGCACCCGGCACCGCGACCGATATCGTCAGCCGCGTCTTCGTCCCCGGCGGCGGGGTGGACGAGGATTCGGTCACCGGCTCGGCCCACGCGGTGCTGACCCCGTTCTGGGCGAAGAAGCTCGGGCGGGAGAGCTTCACCGCGCATCAGGCGAGCCAGCGGGGCGGCGATCTGACGCTGCGACTCGATGGCGACAGGGCATGGCTCGGCGGGCCGTGTGTGACGGTGGTGGAGGGTTTCTTCACCCTCTGATCGGTCGCGCAGCGACCGCAAGGCCGAACGGCCGCCCGCAGCGGGCGCAGCTTGCTGCGCGCATAGCGAGGACCGCGCGCCGGATGGCGCGCGGAAAACTAAGACTCCGGATAAAGCTCCAGCACATCCGCCGCCTGCTGGAGCATCGGCGGGCGCTGCGCCGAATCCGAATGGCCGAGCCGCACCAGCGTCACCCGCTGGCTCGGTGAGACCAGCACATATTGGCCCATGTGTCCGATCAGGCTGAACAGGCTCTCGGGCGCGCGGGTCGGGAACAGCGGGTGATCTTCGGGCGCGCGGCCGGGGACCGGGCGGTTGAGCCAGGTCTGGAATCCGTAGTGGGCGCTGGCGGGGGTCGGCGTCACCATCGCCTCGACCCAGCGCTGGGGCACGAGCTGCTCGCCGCCGGGAGCACGGCCCTTGCGGCGCAGGAACTCGCCGAGCTTGGCCCAGTCGCGCGCGGTCGCGTGCATCAATGATCCGCCGATCAACGTGCCTGAAGCATCGAACTCGGGCACCATGCTGGTCATGCCGAGGGGTGCGAACAATCGCTGCTGCAAGTAATCGGCCACCGCCTTGCGCCGCGCCTCGGGCTTGTCGCTTGTCGTGAGCGCGCGCGCGGCGATGTCGGCGAGGATGACGCTGGTGTTGCTGGAATATTCGAACTGCTTGCCGGGATCGGCCTCGAGCGGCTGCTCCTCGGCCCACTTGGCCATGTCGTCGCGCCCGTCGAGGAACAGCATCCGCACCTCGGAGCTCTCGTAGGGCGGATCGCCCGCCTCGGTGTGCCTGAGCCCGCTGCGCATCTGGAGCAGGTGCCGCAAGGTGATCTCGCCGCGCGGATCGCCCTGGCGCTGCCAAAGCGGCACGGGGGCGGGGGCGTCCAATGCCAGCAAGCCGTCGGCGACCAGCATCCCGATCAGCACGCCGGTCACCGTCTTGGCCATCGACCAGCTGATGAAGCGCGTGTCCTTCGAATAGCCCGGACCATAGCGCTCGGCGGCGAGCTTGCCGTTCGCCATCACCACCACCGCGCGGGTCTCGCCGAGGCCGGGCTTGGTGAAGAGATCGTCGATCTCGCGCGCCAGCCGGTCTTTGGGCGCCCCCGCGTCCCCGGTGACGGCGGCCTTGGCCGCTTCCGTGAGCGGGGCTTCGGCAACGGGCGCCGCGCCGCAGCTGGCGAGCAACAGCAGGGCTGGCGCGAGGGGAAAGGCGCGGTTAAGGACGGCATCGCTGAGGGTCATCGCGCCCTCATTCCCCGAAGCATGAAGGCTTGGCAATGGCGAAATCACCCGCTCGAGCAGGCAGGCGCACCCGCACGCGCTGGGGCCTGTGGGTGCTCGCGATCATCGCCGCACTGGTCGGCGGCGCAGCCTTCGCCTTTCGCGCGGAGATCGGCGGCTATGGCGCCGTTTCGGCGGCCTATACGGCGCGCGTCGCGTGCTCGTGCCGCTTCGTCGCGGGCCGGCCGCTGAAGGACTGCGCCAAGGACAAACTCGCCGGGATGGAGGCCGTGACGCTGGTCGAGGACGTGGAGACCAAAAGCGTCACCGCCCGCTTCCCGCTGGTCGCCAGCGCGACGGCGACATATCGCGAGGGATTCGGCTGCGTGCTGGAGCCTTACGAAAGCTAAGCGCTGACCTTTTCAGTGGAACCGATCCACCCGCCGCCGACCACGCGATCGCCCGCATAAATCACCGCCGCCTGCCCGGGAGCGACGCCGAATTCGGGCTCGGCGAAGCGGATGGTCACTGAAGCGCCCTCTCCGAGTTGCCCCTCCAGCACCACCGGCACGGGCTTGGCAAGGCTCCTCACTTTCGCGGTCAGCGGGGCGTCCGGCAGGGGTCCGATGCGGTTGGTCTCGGTGAGGTGCGCGGCGCTGACGGCGAGCATCCGCTTGGGCCCGACCCGCACTTCGCGCGCGGCCGCATCAAGGCCGATCACGTAAAGCGGCTCCGGCTGGCCGCCGATTTCGAGGCCCTTGCGCTGGCCCACGGTGAAGTGGACGATGCCCTTGTGCTCGCCGAGGGTCTTGCCGGTAGCGGCATGGACTATGGCGCCGGGGGCCGCGCCTTCGGGGCGGACCTTGGTGACGATCTTCGCGTAATTGCCGTCGGGCACGAAGCAGATGTCCTGCGAATCGGGCTTGGCCGCGTTGCGCAAGCCCGCCGCTTCGGCGAGTTCGCGCACCTGCGGCTTGGGCATGCCCCCGAGCGGAAAGCGCAGGTAATCGAGCTGCGCTTCGGTGGTGCCATAAAGGAAGTAGGACTGGTCGCGCGCCGGATCGAATGCGCGATGCAGTTCCACACCCTGCGCGCCGATCACCCGGCGGACATAGTGCCCGGTGGCGAGGCAATCCGCCCCCAGCTCGCGCGCCATGCGGAACAGGTCGGTGAACTTGGGCCCCATGTTGCAGCGGATGCAGGGCACCGGGGTGCGCCCGGCGAGATATTCGTCGGCGAACTGCTCGACCACTTCCTCGCGGAAGGCGCTTTCGTGGTCGAAGACATAATGCGCGATCCCCAGCCGGTCGGCCACGGCGCGCGCATCGCGGATGTCGTCGCCCGCGCAGCACGCGCCCTTGCGGCCGGTTGCCGCGCCGTAATCATAAAGCTGGAGCGTGATCCCGATCACCTCCGCCCCGCTGGCGTGGGCAAGGGCGGCGACCACCGAGGAATCGACCCCGCCGCTCATCGCCACCACGATCCGGCAGGCAGAGGCGGCGCGCGGCAGATCGAACAGCGCGGCGACGGTTTCCCGATCAAGGGGTGGGGGGGGCATCAGGCCGGTGTCGAGGGTGGCGGGCGAGGTCATGGGGCGGCGCGCATATAGCGATGCTCCCCCCTCAGCGCCAGTGGGCGGCAATCTTGCGCTTCCCGCCAGCAGTAATCCTAAGCCGGGGTAAATGGCAGTTTTACCGGATTTTGACGCACTCGGGTTAGGAAAGGGGATGATGTTCGAGAAAACCAGGCCAAGTCTTGCGCGCACCGATGCGCCAACCAACGGGCTCTCCGCCGAGGAGCGGGCGTTGCTGCGTGCCACCGCCAAGGGCGGCGGGGCGGAGCGATTCGCGACCCGTCCGGCGCGGCGGAGCGGCGAGGCGCTGCGGGCGATGGAGTGGAGCGAGCTTACCGCCAGGCTCAACGCCGCGCGCGACCTCAGGCTGTTGCTGCGCACCGAAGGCCAGGCGCCGATCGAAGCCGCCGCCGCCAGCTTCGGCGATGCCGCCGCCAGTTATTTCGCACTTCTTGAAGATAGCGAACCTGACATTAACCCTGATGCTTTAGGTCAATCTAAATATCCGGGTGCGATGGTCGATGCCGTTGATGCGAACCGCCCGGAGAATGCGAATGGGATCCGTTCCGACGCGCCCCGTGGCGCTGCGAGAGACATGCAATGATTGAGAATCAGGACTTCCGCCCCGCACAGGTGATCGGCCCCCTCGGCGAGCCGTTGACGCTTGCCGACCTGCCTTCGCCCGACACCAAGCGCTGGGTGGTGCGGCGCAAGGCCGAAGTGGTGGCTGCCGTCAACGGCGGGCTGCTGACGCTCGACGAGGCGCTGGCGCGCTATGGCCTGACGCTCGAGGAGTTCGCCTCGTGGCAGCGAGCGGTGGACCGTTCGGGGATGCATGGCCTCCGCGTCACCAAGATCCAGCACTACCGCGATCTCTACGAGCGCCAGCTCAAGTACTGACACCCTAAAGCCACAGCTTGTCCCCCAGACGGCCCGCTCCGCCCTTAAAGCGTTGCGGCCCGTCGGCGAATCGCGGCACCCTGCCGCCGCGCGCGTCATGCGGCGATGCGCAGGCACATAGGGGGCAGGGCGACATGCTGGGATTCATCTGGTTCATCATAATGGGCGGCGTGATCGGCTGGCTTGCCAGCCTGATGATGCGGCGCGATGCGCAGATGGGCACGATCGCCAACATCGTGGTCGGCATTGTCGGGTCCTTCATCGGCAACGGCGTGCTCGGCTTCATCACCGGGGGCGGGACGATCGGGGCCTGGCCGCCTGACTGGTCGGGGGTGATCGGCGCACTGATCGGGGCGGCGCTGCTGCTCGCAGCGGTCAACCTGATGCAACGCGGGCGGATGCGCTGAGGCGCCCGCACTCCGCGCCAGCCCGCGCGACCGCGCGCCTTTCGTCTACGGGATAAGTCATCGGTCGATGCACGCATTGCGGGCAAGCCCATGACATTCTATCAGACGTTGCACTTGGTGACTTATGCGAGTAATACACTCGGGCCGGTGACGTTGCGGGCAGCAAGCAGGCTGCGGCAGCACGGGGCGACACCCGGGTGAAGGAATGGCGATGAATTACGAGACGACGATCAAGGCCGAGGCCGCCGACGGGGTGACGACGGAATATGCCGGTGCGCGCAGTCTGGCCGCGCCCGCCATCCCGCGCTGGTTGATTGTCGGCGGGCTCGGCGTGTTCGGCCTGTTGCTGGCGATCGCCGCGTGGTTCGCGCTGGCCGGCGGCGAGCCGGCCCCGGTCGACGATGACAATTCGCAGGCCCCCGCGGTCACCGTGGTGGCCCCGGGCACGACCATGGTCTCCGGCGAGATCGAGGCCCCCGGCACGCTCGCCGCGCGCCGTCCGATGCCGGTCGGCGTGGTCGGCGAGGGCGGGCAGGTGGTGCGCGTCACCGTCGATGCAGGCGACTGGGTGCAGGCCGGGCAGGTGCTGGCGGTGATCGACCGTTCGGTGCAGGTCCAGCAGGCCGAGGCGCAGGCGGCGCAGATCCAGGTCGCCAGGGCCGATGCCAATCTCGCCCAGGCAAACCTTGACCGCGCGCTCCAGCTGGTCGCGCGCGGGTTCGTCTCCAAGGCCGACGTGGATCGCCTGACCGCGACCCGCGATGCCGCCGCGGCGCGCGTCAAGGTGGCCGAGGCGCAGCTGCGCGAACAGCGCGCGCGCAATCAGCGGCTCAACATCATCGCGCCCGCGACCGGCTATGTCCTCGCCCGCGCGGTCGAGCCCGGGCAGACCGTCGGCGCAGGCACGCCTGCGCTGTTCACCATCGCCAGCGGCGGCGAGATGGAAATGCTCGCGCAGCTTTCGGAAGAACAGCTCGCCAAGATGTCGGTCGGCACGGTCGCGCGCATCACGCCGACCGGATCGGAACAGACCTTCGAAGGTCAGGTGTGGCAGATCTCGCCAACGATCGACCAGACTACCCGGCAGGGCATCGCGCGCGTCGCGCTTCCCTTCAACTCCGCGCTGCGCCCGGGCGGCTTTGCCACCGCGCGCATCAGCAGCGGAAGCTTCCGTGCCACCGTGGTCCCGCAAAGCGCGGTGCTGGCCGATGCCAACGGCAGCTTCGTCTATATCGTGGGTGACGACAAGAAGGCCACCCGCCGCGCGGTCAAGACCGGCGCGGTCACCGACGCGGGCATCGCCATTACCGAAGGCCTGACCGGCTCGGAGAAGGTGGTGCTGCGCGCTGGCGGGTTCCTCAACCCGGGCGAAACGGTCAACCCGCAGGTCCAGAAGAAGTAAGGCGCCCATCCCGCGCGGGGTCTCCCGCGTAACTGGCAGGCACGCCACGAATAGCGCAACACAGGCAGGATTATCATGGCACTTCGCGACATCTCGGCCTGGTCGATCCGCAATCCGGTGATCCCGATGGTGTTCTTCACCGCCCTGCTGTTCGCCGGGATCGTCAGCTTTCTGCGCATGGACGTGACCAACAACCCGGATGTCGATTTCCCGGCGGTGATCGTCAACATCTCCCAGCCCGGCGCCTCGCCGACCGAGATCGAGAACCAGATCACCCAGCGCGTCGAAAGCGCGCTGCGTTCGATCGCCGGTGTCAACTCGATCCAGTCGACCGCGAGCGAGGGCGGTTCGAACACCTTCGTCGAGTTCGAAATCGGCACCAACCTGATCGAGGCGGTCAACGAGGTCGAGACCGCGATCGACAGCGTGCGCGGGAGCCTGCCGGACGGCATCCTCGAACCGCGCGTCCAGAAGGTCAACGTGGTGGGCGAGGCGATCGGCTATGTCGCGGTCGAGGCCGACGACATGACGCTGGAACAGCTCAGCTGGTTCATCGACGATACCGTCGCCAAGCGCCTGCTCAAGATCCCCGGCATGGCCGAGGTCGGCCGCTTCGGCGGGGTCGACCGGCAGATCGAGGTGATCCTCGATCCGACGCGGATGCAGTCCTTCGGGGTCACCGCCTCGCAGATCAACGGCGCGCTGCGCCAGAGCAACCTCGATGCCGCGGGCGGCTTGGCCGAAGTCGGCGGCACCCGCCAGTCGCTGCGCGTGCTGGGCAATTCGGACACCGCCTACCAGTTATCGCAGACCCAGATCCAATTGGGCGGCGGGCGCACCGTGCGCCTTGCCGACATCGCCACGGTGCGTGACGGCTATTCCGAGCGCACCTCGATCAGCGAAGTGGACGGCAAGGAGGTCGTCAATTTCTTCATGAACCGCGCGCGCGGTTCATCGGACCTCACGGTCTATGACGCCGCGCTCAAGGAGATGGACAAGATCGAGGCCGAGAACCCCGGCGTCAAGTTCATCAAGCTGTCGACCAACACCACCTATACCCGCAGCCAGTACAAGTCCTCGATGTGGGCGCTGGTCGAGGGTGCGGTGCTGGCGGTGGTCGTGGTGTTCATCTTCCTGCGCGACTGGCGCGCCACCGCGATCAGCGCGGTCGCGATCCCGCTCTCGGCGATCCCGACCTTCTTCTTCATGGACCAGCTCGGGTTCAACCTCAATTTCCTGTCGCTGCTCGCGCTGGCGCTGGTCGCGGGCGTGCTGGTTGATGATGCAATCGTGGAGATCGAGAACATCGTCAGACACATGCGGATGGGCAAGTCTGCCTATCAGGCATCGATCGACGCGGCGGACGAGATCGGCCTCCCGGTGGTCGCGACCAGCTTCTGCATCGTCGCGGTGTTCCTGCCGGTCGGCCTGATGCCGGGCGTGTCGGGCCAGTTCTTCCAGAACTTCGGGATCACGGTGGTGATCGCGGTGCTGATGAGCTTGGCTGTCGCGCGCATGATCACCCCGCTGATGGCGGCCTATTTCCTCAAGGCCCACGGTGAGGCCGAGCACGGCGGCGGCCGCTGGATCGACACCTACATGCGCGTGCTCGCCTGGACGCTCGACACCGGGCGGATGGCCGCGCGCCGCGCTGCCATCACCGGCCCGCGCGGGCGCGGGCGCTTTTTCTACGTGCTCGGCCTGCTGCTCACCGTGATCGCGCTGCTGTTCGTCTCGGCCTTTGCGATGTTCGAGCTGGCTTCCGGTTCCTTCACCGGCGGCGCGTGGAAGGGCCTGCTCGGGCTCGACATCCACAAGCAGATCGCCGCCGCCGTCTCGGCCGACACCAACGGCATCGTCAACCAGCTCGTCGCCAAGGTGTTCGAGGTGGTCATCGTGCTGACCGTCTCGGTGCTGTCCTTCCTTGCCGCTCTCGTCACCTTCAAGGGATTCGAGGCGCTCTCAGGCGAGCACGGAGCCGTGCGCCGGGGCCTGCGCTGGATGACCGCGCGCTTCTACGATCATCGCATCTGGATGCTCGGCATCGGCTGGTTCTCGTTCCTGGTGACGATCCTGCTGTTCGGCCAGATCCCCGGCCAGTTCCAGCCCGACATCGACACCGAGAACAGCCGCATCGAAATCGAGCTGGTGCCCGGCACCACGCTCGCCGAGACCAAGCGGGTGGTCAATTCGGTCGCCGACGAGCTGCGCAAGGAGCCCGAGGTCATCCAGCTGCTCGAGCGCATCCGCCTCGGCGAAAGTTCGACGATCTTCATCAAGCTCTCGCCCGATCGCCAGCGTTCTTCGATCGAGTTCGAGCGCGAGATCGCACCCCGGCTCGCGCAATTCGCCGATGCCCGCGTCCGCTTCCAGTCGCAGAGCGGCGGGTTCGGCTCGGGCCGCGACATGACGGTGCTGCTGGCGGGCAGCGATCCGGTGCTGCTGGAGAAGACCGCAGCTCAGCTGGTCGAGGAGATGAAGGGCCTCAATTCGCTGGTCGCCCCGCGCATCAGCGCCGACCTCAACCGCCCGGAAATCATCATCACCCCGCGCACTAAGATCGCCGCCGAGCTAGGCGTCACCACCGCCGCGCTCTCGCAGACGATCCGCATCGCGACGCTGGGCGAGATCGAGCAGAACGCGGCGCGCTTCTCGCTCTCGGACCGCCAGATTCCGATCGTGGTGCGGCTGTCGCGCGAGGCGCGGACCGATTTCCGCACCATCGAGAACCTGCCGGTGCCGACCGCGGGCGGCGGCTCGGTGCCGCTCAGCCGGGTGGCCGACATCACCTTCGGCTCGGGCCCGACCGCGATTCAGCGCTACAACCAGAACCGCCGCGTGCTGGTCGGCGCGGATCTGGCCGCGGGCGTCCTCAAGGGCGAGGCCCAGGCTCAGATCGATGCCCTGCCGGTGCTCAAGAGCCTGCCCCTCGGCGTGATCCGCGACGTGGTGGGCGAGGAGGAATGGCAGCAGGAGCTGGTGCAGAACCTGATCATCGCCATCGCCGCCGGGGTGCTGCTGGTGTTCGCGGTGCTGGTGCTGCTCTACAAGCGGCTGATGAGCCCGCTGGTCAACATGACCTCGCTGGCGCTCGCGCCGCTGGGCGGCGTGCTGCTGATCTGGCTGCTCGGCCTGCCCAACTCGATGCCGGTCTATATCGGGATCCTGCTCCTGCTCGGCATCGTGTCCAAGAACTCGATCCTGCTGATCGACTTTGCGATCGAGGAGATGAACAAGGGCATTCCCAAGCTCGAGGCGATCATCGACGCAGGGCACAAGCGCGCCCAGCCGATCGTGATGACCACCGTGGCGATGACCGCGGGGATGGTGCCGGTTGCGATCTCGCTCGAGGGCGACGGTGCGTGGCGCCAGCCGATGGGGATCGTGGTGATCGGCGGACTGATCGCCTCGACCCTGCTGACGCTGCTGATCGTGCCCGCCGGCTTCAGCCTCGCCGACAGCTTCGAGAAGCGCGTCGGGCCGTGGCTGCGGGCGAAGATGCTGACCTACAAGCCGGGCGACGAAGGCCACGGGGAAGGCGCGCCGGGCGCCGATGTGCCGCTGCCCGGCCTCGCCAAGCTCCCTCCGCGCGGGCCCGAACCGGCCGAATGATCAAAAGGTGCTGACGCGGCGGCGCGAGGCGCGCTAAGGCTCTTCCATGGCGACCCGCTCTCTGAGGCCCCTCACGCTCGGCGGCCAGCCGCTGACTGTCGACCGCGCCAAGCGGATGCGCTGGACGGCGACCGGCATGCTCGCGGCCATGGCGGTGATCTTCATCGCCACCCACGGGCTTGCCACCACCGGCCACCCCGCCTGGGGCTACGTCAACGCCTTTGCCGAGGCGGCGATGGTCGGCGGGCTGGCCGACTGGTTTGCGGTCACCGCTTTGTTCCGCCACCCGCTCGGCCTGCCCATCCCGCACACTGCGATCATCCCCGAGAACAAGGACCGCATCGCCGACACGATGGCGGCCTTCCTGCGCGAGAACTTTCTCACTCCGGCGGTGGTCGCGCGGCGGATGTCGGGGATGAATGTCGCCAAGGCGGCGGGCGAGTTTCTGGCCGCCTCGCCCGAGCGCGGGGCCACTGATCACCGCTCGCGCATTACGAGCGGAGCCGCGGAGCTGCTCGCCGAGGTTCTCGAATCGCTCGATCCCGACCGGCTTGGCAACCAGGTGCGCTCAGGCCTCGCCGCGCAGCTCGCCAAGCTCGACGTCGCTCCGCTTGCGGGGCGGATGATCGAGAGCGCGATGGTCGACAAGCGCCACCAGCCGCTGATCGACGGCTTCGTGCGCTGGGCGGGCCTGACGCTCGAGGACAACGAGGAGACGATCCGCGACATCATCCACCAGCGCGTCGCAGGCGTGCTGCGCTGGGCGGGGATCGACAAGACCATCTCCGCTAGCGTGCTCGACGGGCTCTACAAGCTGCTCGCCGAGGTGCTGGTCAACCCCGACCACCCCTTGCGCGGCAAGATCGAGGAGGGGCTGGCGAAGCTCGGCCAGGACTTGCAGCATGATCCCGCGACCCGCGCCAAGGTGGAGGACATGAAGCGCGACCTCATTGCCAACCCCGCCGTTGCGGTGTGGTGGACGGGGGTGTGGGAGCGCATCCGCCAGTCGCTGATCCGCCGCGCGCGCGATCCCGAAAGCGGGATGGGGGCGGAGATGCGCAACATGCTCGCCGAACTGGGCGAGGCGCTCCAGCAGGACGAACGGCTGCAACACCAGATCAACCGCTTCGCCCGCCGTACCCTCGTGGGCATCGCGACGCGTTACGGCGACCAGATCGTCCGACTGGTGTCAGAGACGGTCAAGCGCTGGGACGCGCGCACCATCACCGATCGGGTCGAGGGCGCAGTGGGCCGCGACCTCCAGTTCATCCGCATCAACGGCACGCTGGTGGGCGGGCTCGTCGGGATGACCCTGCACTTCATCAATACCCTGCTCTAAAGGGCCCTCAGGGCGAGCTCTGCGTATGGATCTCGTAGGTGATGGGGGTCGCATAGTAGGAACGCATCGGCTGGCCCGCGGCATCGAGCGCTGGCGCGAACTCCGCCTTTTCCATCCACTTGCACGCCCGTGACCGCACGGCCTCGCCCGCTGCCACGTTCATCAACTGGCAGTCCTCGACGGTGCCCGCAGAGCTGATGATCACGCGCATCTGGTAGATCGCCTGCTTTGCATTTCGCGCCAGATCGACCGGAAAATCCTGGGTGATGCGCCGGTTTATCTTTTCGCGGTTCAGCCACACGGGACGCCGAATGGCGGTGCGGTGCTGCTCGACATCGAGGCCCCAGGCATGGATCAGGTCTTCGCTGCACCGGTTGAGTGCAGCGAAGGCACCGCCGAACGGCCCGGTTTCCAGCGTCACGGCGTTGTCGCCCTGCGCGACCGTGATCGAGCGCGCTTGCGCTGGCGGGGAGGCGAGGCGCGGGATGCCGCTCCTGCCCTCGGCGGTGTCGGACGCGTCTGTCGCGGGCGTCGCGCCGTCGAGTCGGACCGTGCGATAGATGACTGCGGGCCCGAACTCCTCAACCGTTCCGGTGAAGGGCGCCGAAACCAGCGGAATCTGGCCTTCGAACAGGCGGAGTTCGGTTGGCGCGCCGCTGCTGAATGGCTTGAAGGCACGGCCCGCCATGAACAGGCCCGCGCCATCACTCGGATAGAACTGCTCGAAGGCCAGCATGTGCTGGTTGCCGGGTTCGCCGAACAGCCGGTTGAGGCGACAGCGGTTCTCGCCGACGTCAAGGTTCCACGGCCCTGCCGGTTTAATCACCGCGGTCTCCGGGTGGAGTGGCGCGGCGGCGAGGAGGCCCGCTGCGGCCAAAGCCGCGCGGCGCGTCGTTCGTGTCATAATGCCCCCTGTTGACCCTCTCTAGTCGAGCAGCCGGTCGGCATCTCTCGGCGTTGCAAGGAATGTCACCCGCGTCCTCCAATAGGATGCCACGGGCCGCCCCTCGGCATCCCGGGCGGGGACATAGCGCGCCTTGGTCAAGGTCGTGCAGGTCGCCGCATCGAGATCAGCCCATTGCGAGGCGGCAATGATCCGGCATTCCCGAACGCCGCCCTTGGCATCGATGAGCGCCACCACCTCGAGCGGTCCGCTGCGCAGACCGCGCGCTGCGCCGCGGGGATAGGACTTCTGCATCTCCTTGGCGAGCTTGGCGGGATCGACCGGCTGCGCTCTCTGCTGGAGAGTGTACTGCTGATCGGGATCGAGGCCCCAGCTGCGCAGCATCTGCGCCGTGCATTCGTTGAGCACCAGTGCCGCGTCAGCCAAAGGGCCGGTATCGAAGATCACGTCCTTCCCGCCCTGCGAGACCGAAATGCGCTGCACGAATTGCGCTGCGTCGAGATCGATGCGACCGAAATTGCCGCCCTCTTCAGAAACGTCATCGGCCAGCCAGACACCGTTGAGAATGGCGACATGGCCGAACTGGCGATTGGGATCGATCCGAGCCCGCTTCTCGAATCCGGCATCGCTGGCCGCCAGCGTGACGCGCAGGGGCGCGTTCTCGTCCAGTCCTCCAAGCGACGGGCCCGCCAGCGCGATGCCCAAGGCCCTGCTCGGGGCGTTCTGCTCGAGGATCAGGAGGTGCGGCTGGCCGCTGGTCTCGAAAGCGCGCTGCATCCTGCAGATACCGCCCTCGAACGATGCCTCCCACGGTGCGACCGGCGTGGCGATGGTGGGCGCGGCAAAGGCGGGGGCGGCGCTGGCGGCGAGGGCGGCAAGGGCAAGAAACGTGCGACGCATAAGAAAAACCTCCGGCAGACGCGCAATCTGCCGGAGGTTCTTTGCAGGATAAAGTCGTTTGCGACGAACCGCTTAGAGCGCGCCCGTAAGCTCCGGCACCGCGGTGAACAGATCTGCGACCAGGCCCACATCCGCGACCTGGAAGATCGGCGCGTCCTCGTCCTTGTTGATGGCGATGATGACCTTGGAGTCCTTCATGCCGGCAAGGTGCTGGATCG
>NZ_JAMNXL010000103.1 GCF_023653175.1 Erythrobacter sp. | reverse complement strand
GCCGAACCGCCCGCCCCGTCGGCTGCGCCCGAGCCTCCGGCCCCGCGCCCCGCACCCCGGCCCGCCGCCCCGGCTGCAAACGGGAGCGGCGCCACCCCCGAGGACATCGTGCGGCACATCGCGCTCGCCGAAGGGGCGACCTATCGCCCCGCCGCCGCCTTGTTCCGCGACTTCGCGATCCGCTGCCGCCAGGCCGGGATTGCCTCGGCGCATATCGACATCGCCCGCTTCCGCCGCATCTTCGCCCATGCCGTCAGCGGCCTCGACCGGCTGGAGAGCAAAGCGCAGGCGGTGATCGCGCAGGCGGCAGAGGGGGTCGATGACGATTGCCTCGCCCCCTATCTCGCGATCCTCATCGCCGCGCATAGCGGCCATGCCATGCCCGGCGAGGACGAACTCGGCCGCCTCTACGGCAGCGCCTCGCCGAGCCGCGTGCGGCGGCTGCTCGACCATCTCGAACGGCAGGGCCGGATCGTGGTGCGCGAGGATTTCGGCGGCGAGCGCTCGATCACGGTGCCGCTGCTGCCCGCCGCGGCCTGATTTTCCGCCAGCCTCGCGGCTCCCAGCCGCCCTTCGCCCGCCGATTGCCCGCTTCATGGCAAGCGAGGCCCTGTTGCAGCAATCCCTGCACAGCAAGAGCCTGCGCGCCCGGGTTAGACCCTGTCTGCCGCTGCCGGGATCCGGGAACCCACGCGGTGCAAGTCCCGGACGGGAGGGTCCGACGAGGAGAAACCGATGCACGCGCCTGTCCACGCCAACGCGTTCCGCACTCCGCACAGCCCCCAACCCGCGCCCGAAGCCGCAGGCGAGAGCGCGTCCGCTTCGCCCCGAAGCCCCGCCCCGGTCATCGCGCTCGATCTGGCCGAGCAGGACCAGCGCACCATCCTGCCCGAGGGACGCGACGCGATCATGATACCGCTGAGCGCGGGCACCCTCTCGGCCTTCCCCGGGATCGCGCCCACCGCGGCGGGCCTCGGCACCGTGCTGTTCGTCCCTGCGGGAACCTGCATCAGCGCCGGGTTCGAGGCCGGGTTCGAGAATGGCTCCGGCGCCTGCCTGCTGCTGCTGCTCGACCCGCAGCTCCGCGCGCTCGTGGGCGAGGCGCTGGGGCCGTGCGCGGCGCAGATGCCCGACACAGCTTTCCTAATGCACGGCGCTCACCCGGTGCGCGCGCTGGTGCCTCTGGTCCGGCGCTTCGGCGCTGCGATCGCGGAGCCGGGGGCAGCCTTCGCGCTGCGCGCGCTCGCCGAACTGCTGCTTCACGAGATCGCGCTCGGGCATAGCGCCGCCCGCAGCGATGCCCGCCGCACCGGACGTCCGGCGCGGGGGCTAAGACTCCAGCCGCACCACCTCGCCGCGATCGACCGCTACATCGAGCGCAATATCGAGAACGTCCTCAGGATCGACGATCTTGCCGCGCAGGTCGGGCTGTCGCGCTACCACTTCCTGCGCTGCTTCAAGCGCGCCACCGGATCGAGCCCGCTGCAATATGTCCTGGCGCGGCGCGCCGAGCATGCCCGCGAGCTGCTCGCCCGCAGCGAGGAGAGCATCGCCGCGGTCGCCTATGCCGCGGGCTTTTCCTCGCAGAGCCATCTGAATGCGATGTTCAAGCGCCACTTCGGCGTGACCCCGGGGGCCTTCGTGCGCGTCCACCGCCGCCCCGCCGGCACGCCCGAACCGGTGCCCGCCCTGCCCTGACCCCCTGCCAAGGAGACCCCGATGACCTACACATCGCGCCTCGATCTGCCCCGCGCCGTCACCAAGCCTGCTATCGACCTGCTCCAGTCGCGCCTCGTCGATGCGATCGATCTCGAGGCGCAGCTGAAGCAGGCGCATTGGAACGTACGCGGCAAGGACTTCATGCAGCTCCATCAGCTGTTCGACGGCATCCACACCATTGCCGAGGACTTTGTCGACACCATCGCCGAACGCATCGCCGCGCTCGGCGGCATTGCCGATGGGCGGGTGCAGACCGTGGCAGCGACGAGCCAGCTCTACGAATATCCGCTCGAGGCGCGCGGGGGCGAGGCGCATCTCAAGGCGGTCGCCGGCTCGCTTGCCGAATTCGGCAAGCTGGTGCGCGGCGATATCGACGCGGCCGCCGCCGCGGGCGATCAGGACACCGCCGACCTGTTCACCGGCATCAGCCGCGAGACCGACAAGCAGCTGTGGTTCATCGAGGCCCACCTCGACCCCGCCGCCTGAGGTGGAGCGGGACGGCTGTGCTGGCCGCCAGCCTCGGAGCGGCGGGACCTGCGGCAGCGACACCCGCGCCTGCGCAAGAGGAGCCGCCTCCCGAGCCGCCGCCTGCCATCAGGCTCTCGGGCGACCTGCGCGAGCGGGTGACGTGGCAGTCGGCGCTCGCCTTCGACAGCACGGACCCCGACGCGGGCCTGTTCTGGACGCAGCGTGTCGCGCTGGCCGCAGACGCCTCGCTGGCGCCCGCGGTCCGGGTGCGCGCGGCGCTGGTGAGCGCACTGATCGAGGGCGAAAGCGAGCAGAGCCCGGTGGAGCGCAACGTGCTCGACCTGCAGGAAGCCTTCGTCGAACTCGGCCCCGAGACCGCCTTTGTGCGGATCGGGCGGCAGGAAATCCGCCTCGGCTCGCAGCGGCTGGTCGCCGTGCGGGATGGCACCACGGTGCGCCGCACCTGGGACGGCGTGCGCGGCCATGCGATGCTGGGCAAGGTGACGCTCGATGCTTTTGCGCTCCGGCTGGTCGCGGTGCGGCCCGAGGGCGTGTTCAACGACGGCCGCAACGAGAACCGCGATCTGGCGGGGGTGCAGGCGAGCTTCCCCGCCCCGCTCGGCGCGCTGGAGGCCTATTGGCTCCTCACCATCCACGACGAGCGCCGCACCATCGCGGGCACCGGCGACGAGCGCCGCCACTCGCTTGGGCTGCGCGCTCACGGCGAGGCGCAAGGATGGTTCTGGGACTGGGAGGCGGCTTATCAGACTGGACGTTTCGCGGGTGGGGACATCGCCGCATGGACCCTCGCCACCAAGACCGGCTACCGCTGGGAGGGGCGCAAGTGGCAGCCCGAACTGATGCTCTCGGCCAATATCGCCTCGGGAGACGGCGATCCCGGCGACGGCACCTTGCGCACCTTCAACGCGCTCTATCCCAATGCCAGCTACTTCTCGGAAAACGCGGTCCTTGGCCCGGCGAACTTTTTCAACCTCCACCCCTATCTGAAGCTGCGCCCGCGCGAGAACCTTACAGTCGGCCTTGATCTCAACCTGTTCTGGCGGCTGGAGCGCGCAGACGGGGTCTACAACCCGCAAGGCGCATTGATCCGCGCGCCGGGTGCCTCGCGCAAGCGCTTCGTCGATGCGGCGCTGTCGGGGGTGATCGAGTGGGCCCCGCGCGAGGGGCTGCTCCTCAGCCTCGTCGCCACCCGCTCGCAGCCGCAGGGCTTCATCCGGGCGACCGGCCCTGCCGACCCGTCCGATTTTGTCGAAGCGACGCTGCAATTCACCTTCTAAACCGCTATCTTCCTCGCCACGCACAGGAGCACATCGCCATGATCGAACGCATCATCACCAAGCGCATCCACGACCTCGGCGGCGGGTTCACCGTGGGCCGCGTGCTGCCGTTCCACGCGCGGCGGATGGTCGGGCCTTACATCTTCTTCGACCACATCGGCCCGGTGGAGCTTGCGCCCGGCATCCCCAAGAGCCTCGACGTGCGCCCGCACCCGCATATCGGGCTTGCGACCGTCACCTATCTCTATGACGGCGCGATCACCCACCGTGACAGTCTGGGCGTGCATCAGGAGATCCATCCGGGCGAGGTCAACTGGATGATTGCCGGCAAGGGCATCACCCATTCCGAACGCTTCGAGCACGCGCGGCTCCACGGCGCGCTGATGCACGGCATCCAGGCGTGGGTGGCGCTGCCCGAAGCCTTCGAGGAGACCGACCCCGCCTTCTCGCACCACGCCGATCTGCCCGCATGGGACGAACCGGGGCTGAGCGGCCGCCTGATCGCGGGCGAGATGGAGGGGATGCGCGCAGGCACCCCGGTGCATTCGCCGCAGTTCTATGCCCATTGGCAAATGGCGCCGGGCGCGCGGCGGGTGCTGCCGGCGGAATATCCCGAGCGCGCGGTCTTCGTCGCCGCCGGCGCAATCGAGGTTGGCGGCACGCGGCTGGAGGCAGGGTCGATGGCGGTGCTTGCGCCCGGCGGCGACGTGCCTCTGGTCGCGAAAGACGAGGCGACGGTCATGGTGCTCGGCGGGGAGCCGGTGGGGACACGCTACATGTTCTGGAACTTCGTCCACTCACGCAAGGACCGCATTGAGCAGGCGTCAGAGGACTGGAAGACGGGGCGCTTCACGCTGCCGCAGGAAGACAACGAGGAATTCACCCCGCTGCCCGAATTCAAGGGGTTCTGACCGCCATGCCCGCCATCACCATCGGCCTCGACGACCGTGGCCGGAAAGGCCGCTACTTCGCAACCGTCGAGGGCCGCGAGGGCGAGGCCTACATCGCCTTCACCCATCGTGAAGAGGGCGTGATCAGCGCCGATCACACCATCGCCCCCGACAGCCTCAAGGGCACGGGCGCGGCTTTCGCGCTGGTCGAGCATCTGGTGGCCGACGCCCGCGCGCGGGGGTTCAAGGTGTTGCCGCTGTGCCCCTATGTCCGCGCGCAATACCGCAAGCACCCCGAATGGGCCGACGCCTTTACCGTCCCGCCCGAATGGGAGCCGGACAGCACCGCCTGACGCACCCGTCGTAGCCGCGATTGCGAGGAATTCGCTCCCCTGCGCGCTATTGGCTTGGCCCGCCCCGCCTCGAGACGTAGGCTGCACGGGCTTGTCGGGGGTCAGGCAAGGGATCATTCTTGGAAGGATTGCCTTGCGTGCCCGAGCTTCTCACCGCCCAGCCCAACTCCGGTATTCTCGCCTATGACAGCGCCCGCTGGACCGGCGGCGTGCCGCGTTTCAACCGGGTGCACAATGCCTTCGGCATCTCCACCGTGCTGCAATGCGGCGTCGATGGTCAGGGCGTAACCGAGGCGGACGTCCCGCCCAACGACTTCGCCGTATCACTGTTCCGCATCGGCAGCGGCGCGCCGGTCGATCGCCGCGTCACGGGCCGCTCCGCAAGGAAGACCTACCGCGTCGGCGAGGGCACGCTGCTAGCGCCGGACACCGACAGTTTCTGGGCGGTCGACGCGAGCAACAATGCCGGCTGGTTCCACGTCCACTTCAGCCGCGAACTGCTTGCCGAGGTGGAGGCAGCGCACAACCTCAGGCTCGAGACCGTGCCCGATGTCGCCGACCGCCAGATCATGAACCTCGTCACGCTGATCTTCGAGCTGGTCGGCCATCGCGAAGACCCCGAGCCGATGCTGTGGCAATCGCTCGGACAGGTGCTCCTGTGGCGGCTGCTGCTGCTGACCGCGGGCACGAACCGCCGCGACGAGATGCGCGGCGGGCTCGCCCCATGGCAGGCCAGGCGCACCACCGAATATCTCGCCGACAATCTCGAGCGGCGCGTCACGCTTGACGAGCTTGCCGCGATCGCCCGGCTCTCGCCGTTCCACTTCGCCCGCGCCTTTGCCAAGACGCTGGGGATGCCGCCCTATCGCTACCACCAGAAGCTCAGGATGGAGCGCACCTGCGAACTGCTCGCCCGCAGCGAACTGCGGGTCATCGATATCGCCTTGGCGGTCGGCTATGAGAGCCCGCAGGCGCTCGCGCGGGTCTTCACCCAGACCTTCGGCTGCCCCCCTTCGCAATGGCGGCGCCTGCACGGTAACGGCTGACCCGCGCGGCAGCGAGCGCGGCGAGGATGCACAAACCGGCATGAACCGCCCCGCCGCGCGCCCCGCCGCTTGCCGACCGGCGCGGTTTGTCCATTCTTGCCCGCGATGACCATCGACGCGACGCCATACCACGCCGCGGCAGAGCTCTCCGCCCTGTCCGACCCGGAGCCGCGCCCCGCCGGCGAGCGCATCGCGCCCTGGCAGGCGCGCGCGGCGATCGCGCACATGCAGGCGCATCTCGCAGAGCCGGTGACGCTCGGCGAGCTTGCCGCGGCGGCGGGGGTTTCGGTCTTCCACTTCTCGCGCGGCTTCCGCAATGCGATCGGCGAGCCGCCGCTGCGGCATCTCGCCCGCCTGCGCATCCGCACCGCCTGCCGCCTGCTCTCCGAAACCGACGCGCCGGTCGCACGCGTCGCGGCCGATGTCGGCTACCGCTCGCCGCAGGCCTTCGCGCGCGCCTTCGAACGCTTGTGCGGCTCCCCCCCGAGCGTCTGGCGCGCTCGCCGCGGCGATCCTTCGAAATGCTGCGATGACCCCTTGGCAGGCACCTAGCGGCGATGGCAGGATGACGACTGATGGTGCAAGTCGATTTCGAAACGCATCTGGGCTCGGACGTGGTGGCGCCCTTCCTCGTCGAGCGGCTGGTGGGGGGCACCACCTCCATTGATGCGCCGGTGCATCTGGTGCAGCTTGCCCAGCCGCCTGGCGACTTTTCCGATCCGCCGATGTCCGACCTCGTCATCACCGCGGGTCTCAGCACCCACCGCACCACCTATCGCAACGCCGATTTCCGCTTCACCGGGCAGGCGATGCCGGGCGAATGGGCGGTGTTCGCGCGCGGCGAGGCCAATTCGATCATCATCGACGATCCCAGCCGCTTCATCGCCATCGCCATCCCCGCCAGCGTCGCCGATCCGCTACTGGACAGCCTGTGGCCCGATCATGCCAACCAGTTCGCACGACTCCACAGGCGCCAGCATGCCGGGCTCGTGCCGCAGCTGATCGAACGGCTCTGGCACCGTGCCGGGGCCCGTCTGGCCGAGGATGCCGGGCAGCTCTATTGCGATGCGCTGGTGACGGTGCTGGTGAGCGAGCTGATGCACAGCGCGCAGGTGCCGGTCGCACCCTTTCGCGGCGGGCTGGCAGGCTGGCAGCGCCGGCGCGTTGCAGAATATATCGACGCCGCCTTCGACCGCGACATCGCGCTTGCCGATCTTGCCGGGCTGTGCGGCCTGTCGGAGGATCACTTTGCGCGCGCCTTCCGCGGGAGCTTCGGGATTCCGCCCTACCGCTACCAGCTGCGGCTGCGGCTCGAGCGCGCCAAGGAGCTGCTCGCCGATCCCGAGCTGCCGGTGGGCGCGGTCGCGGCGATGGTCGGCTTTCCCCGCTCGCAGGGCCTGACGCGGCTGTTCCTGCGCGAGCTCGGCATCACCCCGCTGCGTTTCCGCCGCGACGTGCTCGGCCACTGAGGCGGGCGCTCCGGCCAAAACCGCAATTTCGGTCCACTGGCCGCAATCGCTGCGGCGCGCGGGGCTGCGCGCGCGCCTAGGTTGCTGTGCGCCACCCCAAGCCAAAGGATGCGATCCGATGATCACCGCCACCGCCGAAGCAGCTTCCGCCCTGCTGACCCCTGCCGATCACCTGCTGATCATGATCGACCACCAGTCGCAGATGAGCTTTGCGACCAAGTCGATCGACGCGATCATGCTGCGCAACAACGCCGCGCTCGTCAGCAATGCCGCGCGCATCTTCGGCGTGGCGACGATCCTCACCACGGTCGCCGAAAAGTCGTTCTCCGGCCCCATCTATGACGAGATCAAGCGCGAGTTTCCCGGCCAGGAGATCATCGACCGCACGACGATGAACTGCTGGGAAGACGAGAACGTCATCGCTGCGGTCAATGCCTCCGCCAAGGAGCGGGTCGTGCTCGCCGGGCTGTGGACCAGCGTGTGCATCGTCGGTCCTGCCCTGTCGGCGATCGAGCAGGGCTACGAGGTCTATGTCATCTCCGACACCTGCGGTGATGTCTCGGACGAGGCGCATGAGCGCGCGATGCAGCGCATGATCCAGCTCGGCGTGCGGCCGATGACCGCGCTGCAATACCTGCTCGAACTCCAGCGCGACTGGGCGCGGGCCGAGACCTATGACGATGTCGTCCATGCCGCGATGGCCTATGGCGGCGCATATGGCCTCGGCCTGATCTACGCCAAGACCATGCTCGGCCCCGACGCGCACGAGGGTTGAGGCGGTCCCCCCGGCAAGTCTCGCCGCAGTCGCCGCCCGCCCCAGTGCCCCGGGGCCGGGCCGCGCACCGGGCCGGTCGCCTGTCCCCGTGGACGGCCGGCCCCTTCCTCCCCCTCCCCGCCCGGCAAGGAGCCCCGCCATGAAGCCCTATCTTGCAGCCCTCGGCGCCGGAGTGCTGGTCGGGATCGTCTACAGCCTGCTCAATGTCCGCTCGCCCGCGCCGCCGGTGATCGCGCTGGTGGGCCTGCTTGGCATCCTGCTGGGCGAGCAGATCGTGCCCTTTGCAAGGCGCGTGTGGAGCGGCCATCCCGATGCGGTCGCCGAAGCGCGCGCCGATTGCGCCGCGCACATCCTCGGCCCCCTGCCCGCCCGCGCGGGCTTGAAGGGCGAGCAGGACGCATGATCGACCGCCGCACCGTCACCGCCGGGCTCGCGCTCGCGGGGCTTGGCCCGCTGCTGAAAGGATCACCGATGCACGCTGCCCAGACCCATGCCGACCTTATTCTCGTGAACGGCAGGTTCACCACCCTCGACCGCACCAATCCCGCGCCCGAGGCGGCGGCGATCACCGGCAACCGGTTCAGCGCCGTGGGCGAGCGGGCGGAGATCATGGCACTCGCCGGGCCCAACACGCGGGTGATCGACTGCGGCGGGCGGCGGGTGATCCCGGGCCTGGCCGACAACCACATCCACATCATCCGCGGCGGGCTCAACTTCAACATGGAGCTGCGCTGGGACGGGCTCGCCTCGCTCTCCGACGCGATGGCGATGCTGCGCGCGCAGGTCGCCCGCACGCCTGCGCCGCAATGGGTGCGGGTGGTCGGCGGCTTCTCGGAGCACCAGTTCGCCGAGAAGCGCCTGCCGACCCTCGACGAGATCAACGCCGCCGCTCCCGACACGCCGGTGTTCGTCCTCCACCTCTACGACCGCGCGCTGCTCAATGCCGCGGCGCTGCGCGCGGTGGGCTACACGAAGGACACGCCCAACCCGCCGGGCGGCGAGATCCAGCGCGATGCCAGCGGCAACCCCACCGGACTGCTGATCGCCTCG
Organism: Erythrobacter sp.; assembly: GCF_023653175.1. Classification (GTDB taxonomy): domain Bacteria; phylum Pseudomonadota; class Alphaproteobacteria; order Sphingomonadales; family Sphingomonadaceae; genus Erythrobacter. Next base: position 4,336 of record NZ_JAMNXL010000103.1, on the reverse strand, counting down.
CCCAATGCCGGGATCCTCTATGCGACCCTCGCCAAGGGGCCGAAGCTGCCCTTCGACTACCAGCTCAACTCCACCCGCCACTTCATGCGCGACCTCAATCGGCTCGGGGTGACGAGCGTGATCGACGCAGGGGGAGGCTTCCAGAACTACCCCGACGACTATGCGGTGATCCAGCAACTGCTTGACAACGACCAGCTGACGATCCGCATCGCCTACAACCTCTTCACCCAGAAGGCGGGCGAGGAGAAGGACGACTTCCTGCGCTGGACCGCGGGCGCAAAGTATCACCAGGGCGACGACTATCTGCGGCTCAACGGTGCGGGCGAGATGCTGGTATTCTCGGCCGCCGATTTCGAGGATTTCCGCATGCCGCGCCCAGACATGCCGGACAATATGGAGGGCGACCTCGAGGGCGTGATCCGCATCCTTGCGCAGAACCGCTGGCCGTGGCGACTGCACGCCACCTATGACGAGACCATCACCCGCGCATTGGACGTGTTCGAGAAGGTCAATCGCGACATCCCGCTCGATGGCATCCACTGGTTCTTCGACCACGCCGAAACGATCAGCGAGCGCTCGATCGACCGGGTCGCGGCGCTGGGCGGCGGGATCGCCTTTCAGCACCGCATGGCCTATCAGGGCGAGTATTTCGTCGAACGCTACGGCGCGCGCGCGGCGGAAGCCACCCCGCCCTTCAAGCGGGTGCTGGAGGCGGGGGTGAAGACCTCGGCAGGCACCGATGCCACCCGCGTCGCCTCCTACGACCCATGGGTCTCGCTCGCCTGGCTGGTCACCGGCAAGACGCTGGGCGGCACCGGGCTCTACCCGCAACGCAACCTCCTCGACCGCGAGACCGCGCTCAGGATGTGGACCGAGAACACCACCTGGTTCTCGAACGAGGAAGGCCGCAAGGGCCGGATCGCAGCCGGGATGCTCGCCGACCTTGCCGTTCTCGACCGCGACTATTTCAGCGTGCCCGGGGACGAGATCCGTCAGATCACCGCAGTGCTGACGATCGTCGACGGCAAGCCGGTTTACGGTGCGGACGAATTTGCCGGGCTGGCCCCGCCGCTACCGCCCGCCATGCCCGACTGGTCTCCGGTCAACACCTATGGCGGCTACAACAAGGCCGCGCCCGAAGCCGCTGCGCTATCGAAGGTCGCGGCTTCGTCATGCGGCTGTGCCAAGTCTTGCGGCGTGCACGGCCATGATCATGCGAAAAGCTGGGGCGCAGGCCTGCCGGTCGGCGATCTCAAGAGCTTCTGGGGCGCCTTGGGCTGCGCGTGCTGGGCGGTGTGATCGTGCCGGACACCAACCCTCCTTCTACCGCCATCCTGTGGCTGGCGCGGCTCGCGCTCGCCTCGCCCTTTGTGCTGAGCGGGTTCACCAAGGCGGCGGACTTTGCCGGCGCGACCGGCGAGGTGCGCGGCCTGACCGGGCTGGAACCGGCACCGGCTTTCGCAGCCGCGGTGATCGCGGTGCAGCTCGGCGGGTCGGCGCTGCTGCTCGCCAAGGGCCGCGCGGTGTGGGTCGGGGCCGCGATCCTTTCCGCATTCACACTTGCCGCGACGCTGCTGGCGCACGATTTCTGGGCCAAGCCCGAAGGCGCAGCCTTGCGCGATGCGACCACCTTCCTCGAGCATATGGGCCTTGTTGCCGGGCTAGGCCTTGCGGCCATACTGGCGGGGCGCGACCCATGAGCGAGGCCAAACCCGAGGCCGCGTCGGGCGTCGCAATCATTCTCGCCTTCCTTGCCGGCTTCGTCGACACCGCCGCCTTCATCCACATGTCCGGGCTGTTCGTCGCCCATGTCACCGGCAACTTCGTGCTGCTCGGCGCGGCGCTCGCGACCGGCGGCGCAGTCGGTGAGAAGGGCCCGGAAGTGCTGCAACTCGCCGCCCTGCCGATCTTCTTTGCCGCCGCGATGCTGACCGGGGCGCTGGCGGCGCGGCTCACCGCCAGGCGCGGCCTTGCGGTGATCCTGTGGAGCGCAAGCCTGCTCACGCTCGCCGTCGCCGGAGCGAGCGCGTGGCTCGGTGCCGGGCCGTGGGACGCCGCGAGCGCCGTGGTGCTCATCGCGGCGATGGGCATGCTCAACGCCGCGCACCGGCTCAACCCCGCGATGGGCCCGCCCTTCGCGCTGATGACCGGCAATGTCGCCGCGCTCGCGATCCGCGCAGCGCAGGTGCTGCACCTCGCCCCGCACCCCGAAGGCCCGGCGAGCGGGATCGAGGCGAAGATGCTGCGCGCGGTGATCGGCTTCGCGCTGGGCTGCGCCTGCGGCGCGGCGGCGCAGGTTTGGCTCGGGCTCGCCGCCGTCGGTATCCCGGCCGTTCTGCTGATGGCGAGGCTCGCATGGCGCGGCTAGGTTTCAGCACCCTGCTTGCGCATCCCGCGCGGGTATTGCTGCTAACCGCACGAATCCAACTTAAGTTGTCGTCACATGTGAAGTTCGATGCATTGAGAGAGCTGATGGCTAGACGCAACCTCCTGATCGCCGCCGCACTGCTGACTGCCGCGGCCTGTTCGCAAGAGACCCCGCCCGCGCCCCCGCCGCCGACGGTGGTGGTTGCCGCGCCCCTGCAGCGCTCGATCACCGACTGGGACGACTATGTCGGCCGCTTCGAGGCGATCGAGGATGTCGAGATCGTGCCGCGGGTCTCGGGCAACATCACCCGCGTCGCCTTCCGCGAAGGGCTGGCGGTGGGCAAGGGCCAGCTGCTCTACGAGATCGACCCGCGCCCGTTCCGCGCCGCCCTCGCGCAGGCCGAGGCGGAAGTGGCCCGCGCCCGCGCCAATGCCGCGGTTGCCGCCAGCGAGCTCGCCCGCGCCGCAACCCTGCTGCCCGACGAAGCGATCAGCAAGGAACTCTACGAGCAGAAACAGGCGGCCGCCAAGGCCGCACAGGCCGCTTTGGGCGCCGCGCGTGCGACCGCCGAGGCGCGTAGGCTCGACCTGTCCTTCACCCAGGTCCGCGCGCCCGTCGCCGGCCGCGTCTCGGACCGGCGCGCCTCATTGGGCGATTATGTCACCGCCGGGCAGACTGTGCTGACCCGCGTCGTCTCGGTCGATCCGATCTGGTTCACCTTCGACGGGGCGGAAAGCTTCTACCTCAAATATGTCCGCCAGGATGCGAGCGGCGAGCGCCAGTCATCGCGCTATGCCCCCAACCCGGTCGAGATCCAGCTCGCCGACGAGGACGACTATCGCTGGCGCGGCAAGATGGTGTTCGTCGACAATGCGGTCGATCCGCGTTCGGGCACGATCAAGGCGCGCGCCGAGATCGCCAATCCCGGTGGTTTCCTCGTCCCCGGCCTGTTCGGCCGCGCGCGCCTGCTCGGCTCGGGCGCCTATCCCGGCCTGCTGGTGCCCGACGAGGCGGTGATCACCGACCAGACCCGCCGCGCGGTGTTCGTGCTGGGCAAGGACAACAAGGTCGAGATGCGCAATGTCGAACTGGGCCCGATGGTCGAGGGCTTGCGGGTGATCCGCAGCGGGGTGAAGTCGGGCGACAAGGTGGTGCTCGATGGCCTCGCGCGGCTCCAGCCCGGCGCGGTGGTCAGCCCCAAGGCGGGCGCGATCAAGCCGCGTGCGAAGAACGCCGCCCCGGTCGCGCTCCCCGTCACCGCGCCGCCCCCGGCCGAAGCCAAGTCGCAGTGAGGGGCCGCGCGTGACCTTCCCCCACTTCTTCATCAACCGCCCGATCTTTGCCGCGGTGCTCTCGATCCTCATCGTGATCGTCGGCACCATCGCCTACCCGATCCTGCCCGTCGCCCAATATCCCGAGATCGCGCCGCCCACCGTGGTGGTCTCGGCAAGCTTCCCCGGCGCGTCTGCCGAGACGCTGGCGGAGACCGTCGCTGCGCCCCTCGAGGAGCAGATCAACGGGGTGGAGAACATGCTCTACATGTCCTCCTCCTCGACCGGGGACGGGAACGTGGCGATCACCGTCACCTTCGCGCAAGGCACGGATGTCGACCAGGCGCAGGTGCTGGTCCAGAACCGCGTCTCAACCGCCGAGCCGCGCCTGCCCGAAGAGGTGCGGCGCCTCGGCGTGACGGTACGCAAGAACTCGCCAGACCTGCTGCTGGTGGCGACGCTGATCTCGCCCGACAACCGCTACAATCAGCAATACCTGTCGAACTACGCGACGATCCAACTGGTCGACCGGCTGAGCCGGGTCGAGGGCGTGGGCTCTGTGCGCATCTTCGGCGGGCGCGACTATTCGATGCGGCTGTGGATCGACCCCGACCGCGCGACATCGCTCAATCTCGACGCCGCCGAGATTGTCGCTGCGGTGCGCGCGCAGAACGTGCAGGTCGCCGCGGGTGCGATC
>NZ_JAMNXL010000257.1 GCF_023653175.1 Erythrobacter sp. | reverse complement strand
TGCGGGCCGCCCGCGTGCGCTCGGGCTGCTGTGGGCAAGCGCGCGCGAGGGACTGGCGCGGCGCGCCGGTCGGTGGCGTGGGCGGCGCGGCGCGGCGCTCGATCCTGCACCACCTGCCCCGCATGTACTGCTCTGCGGCGCGCCCGTGCCCGGCTCCCCCGTCGCCATCGCCGCCGCGCTCGCCGAGGCGAGCGGCTCCGCGGTGGTGCGGCTTTCGGAAGCAGAACTCGCCGATCCGCTCGCGGTTGCCAGCGCAGGGCAGGGGGCGGCACTGGTGCTGCTCGCCGACGTGGCGCTGGCCGAGCGGGCCGCCTATGCGATCGGCGACGGCGCGCCGTTTGTGGCGGCGGTCGGCGCGCGGCATCCGCTGATCGACCTGGTGATCGACCAGCACAGCTGCGGCGCGCTGCTCGAACTCATCCCCAAGAGCACCGATGGCGACGCTGGTCTTGTCTGGCGCGAACGGGCGCGGCGGGTGGCGGGGCTCGCTGCATGAGTGCAGGAGATCCGCTGCCGCCGTCGCCGCGCGCCATCATCGTCAGCCGCCAGCGGCTGATCGGGGCGACCAACGGCAGCTCGTCCTATGTGATCGACCTCGCCCGCTCGGCGCAGGCGGCCGGGCTGGTGCCGGTGCTGTGGCAGCCGACCCCCGATGTGATGGGCCGCATCCCCTGCTACCGCGCGCGCCCCGAGATGGCCGTGTTCGCCGAGCATCGCATTCGCGGCGTCGTGCAGATCGGAAGGTGGTCAGTCTCGCGAGATCCGGGCGTGTGGCGCGATGCGGCGATCGGCGCCGGCCGGAGCCTAGCGCGGCGGCTCGGCTTCAAGGGCGCCTGGACCCGCGACCGGCCGCGCCCCTACACCATCGCCGCCCCCTGGACCGCCGCCGACCGCGCCTGGCTTTCGGCGCAGGTGCTCGGGACGGGCGACGTGGTGCTCGCCGATTACGCCTTCCAGTCCGAAGCTTTCGCGCTGCTCGGCGTGCCGCAGGGCCGCAGCGCGATCATCATGCACGATCTCTTCCACCGCCGCGCCGGATCGGGGGCGGGGGCCGAGCGGGATTCGGTCGCCGCCCTCTCGCGCGAGGCCGAGGTGGCGCTGCTCGGGCGGGCGGGCACGGTGATTGCGATCCAGCAGGACGAGGCCAATTTCGTCGCCGGTGCGCTGCCCGAGACGCGGGTTATCCTCGCCCCGGGAACCCGCACGCCCGAAGCCCCGCAGTCCGCGCCGGGCGAGCCGCACCGGCTGCTGTTTGTCGGCAGCCGCACCGCGCCCAATTCGGACGCACTGGCGTGGTTTCTCGAGCAGGTCTGGCCGGTCGTCGCCGCCGCTGCGCCCGCGACGCGGCTCGATGTGGTGGGGACGGTGGCTGCCGATTTCGCGGGCGCGCGGGTGCCCGATGGCGTGCGACTGCACGGGCTCGTAGCGCAGCTCGCGCCCTTCTATGCCCGCGCCGGGATCGTCATCGCGCCGCTGCGGTTCGGCTCGGGGCTCAAGATCAAGCTGGTCGAGGCGCTCGCCTGGGGCAAGCCGATGGTGGTGAGCCCGGTCACGCTGCAAGGCGTGGAGGAGGCCTGCGGCCCGGCGGTGATGGTGGCTGACAGCGCAGCGGGCTTCGCGGCAGCGATCCTCGCCTTGCAGCAGGACGGCGCCTTGCGCGAGCGCCTCTCGCAGACCGCGCGCGCGGCGGTGGCGGCGCATTTCGCGCCTGCCGGCACGCACCGCGCTTACCGCGCATGGCTTCAGGAGGCAGCGAAGGGCAGCACCGGGGCGGGCACGCTCCTGCCCCTCGAAACCCGTGCGGCGATTTCCTGCTTCCAGTAGCCCGCGCTCCAAGCGAAGTGCATGATCATCGCCGCGCTGCCTGCGAGCGCGACATCAGCGCGGCGCTGGCGAAGCGCAAGGCCGAGGCCCCAGCCCTGGCACAGCAGCGCCCAGCCCGCCGCTGGCAGCGCGAGGGCCGGATACAGCGGCGCGGCGAGCGCCGCAACGCAGGCGGGCGCAATGACGAGCGGTAGCGCCTGACGCAGCTTCAGCTTGCGGCTGTGGCGCCGCATGGTTGTCGCCCGGCCCGCGCCGTAGCGCCAATATTGCCGGGCGAGCGCGTGCGCCGTTCCGCGCGGAAAATAGGTGACGGGCAGATCGGGCGCGAGCCAGATGCGGTGCCCCAGCGCCGACAGCCGCAGGTCGAGCTCGGCATCCTCGTTGCAGGGCATGGTCTCGCAATAGCCGCCCGCAGCGCGAAAGGCGGCGATCCGCATCAGCGCGTGGTGGCCGTGGTCGACGAGACCCGCTACCGCCGCGCCGCGATGCGCCGCCCCGCCGGTGCCGAGCCGCGAATTCTGCGCCGCCGCCACCCCCCGGGCAAAGCCGCTGGCGGCGCGGGTCTCCATCCGCACCACCACCGCGTCGACGCCCTCGGCCTCGGCGGTGACGGTCAGGCGTGTGACGTAGCGGTCAGGGTAGAGCGCATGGGCATCGATGCGCGCGAGCCATGTCGCCTCGCTGCCGAAGCGCGCGACCGCGCGGTTGATCCCGGCGCTCTGGATGCGGTCGGGGTTGTCGAGCATTGTTACGCGCGGCTCGCCAGCAATTAAGCGGCGGACGATGTCGCGGGTTCCGTCGGTGCTCCCCCCGTCGGCGACGACGATCCGCGTGTTGGCCGGGTCGGCGAGCAGATGTTCGATCAGCGCTGCGATATGCGCGGCCTCGTTGAGGCAGGGAATGACGGTGAGGACGCTTGCGGGCGGGGGGGCAGAAGCGGTCATGCGGGCATGGTCTCCAGCTGGCGCACGAGGCGCCGGTGATCCTCGGGGGAGAAGGCGATGGCGGAGCGCGGCAGCGCGCGCGCGCCAGCGGTGAGGGCAGCGTGCTGCGCGGGGGTCATGCTCTTGAGCACCTCGCCCAGCGCCTCGCCCTGCGCGAGCGTGAGGCCGACGCCCGCCGTATCGAGCCAGCGCCCGGTCTCGACATCGCCCAGCGCGACCGGCACTGCGCCATGCGCGAGGCTCTCGTAGAGGCGGTTGGGCAACAGCCAGGCCGAGTTCAGCCCCTCCTCGAAATAGTCGATGCACCAGGCGAAATGGACGCGGGCATAGAGGCGCGGCAGATCGGCCGGGCGATAGGGCCCGGCATATTCGACCCCCGGCAGACGCGCGATCTCGGCGGCGAAGTCGGGGAAGATGTCGGGCGAAGGCAGGCCCGCGACCAGCACCTTCACGCGCTCGCCGGAGCGCGCGGCCAGCGCCGAGAGGATCGCCAGGCTGCGGCGGCAGCGCAACATCCCGAACCAGCCGATCACCCACGGCGCGCCCGGGTTGAGGGTGGGCGCGGGCAGGGCCCGGGGCACCACGCTGACCTTGTTCTCGACCACTTCGATCGGCCCCTCCCAGCCCTGTCGGGTGCGGAAATAATCCCGCGCAAAAGCCGGAGAGCTGACGATCACCCGCGCGGTGCGGGCGAGCAGGCGGCGCTCGATCAGGCGCAGCACGCGGCTCGCAGGCCCGGTGCCTAAAAGGCTGCGGTGGATGTCGAGGCATTCGTAGATCACCGGCTGCCCGCTGCGCGCGAGCATGGCGCCAAGCACCAGCATCTCGAGATTGCGGGCGATGACGATGTCGGCGCCCCGGATGGCCGTGCGCAGGCGCCCCGGAAACAGCAGCCGCCGC
>NZ_JAMNXL010000256.1 GCF_023653175.1 Erythrobacter sp. | reverse complement strand
GTCGCCGATCCGCCGGCCACGGCGGCCGGCTCCCGGGTTGTGGCGGCGCCAAGTGAGGCCGCGCTTGATCCGGTGATGCGCAAGGCTCTGGGCAGCGACTATGGCGCGGGCAGCCGCACCACCGCGCTGCTTGTCCTGCGCGATGGAGAGGCAATCGGCGAAGCCTACCAATCCGGGCTCGACCCCGCCACGCCGCAACGCACATGGTCGGTGGCCAAGAGCATCGCCGCGACGCTGGTGGGGGTGGCGGTGCACAAGCAGCAGGTCGACGTCAACGCGCCGGGCGTGCACGATGCATGGCTGGTCGACGCGCGCAACGCCATCACCATCGATCATCTGCTGCGCATGGCATCGGGCCGATACAGCGATACGCCGGGCAACCGCACCGATCCGCTCTATTGGGGTGGTTCGACCGTGGAGGAAAGCGCCGCCATCTGGCCCTTGATTCACCAGCCGGGCACCGTGTTCCGCTATGCCAACAACGACACGCTGATGGCGGTCAAGGCGGTGAGCGACCGGGTTGAGGACTTCGCGCCCGAGGCGTTTTTCAAGGCCGTCGGCATGGACCATACCGTCGCAGAGACCGACTGGATGAGTGACTACATTCTCTCCTCGCAGGTCTGGACCACCGCACGCGATCTGGCCAAGTTCGGCCAGCTCTATCTGAACAACGGCAAGCTCCCTTCGGGCGAGCGCATCCTGCCCGAGGACTGGGTGAGATATGTCACCACCCCCAGCGGCCCGCAGCCCACCAGCGGCACCTTCGGCTACGGCGCGGGATTCTGGCTGCTGAACAAGGAGGAGGGCGTGCCCTCCGACACCTTCGCCGCGATCGGCAATCGCGGGCAATATGTGGTGATCGTCCCCTCGCGCCAGGTGGTGATCGTGCGTCGCGGGGAGGATCCGGCGGGGAGCGGCTTCAATATCGCCGCCTTCACCCGCGATGTGCTGGCCGCTCTGCCCGAATAGTCGGTAGCGGCCATCCGTTCAGCAAAAGAGGTATCAAAATTAACAAAACCTGTCATCCCGATTCAGCCAAGCCTCACGCCGAATCGCGCAAAAGGTCCTCAACACCTGCGGCAATCCCGCCAGTCGGTGCAAAACGAGGAATGCTCCGATGACCACCAAGACCAACCGGCTGGCCTCCGGCAACATGGCCCGGTTCGCGCTCGGTGCGGTCGCTGCGACCGCGCTGACCGCTGCCACCGTCACCCCCGCCATGGCGGACGACCGCCGCGACCGCGACGGTATCAGCGCGGGCGAGATCATCGCCGGTGCGGTGGTGATCGGCGGGATCGCCGCGCTTGCAGGTGCCTTCGATGGTGACCGCGGCCGTGACCGCTACGACTACCGCGACGGCTATCGCGGCGACCGCTTCGATCGCGGCGGACGCTACGGCGTCAACCCGCGCACGGCGGTCGACCGCTGCGTGCGCGCCGCCGAAAACCAGGCGCGGCGCTTCGGCGGCTACCGCTATGCCGACGTGATCGACGTGCGCGATATCGACCGCACTCGCGACGGCTATCGCGTCAAGGGCCGGATCGATGTCGGCGGCGGCTGGGACCGGCGCGGCAGCGACCGCGGCAGCTTCACCTGCCGGGTTGACGGCCGGGGCGCGCCCTTCGTCGACTTCAACGGGATCCGCCGCCTGCGCTGACCTTGGCTGAATCCCCTCGCGCGCGGCGTTCCTGCCTTTTCGCCGCGCGCATCCTCCCCGCCCCGTCATCCTCCACTGGATGGCGGGGCGGCTCGTGTGAGGCATGGCGATGGTTCAGCCCAGCGCAAGATTGGCACGGCTAGTCCTGCCTGCCATCCGGGCGTTGGTGGGCGACCGGCCGCTTGAACAGGAGGAGAGAGCATCATGGCTCCGAGATTGCGCGTGGCTGCCGTGGCCGCCGCGCTGGCTGGCACCACCATTCTTGCCGCCCCCGCCGCGGCTGCGCCACTGGCGCAAGGCACCGCGACATCCACCTATTTTGCGCCTTCGCATTACGACCCCGCTGCCGAGACTGCGCAGTGGGGTTGCCGCTGGAATTGCGGCTGGGGCAGGGGCTGGGGCCGCCGTGGCTGGCGTCGCAACCGGGTCGATGCGGGCGACGTGCTGATCGGCGCCGCCATTATCGGCGGTGCACTCGCCATCGCCAATTCCGAGCGCCGCCGCCAGCGTGAGCGCGATGTGGTGGTGATCGAGCGTGATCCGGGTGTGCCTGACCGCGACGCCGACTGGGACCGCCGCGACCAGCGCCGTGATGACCGCCGGACAGGCTCGGCGGGCCTCGACAGCGCCGTCGACATGTGTCTCGACCGGATCGAGCGCGACGTCCGGGTCGACACGGTCGACGATGCCCGCCGTACGCCAAGCGGCTGGGAGGTGTCCGGTTCGATTTTCAACGGCGCGCAGTTCCGCTGCCGGATCGGCAATGACGGCCGGATCGACACGATCGACTACGACGGCACCTTCGGTGCGGGCGATTGGCGAGATCCGCAGGCCTCTGCCGAACAGCCTGCCGCCGGACAGTGGGGCGCAGAGGCCTATGCCGCCGCACGCGCCGGGCTTGGCGGGACGGTCCGTCCCGACATGGCGGTGCAGGAGGCCGAGATGCGCGGCGGCGTGGCGGTTGCCCCGACCCGACCCGCCACAGCGCCCCCTGCTGCCGCCACCGCTCTGCCCGCCTATCCCGGCGGGCCGATCCCCGGTGAGATCATCCCCGAGACGATGGAAGAGGCGACTGGGGGCTAACCCCCGCTGCGCTCTCCCCCATAGCTCGGCAGGCCCCATTCCCAGCGGATCGCCGCGCTCCGCAGCGCAAAGCCGCAGGCGAAGGCAAAGCCCCAGGCGATCTCGCCCGGCAGGCCGATCGGGGCTATGGCGAGCATCCCGGCAACGCTCAGCACCGCGGTCAGCGCGGCAGGGGTGACGTAGAGCTCGGGGCTCATGATGATCGAGGGGCGGCCTGCGACGACGTCGCGGATGATCCCGCCGACGCAGCCGGTGATGACCCCCATGAGCGCGGCCGGCACCGGGGGAATGCCGTAGGCGAGAGCCTTGGCGCTGCCGAGCACGGCATAGGCGGCAAGTCCCGCGCCGTCGGCATAGGCAAAGCCCTTGCCCTCCCACCAGCGCACCGGCGTGAACCACGCGATCAAAGCGGTGCCGAGGCACACGGCTGCGACCCACGGATCGTCGATCCAGAACACCGGCGCGCGGATCAGGAGGTCGCGCACCGTCCCGCCACCCACGCCCGTGACCAGGGCGAAGAAGGCCATGGTGACGAAGGTCTGCCCCAGCCGCGCCGCCAGCACCGCGCCCGACAGCGCGAAGAGCGCGATGCCGGCAAGGTCGAGCAGGTCGAGGATCGGGGTGAGGACGGTCGGGGTCATGGGGAGGCGCGCGGCCGCGCCCGGCGGCGGCGGAACATCAGCACGCAGCCGATCAGCGCCCCCGTCAGCGACAGCGCGGCGAAGATGATGAGCACCGGGTGGCTCGTGTCCTCGCGCTCGGAGAGGTCCATGATGTGGAGGCCCCAGGCAAGGTCGAAGGCGCGCCACCAGCGGGTGCGCACCGCCTCGATCTCGCCGGTGTCGCGTCCGACATAGACATTGGTGCCGTCCGCCAGCTGGACTTGCCACACGGTGAGCGGGCGACGGAAATCGAAGGGCGTTCGGTCG
>NZ_JAMNXL010000255.1 GCF_023653175.1 Erythrobacter sp. | reverse complement strand
GTCGAAATCGTCGGGCACCGGCCAGTGGCTGGCGAGCACCGTGCGCCCGCCTGCGCCCACGAAGGCGCGCACCAGCCCGTCGAGCGCGAATTCGCCGCCGCTGCGCACCCCCGCCTCGCGCGCCGCGCCGATCGTGGCGCTGCCTGCGGTGTCGCAGGCCGAGAGGATCACCAGATCGGCATCGATGCGCAGGTCGAAGATCTCGGCGAAGCTCAGCAGCCCGTCGGAGCCCGCGGCGGCGTCGAAGCTGGTCAGCAGCGCCGGGCGCGGCGGGCAGCCGGGCTGGGGCGCGGTGACGAGGCCGTGGGTCGCAAAGTGCAAGATGCGGAATTCGGCAAGGTCGGGCAGGCTCGCCACCCCGGTGTCGGTGAAGTCCGCGCCGGTCAGCACCTGCGCGGTGCTGCCGAACTTCGCCGCCGCCTCGCGCAACTCCTTGGCCTTGATCGGGTTGGCCCAGATATTGGGCGACCAGGTGCAGCGCTCGCCCGCCTCCAGTGCAGCGCGGACGCGCGATGCGCCCGGGCTGGCGGTGCCGATCGGGGTGTTCTCGCCAAGGCCGAGATAGGCGCGCTTGCCATCGGACGGCCTTGCCGCGCGCACATCGCGGAAGGCGGAAGGGCCGACCGAGGTGCTGACCTGCGTGCCGCGCCCCAGCCACTTCGTGCCGCGGAAGTCGTATTCGTCCGCGCCCTTGGCCTTTATCCGCGCCTGATAGGCGGCCACGCTGGCATCATCGGTGACCAGCAGATTGACCGGCAGCTTGAGCAGCGCGCCATCGGGTTCGAACACCAGATGCTTGAGCTGCGGCAGTTCGTCGGCGACGGGGGCGAACAGGCGCACGAAAAGCTCGCGCGCGCGCACGATGTCGAAGGGATAGGTGTTGACCTGCCCGCCCTCGACCACCGCGATGCTGTCGCGGATCTGGGTCACCAGCGTCTCGAGCTGGCGCGGGGTCGCATCGGCGCGCCACACCCGAGCCGCCTCGCGCGTGGCATAGAGCACATAGGCATCGCTTTCGAGCGTCACCAGCTTCACATAGGCTTCGCCCTGCCCCAGCACCGACTGGAGATCGGCAAGGCTGATCGCATCGCCCGCCACCGCGCGGTAGCGGGGGTAGGCGGCCAGCCGCCCGAGCACCTCGGCCTGCTGCTGTTCGAGCTGGCCGAGCCGCGCGCGCCGCTCGGCAATCTGGTCGGCAAGGCGTGTATTGGCTTCGGGCAGGCCTTCAAGTTCGAGCAGCGAGACGCGCTGCTGTTCGATCCCGCGCCCCAGGTTGGTGGCGGTGCGGAACAGCTGCGCGGCCTCGTCCGTCCCTTCGGACAGTTCGCGGGCGAGCGCGGCCTGGGTCTGGGCGAGGCCCGGGCGCTGGAGCAGCTGGCTGGCGGTGAAGACGTCGGCGGCGGCGGCCGCCGCCGTGTCGCTGGCGGCGTTCTTGTCGGTCAGCAGCGCGAAATAGGGCGTCATCACCGATCGCAGCGAGGGCAGCGGGCGCCCGTTCGCATCGCCGATGATGTCGCGGTAGATCGTCAGCGCCTCGCCCTGCCGGCCGCTGCGGGCATAGAGCCCGGCGAGCTGCGCGCGCGCACTGCCGAGCGCGGGCGAATCCGGGTAGACGCCCTCCAGCAGGGTGATCGCCTGTCTGTGGAGCCGCTCGGCCTCGGCGCCCTGGCCTGCACGTTCGGCGTTCTCGGCAAGCTCGCCGAGCACCTGCGCGCGCAGCCAGGCGACCGAGACCACCCGGCCCCCGCGCACGTCGGCAAAGGAGCGCTCGGCGGCGGCGAGCAGCGCCGGGGCCTCGCTGCTGCGGCCCAGCTGGCGCAGCGCGGCAGCCTTAAGATAGGCGTGCTGGCCATCGAGCAGCCGCGCGCGTTCGATCGGGGTGAGGCTGCTCGAATATTCGGCGGTGAGCCGCCCGCTCTCGCTCGCCAGCTGGCTGGCCAGTGCGGCGCCGATGGTGAGCGCGCGGACCTCGTCGGCCCCGCCGAACTCGGTGGGAAGCGGCGTATCGAGCAGCGCCAGCCCGCGCGCGGGCTGGCGCTGGTTGAGGGCGTCCATCGCTTCGTAGTTGCGTTGCAGCCGGGCGAGCACCGGGCTGCCCGCACTCCCCGCGCGGGCGGCGGCAAACAGCCGGCGCGCTTCGGTGAAGCTGCCGAGATTGGATTGCTGGAGCGCGGTGTTGAGCTGCGCCTCGGCCGCGCCCGGGCCGGACAGGGCCGCGGCCGAGACAGCGAAGAACTCCGCGGCTTCTGCAAAATCGCCCGCGTTGCTGCGGCGATAGGCCTCGACCAGCGCCTGGTCGGCGGCGATCGATTCGGCCTGCTGGCGTGCGAAGGCGGCGGCATCGGTGGTGCTGGTGAGCGGGATCTCGACCGTGCCGGGCAGCACCGCATCGCTTGCCAGCGAGGCGAGCCCGAGCTCCAGCGCCTTGGCATAGGCGGCAAGGCCCGATGCGGCATAGGTGCGCCCCGCGCGGTTGCCGATAAGCAGGTCGGTCGCAAGGATCGAGCCGGCGCGCTTGCAGCCGAGCCGCTCGACCGCGGCAAGGCCGGGGAGCGCCTGCGGGGGCGCCTTGGCCGCATCGCCGCGGCACTCGGCATCGGCTCCGGCAAAGCGCGCCGGGCCGGGCGCCTCGCCGGTCTTGGGCTTGACCACCCACAGCGTGCCGACGGGTGCGGCGGCATCGCGGCAGATCACCGAATAGCGCCGGTCGAACAGGCCTGCGCCGGGCTCGGGCGGGAGGATCTGCGCCTCGCACAGCCCGTTGGAGCCGATCGGGAAGGTGTCACGCAGCGCAAGGCTGGCGCGCGGCTCGGTGCGGGCCGCGCCGGGCCCGGCGGCATGGCTCGCGCCGAGCCCGGCGAGGGCCGCGAGCGAGAAGGCGGTGCGCAGCAGGCTGGGACGACGTGCCTTCATGTCACTGGCCTCCCGTGGTGGCAGGGGCGGGGGCCCCGGAACCGCCGTAGAGCGAGCTGTCGCCCCCGCTCGCGACCGGATCGTCGAGCAGCGGGTCTTCGCTGATCAGCGGCGCATCGGGCCGTTCGGGGAAGTCGATGCCGAAGCGCTCTTCCTCCTCGCCCTCAACCGGCGGCGGGGTCTCGCTCGAGACCAGCGCGGGCTCGATCGTGGTCGGGTTGTTGATGTCCGGCGAGACCGGCGGCGGGTTGATGGTGAAGGTGCCGGGCACGAAGGTGAGCGCATAGTTGGCGCTCGCCGCCAGCGTGCCCTGACGGATCACGAAGCTGGCGATGGACTCGCCCGGATCGCGCACCAGACTGCCGCTCAGCTGGTCGCCGTTGACGAGGTCGCCGGCGGTGATGCGGAAGGTCAGCAGCGGATCGGCGAGACCGAGCGACTTCGACAAGTTGTCCGCCGCCACGGTCAGCGGGCGCGGGGTGATGGTCAGCACGCCTGCGGTGAAGGCGACCGTGTAATTGCCGCTCGCCGCTAGCGTGCCGAGGGTGATCGCCGCGGTGCCGACGCCGGTTGTCAGCCCCGCTGCGGTGGCCAGCGCGCCGGTCAGCTGATCGCCGTTGACGAGGCCCAGCCCGCCGACGGTAAAGGTCAGCGCCGGGTTGGCGTTTCCGTAGACCCGCGAGAAGCTGTTCGCGGTGATCGTGATCGGGCGCGGCGTGATGGTGAGGATGCCGGCGTTGAAGGTCACCGCATAATTG
>NZ_JAMNXL010000102.1 GCF_023653175.1 Erythrobacter sp. | reverse complement strand
CTCCCCACCCGGCCACCATAACATAGTGGTACTATTGGTGGCCGGGTGGGGAGGCGGGGCGGGAGGTCTGCTCGCGCGTCAGCGCGACGTAAAATAAATCACGCGATGATATCGGGCAGCAGCGTGTCCTCGATGATCGCGATCTGGTCCTTGAGGCGCAGCTTGCGCTTCTTCAGCCGCGCGATCTGGAGCATGTCGGCGGTGGCCGAGCCGCGCGCCGCCTCGGTCAGGGCGGCGATCGCGGCGTCGAGATCGCGGTGCTCGGTCTTGAGCAATTCGAGCTTTTTCCTGAGCTCCTGCTCGGTCATCTGTCGCCCCTGATCCTTGTCCGCCCCGCGATGCCTTCCGGCTGCGGATAATGCAGCGACGCGCTACGCGTTCCCGACGGATTTGGGTAGAGGCTTCGCGACCGGGTCGCATGCCCCACGCGTCGCCGCATTCCGCCCCTTGGCTGCGGCGTAAGGATTCATCAGGGCTTTCCATGCCAGTCTTCCTGTGGTTCTTTCGAACCTGCGGCCCGGCCGCTCTGCGTGCCGAGTCGCCTGCCCGGGGGCATCCCCCCGCTACGACAGGAGAACGCCTCATGGCATCGACCGCAGTGTCCTCGCACCTCACCGCCCTCCAGACCAAGCACGCCGGCCTCGAAGCCCGTCTGCGCGACGAACTGGCCCGGCCCGTGCCCGACACCGCGACGATCCAGCTTCTCAAGAAGCAGAAGCTCCGATTGAAAGAGGAAATCTCCGGGGTCTGATACCCCGGGGCTGAGCGGCGGCCTGAGCGGCGGGGGCGATAATCGGCAAAGGCCGCTTTTGCATTTGCCGCGCGGGTCGCATACACCCGCAGCCTGATGACCGCCGCCGCTTCCGCCCGCCAGATCCTGCTCCGCCTGACCGAGGTGATGGCCTCGCGCATGCACGCGCAGGCCAAGCTCGACCAGGTCGTCGAGATCATCGGCGAATGCCTGTCGAGCGAGGTCTGCTCGATCTACCTGCTGCGCGAAGGCATGCTCGAGCTGTTCGCCACCCGCGGGTTGAACCAGAGCGCGGTGCACGTCACCCGAATGGCGATCGGCGAGGGGCTGACCGGCGCGATCGCGCAGAAGGTCGAGACGCTGAACCTCGCCGAGGCAAAGGCGCATCCCGACTTCCAGTACCGCCCCGAAACGGGCGAGGAAAAGTTCCACTCCTTCGCAGGTGTCCCCATCGTCTACCGCGAGCGCGCGGTCGGCGTCTTGTGCGTCCAGCATGTCGAACCGCGCCGCTACGAAGAGGTCGAGATCGAGGCGCTCCAGACCACCGCGATGGTGCTCTCCGAACTGATCGCCAATGCCGAACTGGTCGACGAGGAAGAGGCACGCGGGCTCACCCAGGAACAGACCGGGCCGCAGACCCTCACCGGCCTGACGCTGGTCAAGGGGTTGGGGGCAGGCGTTGCCGTCTACCACCAGCCGCGGGTCGAGATCACCCAGGTCATGGCCGAGGACATCGAGGCCGAGCGTCAGCGCGTCTATCGCGCCTTCGACCGGATGCGCGAGCAGATCGACAGCCTCGCCAGCCAGGCCGAATTCGGCGTCGGCGGCGAGCACGAGGAGGTGCTCGAGACCTACAAGATGTTCGCCTATGACGAGGGCTGGTCGCGGCGTATCAATGAGGCGATCGACGCAGGGCTGACCGCGGAAGCGGCAATCGAGCGCGTCCAGCAGCACACGCGCATGCGGATGCGCGAGATCGACGATCCGCTGCTCGCCGACCGGATGCACGATCTGGAGGATCTGGCGAACCGCCTGCTCAGGATCGTCGCCGGGCGCTTCGGGACGGCGGCGAGCCAGGGCTTGCGCAAGGATTCGATCCTGATCGCGCGCAACCTGGGCCCGGCCGAACTGCTTGAATACGACAAGCGGCGGCTGAAGGGTGTCATTCTGGAAGAGGGCTCGCTCACCGCCCACGTAGTGATCGTCGCGCGGGCCATGAACGTCCCCGTGATCGGCCGCACCAAGGGCGTGCGCACCACGATCCGCGAGGGCGACGAGATCCTGCTCGATGCGAGCGCGGGCAATGCCATCATCCGTCCCCTGCCGCAGGTTGCCGACGCCTTCCAGACGCGCTTTGCCAAGAGCCGCGAGAAGCAGGCGGCCTATGCTTCGCTCCGCGACGTCGAGCCCTTCACCCGCTGCGGCACGCGCATCCAGGTGATGATGAACGCCGGCCTGCGCGACGACATGAGCGCGCTTGGCCTTACCGGCGCGGACGGCGTCGGGCTGTTCCGCACCGAGTTCCAGTTCCTCGTTTCGGCCACCCTGCCGCAGCGCGAGCGCCAGACGCGGCTCTACCGCGACGTGCTCGATGCGGCGGGCGACAAGCCGGTGATCTTCCGCACGGTCGATATCGGCGGCGACAAGTCGGTGCCCTACCTCGCCTCCGAGATCGCCGCGCAGGACGAGAACCCGGCGATGGGCTGGCGCGCGCTGCGCCTTGCGCTGGAGCGTGAAGGCCTGATGAAGATCCAGGCGCGCGCGCTGCTCGAGGCCGCTGCGGGGCGTTCGCTTTATGTGATGTTCCCGATGGTCTCCGAACCGTGGGAGTTCGATGCCGCCAAGCAGGTCTTCGACGAACAGCTCGCCTTCCTGCGCGCGCAGAAGAAGCTGCTGCCCGAACGGATCAATTTCGGCGCGATGCTCGAAGTGCCGGCGCTCGCCGAGGTGCTCGACATGCTGCTGCCGCGCCTCAGCTTCCTGTCGATCGGGACCAACGACCTCACCCAGTTCCTGTTCGCCGCCGACCGCGCCAACCCCAAGCTTGCCGAGCGCTACGACTGGCTTTCGCCGTCGATCCTCAGGTTCCTGCGCCGGGTGATCCAGTCGAGCGTCGGCAGCGGGGTCGATATTGGGGTGTGCGGCGAGATGGGCGGGCGCAGGCTCGAGGCGCTGGCGCTGCTCGGCATCGGCTACCGCCGCCTCTCGATCACGCCCGCGGCCGTGGGCCCGATCAAGGAGCTGGTGCGCAAGGTTGACTTGGCCGAGCTGACGGCGGCGATGAACGGCTGGCTGCTCAGTCCGACCGGATCCTTGCGCGAACAGCTCGCCGCTTGGGCCGCTGCGCGCGATATCGAATATGATTGAGGCGCGGCTTGCGGAGAAGCGTGGCGACAGCGCGGCAGCGTGCTATGGCGATGCTTGACAGGACGCGCCCGAGCGGGTGAGTCCCACAAGCCGCCACACGCAATTTTCTATCACGTAAACGCCTCGGCAAGAAGGCGTGGGACCCGGGTCACATGGACATCGAAGAAACAAGCAGCGCCCCCGACGCGCCCCAGCCCGCAGTCGCAGGCCCGGGCGCTACCTTGCGCGCCGCGCGCGAGGCGAAGCGGCTGGAGCTGTCGCATATCGCCGCCGAAACCCGCATCCCGCTGCGCCACCTCGAAGCGATCGAGGCGGAGAATTTCGAGAGCCTGCCGAGCCGCACCTATGCGATCGGCTTTGCCCGCACCTATGCCAAGTCGGTGGGGCTCGACGACGTGGCGATCACCGAGGCGGTGCGCGCCGAGCTTGCCGATGGTTCGATGCGCCGCGCGGCGCCTTCCGCCGGGATGGAGCCGGGCGATCCGGCACGCCTGCCCTCGGCGGGGCTCGCCTGGGCGGCGGCGGCGGCGGTGCTGATCCTGGCGATCGGCATCTTCGCCTTTGCGGCAAACTATTTCGGCGCGGGCACCGGCCCGGCCTCACTGCTGACACCCGAGCCTGCGCCGAGCGCGGCGGCGGGGTCAGGGCCCGTCCCCGCAGCCGCGCCCGCGCCGAGCGGGCCGGTGGTGCTCACCGCACTCGAGGACGGGATCTGGGTGCGGCTCTATGAAGAGGGCGGCGAGCGGCTGACCGAGCGCACGCTGAAGCTGGGCGAGACGATCGAGGTGCCGGTGACGGCGAAGGATCCGCGCCTCAACACCGGGCGGCCCGACGCGCTGTCGGTGATGATCGGCGGGCAGAGCGCGCCCAAGCTCGCCGAGACGCCGGTCACCGTCTCGGGCCTGCCGGTCTCCGCCGCCGCGCTGACCGCGCGCGGGACAGCCACTCCGGCGACCGGGGCGACCACGGCGGCGACTGCCGTCGGGGCCCAGAGCGCGCCGCGAGCGGCGCGTCGGCCTGTGGCCCGCCCGCCTGCTGCCCAAGGCGCGGCGGAAGCGGCGAGCGAGACGGCGGCGGCCCCGGCTGCCAGCGCGCCTGCGCCTGCCAGCGAACCGGCGGCTCCGGCAGGGCGTTAACCCTTTTCCCGTTGATTAGGGCACGGCGCGGGGTCGACTTGCTCGGCGGCGCGGGGCAAGATTCAAACAGCATTCATGTGCTGCCCGCCACCACGGGCAGCGATAGCCAGGGAACCTGACGCGCCATGAAAATCACCGCCAAGACCCTCCCTCTGCGCCTTGCTGGCGCGGCGCTGCTCGGCGCCACCGCAGCGGGCGCCTTGAGCATCGCCCTGCCCGCCGCCGCGCAGGAAACCCCGGCCGCCGAGGAAGCGCGGCTGCGCAAGATCGAGGCCGAGGTTCGTGCGCTGCAGCGCAAGGTCTTCCCCGGCGGGGACGGCAAGTTCTTCGAACCGCAGATCGCGCCCGGTACCCAGCCCGCCGCTCAGGGCCCAGCGGCCGTTACCGCGCCCGCGCCCGGGGCGGTGACCGACATCCTCGTGCGGCTCGACACGCTCGAAGCCCAGCTGCAGCGGCTGACCGCGCGCGGCGAGGAGCAGGCCAATGCGCTCGCCCAGCTCGAGGCGCGGCTGGCGGCGCTCGAGACCGCGGCCAATGCGCCCCTGCCCGAGGCTGGCCCCACAGCGCCTGCCTCCGCACCCGCGATCCAGCCGGCCGCGACGCTGACCAGCGCGCAGCCGGCCGCCGCGTCTGCCACGACCACCC
The DNA here is from genome assembly GCF_023653175.1 of Erythrobacter sp. Taxonomy (GTDB): domain Bacteria; phylum Pseudomonadota; class Alphaproteobacteria; order Sphingomonadales; family Sphingomonadaceae; genus Erythrobacter. The sequence continues at coordinate 8,581 of NZ_JAMNXL010000102.1, read as the reverse complement.
GTCCTCCCGTCCAGACGCCTCCTCCCGCCGCCGCCGCGACCGTCGCCGCGCCCAGCCCTTCGCGCCTTGCCGCAGTGCAGGCGATCACCAAGCCGCAGACCGCCGACGCAGGCGATGACGAATATTCCTACGGCTTCCGCCTCTGGAACGCCGGGTTCTACCCCGAGGCGCGCCAGCAGCTGACCCGCTATGTCGAGCAGTATCCGGCGCACTCCAAGATCAGCTACGGGCGCAACCTCTTGGGCCGCGCCTTCCTCGACGACAAGCTGCCCGAAGACGCGGCGCGCTGGTTCCTCAAGAACTACCAGGCCAACAAGGCCGGTGAACGCGCGCCCGACAGCCTGCTCTATCTCGGCGCCTCGATGGTGGCGATGAAGGATACCAAGCGCGCCTGCATCGCGCTCGCCGAATTCGCCGAGACCTATCCGCTGGTCGCCGCCGGACGCCTCGCGACCGAGTACCAGACGACCCGCGCCAAGGTGAAGTGCAGCTAAGCGATCAGGCCGCGGGCTTCGCCGCCGACCTTGCGGGCCTGTGGCCCGAGGACGAGCGCGAAGGGCGTGCGCTGGGTCTGGCGGTCTCGGGCGGGCCGGACAGCCTCGCGCTGCTGCTCCTCGCCCACGCGGCGCTGCCCGGCCGGATCGCGGTGGCGAGCGTCGATCACGGGCTGCGCGCCGAAGCTGCCGCCGAAGTCGCGATGGTCGGGCGAATTGCCGAGGCGCGGGGCATTCCCTTCACCCCGCTCAAGGTCGACCTCGCTCCCGGCAATCTGCAGGCGCAGGCGCGCGCGGCCCGCTATGCGGCCTTGGCGCGCTGGGCGAGGGAGGCGCGGCTCGGCGCTATCGCCACCGCGCACCATGCCGACGATCAGGCCGAGACCCTGCTGATGCGCCTCAACCGGGGGAGCGGGATCGCGGGGCTCGCCGGGGTGCGCCCGCGCGGGATGATCGAGGGAAGCGAGACCCTGCTGCTGCGCCCGCTGCTCGGCTGGCGCAAGGCGGAGCTTGCGGCGGTGGTCGCGGCCGCCGGGATCGCGCCGGCCGAAGACCCCGCCAACACCAACCCCGCCTTCGACCGCGCCCGGATGCGCGCCGCCCTCGCCGGGGCCGACTGGCTCGACCCGCTCGCCCTCGCCGCCAGCGCTGCGCATATCGCCGAAGGGTGGCAGGCGCTCGAATGGTATGCCGAGCTTGACTGGCACGAGATGGTGCTGCGCGAGGACACCGACAGCGGCACGCCCGGCTTCTCCTACTGCGCCAACGTGCCCCGCGTGATCGCCATCGAGACGATCCTCAGGATCATCCGCGAACTCGGCGGCCACGCCACCCGGGCCGAGGCCGCGCGTGCCTGGGACCGGCTATGGGCGGGCGAGAACGCCTCGCTGGGCGGGGTGCTGGCGGTGCCGGGGGTGGAGCGGGTCGAGAAGGTCGGCGTGATGATGCGCGTCTGGCGCTTCCGGCCCGAGCCTGCGCGGGGGAGCGTGAATTGAGACTTTCCCGCCCCGGGACTGACCCGGGGCCCAGCTGCCTTCGTGTTGCCCACGAGAAAGCGGGGCCCCGGATCAAGTCCGGGGCGGGGAGGCAGATGGGGTGGTGGGTGAAATCCGCATTGCTCTGCATTGCTGCGCAGAGCGGAGCGACTGAAGAAATCAGAGAATCTTGTCGCCCAGTCCGACCATCCGCCCGCGGGTGATGATCACCTTGTCGCCGCGCTTGGCGGCGGCGAACAGCTTGGCGGCGAATTCGTCGGGAATGCCAATGCAGCCGTGCGAGGCGTAGCCGTTCAGCACCGGCGAGCCGTGGATCGCGATCCCGTCCCACGTCAGCCGCAGCGTCCATGGCATCGGCGCGTTGTTGTACTTCTCGGAGACGTTGTTGCGCTCCTTGGTGAGGATGGGGAAGGTGCCGAGCGGGGTCGGGTGATCCTGCGTGCCGACCAGCACCACCGCGGTGCCGATCTCGTGCCCGTCGCGGAAGGCGCTGATCACGCGCGCATCGAGGTCGACGGTGATCACCAGCGGGCCCCGGGCGGGCGCGGCGCTTTCGTCCCAGAACCAGTCGCCGTAGCGGATCGTGCCCTCGATCGGGAGGATCGACTTGATGACGAAGCCGCCGCCAGCGGGCTTGGGCGCCGCAGGCTTCGGGGCCGGGGCGAGCGCGGCGGGCTTGGCTGCGGGAGCGGGCGCAGGGGCCTTCGCCGGGAGCGCCTGCACCACCGGGTTCGAAATCATCCGCACAGCGGGCCCGCGCGGGGCATCGGCGTCGCCATCGGCCAGAGCCTCGACCTTGGCGGCAATGGCGGGCGCGAGGGCGGGCGCTGCTGCCGGGCGTGCCCCGGTCAGCGGCGGCAGACCGGCATAGACCGCCGCGGCATCATCGGCGGCAGGCATCTCGCTGTCGGGATCGATCGGCTCGAAGGTCCCTGCTGCGCGCGCGGCGACCGCCTCAGCGGCGCGGCCAGTGTCTTGGCCGGCATCGGGGACGCCTTGCGCAAAGGCGGCGAATTGCAGCGCGGCGAGCGCGACGAGAAAGGCGATGATCCGGACCATGCTTCGAATATGCAGCGTGCGGCCGTCAGTTTCCAGCGATTAACCGCGCGGCGTCCCTTGCGGGGACGGGCGGGGGGGAGGGGTTAACCTCGGGGCCGTGAAGGGCCTACCCCCGACCACTCCAGAAGGCGGGAGGAGGTGTCAGCGCCAACCAGTCCCCCTGCCGCTTGCGGGAGGGGTTTGGGATGGGCCTGCGCAGTGCCCGAAGAACTCTTGTGTTCCCTCTTCCCTTCGCCCGCAAAACGGGGGAAAAGACCCTCCGAACAAGGGGATCGCATCATGACACAGCCTTTCCGCGCCGCTCTCGCGCTCGCCGCAGCCGCGCTCGCGGCGCCGCTTGCTGCGAAGGAACCCGCGCCCGCGCCGCTTCCCGATCTCACTGCAATGAGCGCCAAGCAACTCTACACACTGTTCACCGAGGACGAGAACCGTTGGCAGGAAGAGCCCTGCACCTTCGGCGTGCCGGTGATCACCGCACTCGAAGGTCACGCGCCCCAACCTCTGCCCCCTGAGCTTCGCAGATTGCGCCTCCTCGCCGAAATCTTCTGCGCAGATAAGGAAGAGCGCTACGAGGACGGTCTCAAGTTTACTGCCGAGTTCGCCGAGCTTAGCCCGGATGAACCATTGACCAGCCTCGCGATCTACTTCGCGGGCAGGCTCGATAACCCCGACCACCTCATGGCGCTGCTGCGAGGGCTGAACAATGCGGGGCTCGGCACGCTCGACCGCGACACTTTTTGGAGTGCATCCCGCGCCATTCGCGACGCGGGTCGCTCGGACGAGCTCGACGCGCTCGCGCTCGAATGGACCAGCACGGGCAAACTCGCCTTCCTCGATACCGAGCTTCACGAAGCCATCGCGGTCGCTGCCCTGCGCGCGGCGGCGAAGACGGGGCGCGGCGACATGGCAGAAAGCCTCCTGGTTTCGATCACCGATCCCTCAAGCTATATCGACCTGCTGACCTTCCGCACCTACGAGCCCTTCTGGCCGCAGATCGAGGCGCGCGCGGGGCGCAATCTCGCGTTGGTGGGCGAGGAAAACGTCCGTGTCGCCCGTGCCCGGCTCACCAATGCGCCCGAGGATCGCGACCGCTTTTCGGCGGCCGCCTATGCGCTCCACTACAATGGCCAGTTCGAGGACGCGATCGCGCTCGCCCAGCGCTGGCGCGAGCGCAAGGCGAAGGGCGCCGCAATCGAGGAGGGCGATGCCTGGGCGCTCAATATCGAGGCCTATGCCTATGATTCGCTCGGCCAGTTCAAGAAAGCCGATGCCGTGTTCGACGAGCTGGCCAAGTATGATCCTGAGGAGCACGACTGGGTCGTCAATTTCGTCATCAACCGCGCCTCGCGGCTGACCGGGCAGGGGCGCTGGCGCGAGGGGCTGAAGGCGACCGACCTCGCGCGCCGGGTGGCGGAACAGCAGGGCTCCACCTATGCCAAGCTGATCATCGCGCGCGACCGCGCCTGCATCTTCGAACGGCTGGGGCGCGCGAAGGATGCCGCGCCCGAACTCGCTTACCTGCGCGAAAACTGGAAGGAAGGGGTGCAGCTGTCGGTGCAGGGCCTGATGTGCCACGGCCTCGATGCCGAGGCGGCGGCGCTGCTGCTCGGGGCTTTGCGCGACGAGGACGGGCGCGAGGAGGCGCTGGCCGCGTTCCAGACCGACGAGCTCGACCTGTTCTACACCGCGACGACGCTGCCCGAGGCAACCGACTTGCTAACCGGCCATCCCGAACTTGCCGCCGAACTTGCCAAGCATGTGCGCGCGATGCCCGAAGAATTCATTCCGCAGGCGGCCCTGCGGCGCGTGGCGCGCAAGGAGGGGGCGGTGCAGTAAGCGGCGGGGACGCGGCATTTTCCTACAGCGCGCGGCGGCGCTAGGATGCCGCGTCGCTCTTTGCCATCGTCGATCCCCACCCCCCGTGAAGCCGCCGAAAACGCGTCCGATTCCCGTGTCCGTCCGCCTCTGAAAAGCGCCGAAAAGGAAATAATATCAGCGATATGATAGCGTGTTGGAAAGGTGACGCGGAGTAAACTTTGTCACCTTTGCCATGGCTTGCGGGCGGGCACCTTCAGGCGATCACACCGCGCAGGTCAGTAAGCTGGCGGCGAGGGAATCGCGGCAGGGCCGGCGCGGACGGCGGCATATTCGGCCTCGGCGCGTTCCATCCGCATCTTGCCGTCGGCAATCATCTGCGCCGCGCGGGTGCGATCGGCCTCGGCCTTGGTGATATTGGCATCGGCCTTGCGCTGGTCTGCCGTGGCTTCGTCGAGCTTCTTCCGGGCATCGGCGATCGTATCGGCGCTCTTCCGGTCGAGGCGCTCGCCATCGCGGACGGCCTTGTTGGCCGAGCTCCAGGTGTCGCCGAATTGCGTGATCTCACCGCCGCGCTGGGTGATACGCTCACCGGCGCTCATCGAAGGGCTGTCCGAACCCGCGCAAGCACCGAGACCGAGTACAAGAATGGCGGAGGTAGCGGTGATAATGAACTTGTTCATCGGATAATCCATCTGCGTCGATCAGGCGACTTGCCTGAATACTGACATTCGATCGACGCAAGAAACAAGCCGACAAAATAGGGTCATCACGACCATATGATCAATATGGGTGCGAACAATAATATTACAATGGAATGCAATTATTATAACAGATTAGTTAAAGAAGGAGAGCCCCGGCAAAATGCCGAGTTGTGTTCTAAGGCGCGATCACCCCGAACAGGTCGTGGGCGTCGGCGTCCTCGATGGTCGCGTTGACGATGGCGCCGGGGGGCAGCGTGGCAGGCGCGCCCCGAAGGTAGACCGCGCCGTCGATCTCGGGCGCATCGGCTTGGCTGCGGCCGGTGGCGCCGATGTCGCCGTCCTCATCCGGCTCGCCGACCTCGTCGATGATGACGGGGAGCGTGCGGCCGACCTTGGCGGCGAGCTTGGCGGCGGAGATGCGCTCGGTCACCTCCATGATCCGGGCGTAGCGTTCTTCCTTGACGCCTTCTGCCACCTGGTCAGGCAGGGCATTGGCCGCGGCGCCCTCGACCGGCTCGAAGCGGAAGGCACCGACGCGGTCGAGCTGGGCTTCCTCGAGCCAGTCGAGCAGGTAGCGGAAGTCGTCCTCGGTCTCGCCCGGGAAGCCGACCACGAAGGAGCTGCGGATCGCGATGTCAGGGCAGATTTCGCGCCACGACTTGAGCCGCTCGAGCACCTTGGCCTCGTTGGCGGGGCGGCGCATCAGCTTGAGCACCTTGGGGCTCGCGTGCTGGAACGGGATGTCGAGATAGGGGGTGAGCAGCCCCTCGGCCATCAGCGGGATGACCTGATCGACGTGGGGGTAGGGGTAGACGTAGTGGAGGCGGACCCACGGTGCGGCGCCTTCGGGGGTGCGCAAGCCCCCAAGTTCGCGGGCCATGTCGGTCATGTGGGCGCGCACGTCCTGACCCTTCCACGGGCGGCTCTCGTGCCGGATGTCGACCCCGTAGGCGCTGGTGTCCTGGCTGATGATGAGGAGTTCGCGGGTGCCGGCGGCGACCAGCTTCTCGGCCTCGCGCAGTACCGCGTCGATGCGGCGGCTGGCGAGTTTTCCGCGCAGGGCGGGAATGATGCAGAAGGCGCAGGAGTGGTTGCAACCCTCTGAAATCTTGAGGTAGGAATAGTGGCGCGGGGTCAGTTTGATGTCGGGCTGCGGGATCAGATCGACGAACGGGCCCTGCGAGGGCGGCGCGTGGATGTGCACAGCCTCGACGACCTGCTCGTATTGGTGCGCCCCGGTCACCGCGAGCACTGCCGGATGCGCGGCGCGGATGGCGTCGGCCTCCTCGCCCATGCAGCCGGTGACGATCACGCGGCCATTCTCGGCGATGGCCTCGCCGATCGCGGCAAGGCTCTCCTCCTTGGCGGAATCGAGAAAGCCGCAGGTGTTGACCAGCACCACGTCGGCGCCCGCATAGTCCTCGGCGAAGGCATAGCCATCGGCGCGCAACCGGGTGAGGATGCGCTCGGAATCGACCAGCGCCTTGGGGCAGCCGAGGCTGACCATGCCGATGCGCTTCTGGTCCGGGAGGGTGAGGGGAGCGGAGGTCATAGCGGCGCGCCCATAGTCCTGCGGGGGCCGCGTGTCACGCTTTACCCGTCAGGTCGGCATCGGGAAGGAGGGCTGGTGGCCGCTGCGCATCGCAAATTCGCGCGGGTCCATGATGTCCTGAAGCACCGCCTCGGTGAGGTCCTTGCCGCCCGACAGATTCTGCCACAGCGACTGGACCGTGTAGATCGGCCCCCAGGGAATGCCCCACCAGCCGAGCACGAAGGTGAGCAGCGTGTAGGGCAGGCCGCGCAGGATGCGGTTGCTGGAGCCGGGCACGAAGATGATGTCGGTCGGATTGCGGAACGAGGCGATGATGATCGAGACCGACCACTGGTACATCACGAAGCGCCCGCCGGCATCGACCGCGGCGACGATCTCCTCGACGCTCATGTTGTCGATGCCCTTGATCTTGACGCTCATTCCCTGTGCCCCCGTAGCGAATCGCCTGTGTCAAATGATGCAGGGCCGGGGGTGCAAAGGGAAGCGGACAATTGCCGGGCGGGCTTGACCACGGGGCGCCGGGGAGGGCATCGGGGGAGGCATGATCGCCAAGCTCTTCACCGACCACCCGCGCTCCATCGGCGAGACCTATGGCCAGCACGCCCGCACCGCCTTCAGCTTCGGCTGGCGAATGACGGTCGGGGGCCTCGCCTGCATGGTCCACGCACTGGTGCCCGGCCTGTTCGTCAAGACCGCGAGCCGAACCGTGGTGCAGCTCGATGCCGAGATGCGCGGCCGCAAGGCGACCCCGGCCGAGGAAGAGTTCGCCTACGTCATCTAGCGCGCGCCCGCCGCTATCCCTCGCAGTCGCGATCCGCTAGTAAGCCGCGCGAGAGGAGAATGCGGCAGTGAACGACTTTGCCCTTTGGCCGGTCCTGGCGGGCGCGGCCGCCTTCTTCGCGGTCGGCTCGCTGTGGTACGGGGTGCTGTTCAGCAAGCCCTGGCAGCGCGCGGCGGGGTTCACCAACACCCAGCTGCGCGAGAGCAACATGGCGCTGATCTTCGCGCTGACCTTCGCCTTCGAGATGCTGATCGCGATGGTCTTGTGGCACCTCCTGGCGCGCACCGATCCACCCGCGTTCGTGGTGATGATGATGGCGGTGGGCTTTGCCGCAGGGGTGATGATCCCGGCGATCGGGATCAATTACCTCTACCTTAGGAAGCCGCTGGCGCTGTTCCTGATCGATGCCGGGCACTTCCTGTTGGGCATGGCGGCGATGGGGGCGGTGTTCGTGTGGTTTCGGTCTTAGGGCCAAACGAAACGCGTTGTGGCGGCAAACGTCCGTGATTGGGTGCGAATTCGACATTCAGCTTCTGCTGAAGGCGACGGTCTCGCAGGCAGCAAATGGAGGATGGACTACCGCTTCATACCAATCGCGCCTGAAGTTCGGCAGTTGTGCCAAGTGGTGCAGAAGATGATCCCACCCCTCGGCTTCTTCGTGGTAAAACCATGTCCGCCCCCGAGCCTCAATGTCGCAGCAAATCAAGTCGGTGGTCAGCTCGTCTCGCTTGTAGAACGTCACCCGCTGGATATCGGCCAGCGGAAGCCGTTCGCCGATGTCGTTGGAATGCGTTCGCGAATTGAACCGCGGTCGGACCAAACCTGTCGAAGTTTGGAGGAGCTGTCTCGCCACATTGACATGGGCGATAACTGCCATGCCTGCGCAATGGCGGCAACGGGGTCGGTTTCAGAACGACAGATTCTCGTTCTGACGTCGCGAAATCTGTCGCCTGCTGAAGCTCACCCCGCCTCATGCGCCGCAGTCGGCACGATCTCGACCACCACATCCCCCGGCTGGAGCATCTTGCATTCGTCCTCCCAGAAGCCGATCGGGCGGCCATTGCGGTAGACGCGCAGCCCCTTGCCACCGCTTTCGAGCTCGGCGATCGACTTGCCGCATTCCGCCTCGCTCACCACCCGCTCTACCAGCTGCACCCGGCCGCCCACGGAGGCGAGATCGG
>NZ_JAMNXL010000101.1 GCF_023653175.1 Erythrobacter sp. | reverse complement strand
GGATCGAGGACGCGGCCGGGCGACGCTACTGGATCTATCGTCAGGGGCTGATCGGCGACGGACGCGGCGGGGTGCCGGAGTGGTTCCTGCAAGGGCTTTGCGCCTGACGCCCGGGTGTCCGCTCAGCTTTCTTTTACCCATTTGTGCGACGATCGATTCATGAACCTTAACTCGATCCCTCGTGCTTCGGAGCGTCGACCGATGAGCCTCACGGTCAAGAGCCGTGTGCGCTCGCGGGTGGTGTTCGTCGATCTCGTTGATCTGTCCGAGGGCGGCTGCAAGATCCGCGCGAAGCCGGGCTTTGCCGAGGTGGGCGACCGGGTGACGATGAAGGTGGGCGGCATCAACGCGCCGCTCGGGACGATCGCCTGGGTCGAGGGAGGAATGGCCGGGGTCGCCTTCGAGGGCGCGATGCACCCTGCGGTGATCGATTTCCTGTGCGAAGGCGGCGCCACGCGCGACGCCGGGCCGATGCTGCGCCGGATCTGAGCGTCGACTGGCCGCAGCCAGGCACTGCTTGCAAGCTTTGCATTTGGCAGGCGGGATTTTGGAACATATAAGGAACACACGAAAGGTGTTCCCCCGTTCCCATGGCCCAGCAATCCTTACGCCAACGTCTCGAAATCCTCGCCGATGCGGCGAAATATGATGCCTCATGCGCGTCCTCCGGCACGGCGAAGAAGAATTCGCTGGGCGGAAAAGGTGTGGGTTCGACCGAGGGGATGGGGATCTGCCATGCCTATGCGCCAGACGGGCGCTGCATCTCGCTGCTCAAGATCCTGCTGACCAACCACTGCATCTTCGATTGCCACTACTGCATCAACCGCAAGAGCGCGAACACCCCGCGCGCGCGCTTCACCCCGCAGGAGGTGGTCGACCTCACGCTCAATTTCTATCGCCGCAACTATATCGAAGGCCTGTTCCTGTCCTCGGGCATCGTGAGGAGCGCCAACCACACGATGGAGCAGCTGGTCGAGGTCGCCCGCATATTGCGCGAGGAGCATGATTTTCGCGGCTATATCCACCTCAAAACCATCCCCGAGGCCGATGCCGAGATCATCCATGCCGGCGGCCTCTATGCCGACCGCGTCTCGATCAATGTCGAATTGCCCACCACCGCCGGGCTGACCCGCCTCGCGCCCGACAAGAACGCCGGGCAGATCGAGGGCGCGATGGGCCGGACGAAGGCGCGGATTTCGCAAGCCAAGGACGAGCGCAAGCGCTTCCGCCACGCGCCGCGCTTTGCGCCTGCGGGTCAGTCCACCCAGATGATTGTCGGTGCGGACGATGCCTCGGACAGCGCGATCATCGGCAAGGCGAGCCGGCTCTATGGCACCTTCGGATTGAGGCGCGTCTATTACAGCGCCTTCTCGCCGATCCCCGATGCCTCGGCCGTGCTGCCGCTGAAGCGCCCGCCCTTGCTGCGTGAACACCGGCTCTACCAGTCCGACTGGCTGATGCGCTTCTATGGCTTTGCCCCCGAGGAGGTGGCCGATGCGGCCGAGGCGGACGGCAACCTGCCGCTTGATATCGACCCCAAGCTCGCCTGGGCGCTGAAGTTCCGCGAGAGCTTCCCGGTCGACGTCAACCGCGCGCCCAGAGAGCTGCTGTTGCGGGTGCCGGGGCTGGGCACCAAGGCGGTCGCGCGCATCCTCGCCTCGCGGCGGCACCGGACATTGCGCCTCGACGATGTGGCGCTGCTGACGGCATCGCTCGCCAAGGTGCGGCCCTTCATCTGCACGCTCGACTGGCGCCCGACGCTGCTCACCGACCGCGCCGACTTGCGGGGGCTGATCGTGCCGAAGACGGAACAGCTGGAGCTGTTCTGATGACAGCGATGCAGAACGTCTCGCTCGGCAGCCACTACGCCATCCACCTGCCCGCGCCCGATGATTTCGCCTTCTGGCGCGAGCGGGCGCGGGGGCTGATCCAGTGCGACGTCCCGCCCGACCGCGTCTCGTGGACCCTGCCGGGCGGGACGGGGGACCTGTTCGCGGCCGAAGGGCCGTCCCGCAGCGAGAAGCGCCTGCCCGTGCCGCCCGCCGAGCCGCGTGCCGTGCGCGCCAGCCAGCGTTTCCTCACCATCGCCCGCAGCGCCGCGCTGCATTCGGACCCTGCGCGTTTCGGGCTGCTCTACCGCGTGTTGTGGCGGCTCCAGACCAATCCCCGCCTGATGGAGGACAAGGCCGACCCCGAAGTGCGCCGCCTCGAGGAGCTCGCCAAATCGGTGCGGCGCGATGCGCACAAGATGCACGCCTTCGTCCGCTTCCGCGAGGTTCAGGAGGAGGACGGCACCCCGCATTTCGTCGCCTGGTTCGAGCCCGATCACCACATCGTCCGCGCGGAAGCTGCGTTCTTCATGCGCCGCTTTGCCAATATGCGCTGGTCGATCCTCACCCCGCGCGGGAGCGTGCATTGGGACGGCGAGGTGATGCGCGAAGGCCCCCCTGCGCGGCGCGAGGATGCGCCGGGGGATGATCCGGTCGAAGACCTGTGGCGCTCCTACTATGCCTCGATCTTCAATCCCGCCCGGCTGAAGGTGGGGGCGATGCTGTCGGAGATGCCCAAGAAATACTGGAAGAACCTGCCCGAGGCCGAGCTCATTCCGCAGTTGATCGCAGGCGCACAGGCGCGCGAGGCGGCGATGGTGGCGGCGGGCGCGCGGGCGGAGCGGGCGCGGCCCGCCAGCCTCGCCGAGGTCGCGCAAGGGGCCGCTGCCTGCCGCGATTGCCCGATTGCCGACTGCGGCACCCGCGCCGTGGCGGGGGAGGGCGCGCCGGGCGCTACCCTGATGATCGTCGGCGAGCAGCCGGGCGATCAGGAGGATTTGGCGGGACGGCCCTTCGTCGGCCCCGCCGGGCAATTGCTCGACGATCACCTCGCCCGCGCCGGGATCGACCGCACGGGCGCCTATGTCACCAACGCGGTCAAGCACTTCAAGTTCACGTGGAAGGGCAAGCACCGCTTGCACCAGTCGCCGGGCGCGAAGGAGATCGACACCTGCCGCTGGTGGCTCGATGCCGAGCGTGCGCTGGTGCAGCCGCGTCTGGTGCTGGCGCTGGGCGCGAGTGCCGCAAGAGGCCTGCTCGGCCGCACGGTCAGCGTCACCCGCGAGCGCGGGCGGGCGATCCGGCTCGATGACGGGGCTGAGCTGTGGGTCACCGTCCACCCCTCCTACCTGCTGCGCCTCGACGGGGCCGCGCGCGAGGAACAGGTGGCGCTGTTCGCGGATGATCTGGCGGCGGTGAAGGCGCGGCTCGCGGCGCTGGCTGGCTGACATGCCCGAGGGCCCGCTCACCCCCGACAAGCGCACCTTGCAGGTCGACCCCGCCGACATCGCGCCTCCGCCGCGCGCGCCTTTCGTCGAGCTTGGCCTCGTCAGCTGCTTCAGTTTCCTGCGCGGTGCGTCTGATGCGGTCGATCTGGTGCTGGCGGCGCACGCGGCGGGTTATGACGCACTCGGCATCGCCGACGTCAATTCTATGGCCGGGGTGGTGCGCCTCCATACTGAGGCCAGGACGCTCAAACTGCGCCCTGTGATCGGCTGCCGGATCGAGACGGTGGAGGGCCTCGCCTTCCTCGCCTACCCCGAAACCCGCGCCGCCTATGGGCGCCTCACCCGGTTGATCAGCGCGGGGCGGATGCAGACCCTTTCGGGCGAATGGCAGGACAAGGGGGTGTGCGAGATCGACCTTGCGCTGCTCGGCGCGCACAGTGAGGGCGTGCAGCTGATCCTGCTCCCGCCCGATGATCTTGAGGCGGTGCTCACCATTGCGGTGCCGAGTAACGTCATCCCATTTCCCCGTCCCGGCCCCCGAGCCGGGACCCCGCTGCCTTCCGACACGGGTTCGCAAGCGAGCGGGGCCCCGGATCAAGCCCGGGGTGGGGGGAGTATGGAGCGCACCGCCAGCTTCGCTGACCTGCTTGCGCATATTGCGGAGCAACTCCCGACCCTGCGCCACCTCGCCGCGAGCTATCTCTACTGCGGCGACGACATCGCCCGGATCGAGCGGCTCGACAGTCTCGCCCGCGCGCATGGCCTTACCCTGCTCGCCACCAATGATGTCCACTACCACGCCCCCGAACGCCGCGCCTTGCAGGACGTGATGACCGCAATTCGCCACAAGACCACCGTTGCGGCGGCCGGGCACCTGCTCCACCCCAATGCCGAGCGGCATCTGAAGTCTCCGCAAGCGATGCAGCGCCTCTTCGCCCGCTGGCCCCACGCGATCCGCGCCGCGCGCGAGGTCGCGGACCGCTGCCGCTTCAGCCTCGACGAGTTGCGCTACGAATACCCCGAGGAGATTTATCCGGATGGTCAGACCCCGCAGGCCTTTCTGGAGAGCGAGGTCTGGGCCGGGGCAGTGCGGCGCTACCCCTCGGGCGTGCCCGATAGCGTGCGCGCCACGCTGGAGCGCGAACTCGCCCTGATCGCCAAGCTCGATCTCGCCCGCTATTTTCTCACCATCAAGGACATCGTCGATTTCGCGCGGGGGTGCGATCCGCCGATCCTGTGCCAGGGGCGGGGGAGCGCGGCCAACTCCGCCGTCTGCTATGTCCTCGGCATCACCTCGGTCGATCCGGCCAAGCACCAGCTGCTGTTCGACCGCTTCATCTCCGAGGAGCGGAAAGAACCGCCCGATATCGACGTCGATTTCGAGCACGAGCGTCGCGAGGAGGTGATCCAGTACATCTATGCGAAATACGGCCGCCACCGCGCCGGGTTGTGTGCGACGGTGATCCACTACCGTCCGCGCATGGCGATCCGCGAGGTGGGCAAGGTGATGGGGCTGTCAGAGGACGTCACCAGCGCCCTCGCGCGCACCGTGTGGGGCGGGTGGGGGCGCGAGATCAGCGAGAAGCACGCCGCCGAAACCGGGCTCGATATCAATGACTCGCACCTCAGGCGCGTTCTGAAACTCACCGAGCAGATGATTGGAATGCCCCGCCACCTCGGCCAGCATGTCGGCGGCTTCATCCTCACCGAAAGCCCGCTGATCGAGACCGTGCCGATCGGCAATGGCGCGATGCCCGACCGCAGTTTCATCGAGTGGGACAAGGACGATATCGACGCGCTCGGCATCTTGAAGGTCGATGTGCTGGCATTGGGCATGCTGACCTGCATCCGCAAATGCCTCGATCTGCTGGGCGCGCATCATGACCGCGCGCTGACTCTCGCCACCGTCCCGCGTGAGGATCCCGAGACTTACGCCATGCTGCGCAAGGGCGATTCGCTCGGGGTGTTCCAGGTCGAAAGCCGGGCGCAGATGAACATGCTGCCGCGCCTGCGCCCGCGCGAGTTCTACGATCTCGTCATCCAGGTCGCGATCGTGCGCCCCGGCCCGATCCAGGGCGACATGGTGCACCCCTACCTCAAGCGCCGCCGCGGCGCCGAGCCGGTCCGCATCCCCGCGCCAGCGCCCGAACACGGGCCCCCGGACGAGCTGACCAGCATCCTCGGGCGCACATTGGGCGTGCCGATCTTTCAGGAACAGGCGATGAAGATCGCGCTGGATGCGGCGAAGTTCTCCAGCCTTGAGGCCAACCGATTGCGCAAGGCCATGGCGACCTTCCGCAGCCGCGGGATGGTCGACGAGCTTCAGGACATGATGGTCGAACGCATGGTCGCGCGCGGCTATGACCGCGACTTCGCACAGCGCTGCTTCAACCAGATCCGCGGCTTCGGCGAATATGGCTTCCCCGAAAGCCACGCGGCGAGCTTCGCGCAGCTGGTCTATGTGTCGAGCTGGCTCAAGTGCCACTACCCGGCGGCCTTTGCAGCAGCGCTGCTCAACTCGCAGCCGATGGGCTTCTATGCGCCTGCGCAGATCGTGCGCGATGCGGCCGAGCATGGGGTGCGGGTGCTGCCGGTGGATGTGAATGCGAGCGGGTGGGACTGCACGCTGGAAGGGGAGGGCGAGCCCCTCGCCCTGCGCCTCGGCTTGCGCCAGATCGACGGCCTTCCCGAACATGTCGCCGCCGCGCTGGTGAGCGCGCGCGAGGCGGGCGGGCCGTTCCGCGACATCGCCGATCTGCGCGCGCGCGGCCGGCTCTCGCCGGCGCATATCGAGCGGCTCGCCAGCGCTGACGCTTTCACCTCGCTGGGCCTCACCCGCCGGCAGGCGCTGTGGGATGCGCGCAGTCTCATCCCCGCGCCCGACCTTCCGCTGTTCCGCGCTGCGGGCGTGCGCGAGGAGGGGCTGGAGCGCGCCGCCATACGTCTGCCCGCCATGCCGCTCTCCGAGGAGGTCGTGGCCGATTACCAGACCACCCGCCTCAGCCTGAAGGCGCACCCGATGGCCTTCCTGCGCGCCGATCTTGCCGCGCGCGGCTTCGTGCGCGCGGCCGATCTGCGCGCGCGCAAATTCCGCTCCATGGTGCAGGTTGCCGGCGTGGTGCTGATCCGCCAGCGCCCCGGCAGCGCCAAGGGGGTGACTTTCATCACCCTCGAGGACGAGACCGGGGTGATCAACCTCGTGGTCTGGCCCGATCTCAAGGAGAAGAACCGCAAGGTGGTGATGGGGGCGCGGCTGATGGAGGTGCGCGGCCGGGTCGAGTATGACGACGAGGTGATCCATGTCATTGCCCACGCCATGACCGATGCGACGATGCGGCTCCATGCCCTGTCCGACGACCTGCTCGACGCCCCGCTCGCCCGCGCCGACGAGGTCAACAAGCCGATGCCCGACCGAGGGGGCCCGCGCCCGCGCGACATGATCGACGAACTTGCCCCGCAGCCGAACGTGACCGGGCACCCGCGCGACCACAGGATCCTGCCCAAGTCGCGAGATTTCCATTAGGATCGCCGCAATGCCCCGCAAGAAGCCCAACCCGCACCACCGCGCCGCCCGTCTGGCGCTCGCCGCGCTGCCGCCCATCGCGCTGGCCATCGCCGGTTGGCAGTGGCTCCAGAACCACCCAGAGCACAATCCCTGGGCGCCGCTCGACCTCGATGACCCGCCGGGCTGGGCGACCCGCGCCAAGCTTGACCGCCTGAAGGCGGATGTGAGCGAATGCCGCGCGGTGCTCGAACGCAGCGATGTGGCCTTCGCCGCGCTGGCCCCGACCGGCGAGGGCCCCTGCGCGCGGCCCGACCGCACGCGGCTCGGCGACTACCCGCTCGCCCCCGACACGCCGCCCGTCACCTGCCCCGTCGCCGCCGCGCTGGAAATCTGGCGCCGCGACAGCGTCACCCCGGCAGCGCGCGAGATTCTGGGGAGCGACCTTGCGCGAATCGAGCACCTTGGCGCCTTTTCCTGCCGCCGGATGTATGGCGGCAGCGAGGGCCCGTGGAGCGAGCACGCCACCGCCAACGCGATCGACATCGCCGCTTTCGTGCTGGAAGATGGCCGCCGGATCAGCGTGTTGAAGGACTGGGATGGCGACGGACCCGAGCCCCGCTTCCTGCGCGCGGTGCGCGAAGGGGCCTGCGGGAGCTTTGCCACGGTGCTTTCGCCCGATTACAACGCGGCCCACGCGGACCACATCCACCTCGATCAGGACGATCGCTGGGCGGGAGTCTGCCGCTAGACTGCCTCGAGCGCGTAGCCGGCCGAGCGCACGGTGCGGATCGGATCCTTGGCCGCTTCGACGGTGATCGCCTTGCGCAGGCGGCGGATGTGGACGTCGACGGTGCGCAGTTCGATGTCCGAGCCCGTGCCCCACACGCCGTCGAGCAGCTGGCCGCGGCTGAACACCCGGCCGGGGCTCTCCATGAAGAACTTGAGGAGGCGGTATTCGGTCGGACCCAACTGCAGCGCGCGGCCGCGGCGCTGGACCTTGTGAGCGACGGGATCGAGCCGCAGGTCGCCGACTTCGATGGTTTCGCCGGCCAGCGCCGGACGGATGCGGCGCATCACGGCGGCGACGCGGGCGAGCAGCTCGCGCGGGGAGAAGGGCTTGGTGAGGTAATCATCCGCGCCGGTTTCGAGACCCCGGACGCGGTCGTCCTCGGCCTCGCGGGCGGTGAGCATGATGATGGGGACGTGCGCGGTGTCCTTGTCACGGCGCAACCGGCGGCACACTTCGATGCCGCTCGTGCCCTCGATCATCCAGTCGAGGATGATGAGATCCGGCACTTCCTCGGCCGCCAGCACCAGCGCCTCGTCACCATCGCCGGTGCACCGCACGGCGTAGCCCTCGTTCTGGAAACGGTATTCGAGCAGTTCGGACAGGGCCGGATCGTCTTCGACCAGCAGAAGTTTGGCAGCGGACATGCAGCTGATGCCTCCTTGCGCCTCCCCCACGAGGTCGCTTCGCCGCTGCTATGTTTCACTTCCGCTACAGTTTGATGAAAACGCACATGGCAAGTTTTCAACAGGAAGATTGCAGCGACAAGCGCTCTCAGCGGTCGCCTTCGGGCGGATAGACGCCGGTTGCGGCGAAGTGGACCATCTCGGCGACGTTGGTCGCATGGTCGCCGATCCGCTCGATATTGCGGGCCACGAACAGGAGCTGCGCAGCGCTCGAAATGGTCGAAGGATTCTCGACCATGTAGCTGACGAGATTGCGGAAGATCGAGTTGTAGAACCCGTCGACTTTGGCGTCGGTGGCGATGACCTCCCGTGCCAGATCCGGGTCACGCGCGGCATAGGCGGTTAGCACGTCGTGGACCATCTCGCCCGCCAGTTCGCCCATGGTGGGCAGCAGGGTGAGCGGTTCGAAGCGGGCGCGGCCCTCGATCATGCCGGTGCGCTTGGCGATGTTCTTGGAGTAGTCGCCGATCCGCTCGAGCACGCCGCCGATCTTCAGTGCGGCGATCACTTCGCGCAAGTCGTCCGCCATCGGCGCGCGCAGGGCGATGATGCGGACCGCCAGCTTGTCGACCTCGGTCTCCAGCGCGTCGATGCGCTTGTCGCGCGCCACGACCTGTTCGGCCAGCACCTCGTCACCGCGAACCAGCGCATCAAGGCTTTCAGCAATCGCGACCTCCGCAAGGCCGCCCATCTCGGCGATCAGCCCGCGCAGGCGGGTGATGTCCTCGTCGAATGCCTTGACGGTGTGTTCAGCCATCAGCCGTAACGTCCTGTGATGTAGTCCTTCGTCCGTTCCTCGATAGGATTGGTGAAGATCTCCGAGGTGGGACCATACTCGACCATCTTGCCGAGGTGGAAGAATGCGGTGCGCTGGCTCACCCGTGCGGCCTGCTGCATCGAGTGCGTGACGATGACGATCGCGTAGCGGCCCGACAGCTCGTCGATCAGTTCCTCGATCTTGGCGGTGGCGATGGGGTCGAGCGCCGAGGCGGGCTCGTCCATCAGGATCACCTCGGGGTCGACCGCGATGGCGCGGGCGATGCACAGGCGCTGCTGCTGGCCGCCCGAAAGCGCGGTGCCCGAATCGTCGAGGCGATCCTTGACCTCGTCCCACAGGCCGGCACGGGTGAGCGAGCGTTCGACGATCACGTCGAGATCGGCCTTCTTCTCGGCCAGGCCGTGGATCTTGGGGCCGTAGGCGATGTTCTCGTAGATCGACTTGGGGAAGGGATTGGGCTTCTGGAATACCATGCCGACGCGGGCGCGCAGCTGCACCACGTCCATGCGGCTGCCATGAATATCCTCGCCGTCGAGCTCGATCAGCCCGGTTACCTTGGCCGCACCGATCGTGTCATTCATGCGGTTGAAGCACCGCAGGAAGGTCGACTTCCCGCAGCCCGAGGGGCCGATGAAGGCGGTCACGTAATCGGGAGAGATGTCGAGCGACACGTTGTCGATCGCCTTCTTCTCGCCGTAGAAGACACAGACGTCGCGCGCGCGGATCTTGGCGCCTTCGTCAGCCATGTTGGGATGGATCACAGTCACCAGCGTTTCTCGAACTTGTTGCGGAGGTAGATGGCAAGGCCGTTCATGGCGAGCAGGAACACCAGCAGCACGATGATGGCTGCGCTGGTGCGCTCGACAAAGCCGCGATCGATCTCGTCCGACCACAGGAAGATCTGCATCGGCAGAACCGTGGCGGGCGAGGTGAAGCCTTCGGGCGGGGTGGCGACGAAGATGCGCATGCCGATCAGCAGCAGCGGCGCGGTCTCCCCGAGCGCGCGGGCCATGCCGATGATCGTGCCGGTCAGCATCCCCGGCAGCGCCAGCGGCAGCACATGGTGGAACACCACCTGCACCGGCGAGGCGCCGATCGCGAGCGCGCCGTCGCGGATCGAGGGCGGCACCGCCTTGATCGCGTTGCGCCCGGAGATGACGATGACCGGCATGGTCATCAGCGCCAGTGTCATCCCCCCGATGATCGGGGCCGAGCGCAGGCTTGGGAAGGCGGTGAGGAACAGTGACAGGCCGAGCAGGCCGAAGATGATCGAAGGCACCGCCGCAAGGTTGCTGATCGAGACCTCGATGATGTCGGTCCAGCGGCCGCGCGGCGCGTACTCCTCGAGGTAGAGCGCCGAGAGCACCCCGATCGGGAAAGCCAGCACCAGCGTCACCAGCATGGTCAGCATCGACCCCTTGAGTGCTCCCCAGATACCCACCGATTGCGGCGTGGTTGCATCCGAGCGGGCGAGAAAGCCCATATCCCAGTTGCGCGCCAGCTTGCCCTCTGCGGCGAGTTTCTTCGCCAGCGCCTGCATTTCGGGGGTGCCCTCGCCCCGCAGCGCTCCGCCGAGCGTCGAGGTGGTCGGCAGGTGGAAGACCTCGCTGCGGGCGATCAGCGAGGGATCCTCGGCGAGCGCGGCGGCAACGTCACGCCAGGCGTCAGGCGCGATCTCGGCCGCGGCCTCGGCCCCGAGCTGCGCTTCGGCAAAACTCGTCACGATCCGCGGCAGGCCCTGCATCTCGAGCGTCTGGCCGGCGGTGGGCGCGGTCAGCGAGGTGGCATCGCCGGTGATGCCGCTTTCGGGGAAGTTGATCGTCACCGCGAGCTCGGGGCGCTGGAAGCCGGCGATCCCGTTCGTCAGCATGTTGCCGAGCAGGAACACCAGCACCGCGACCGAGAAGGCCACGGCGCCAAGGCCGAGCAGGCGGAAATTGCGTTCGGAGCGGTAGCGCTTGGCGAGCCGCGCCTCGAAGGCGGCGGTGCGGGTCGGGCCGAGGGCCTGGGCCTTGTCAGCGGCGGTGCCGGCACCGGTGCCATTGCCGTCCATGGGGATGCTGCTCATTCGTAGGCCTCCCGGAAGCGCTTGACGACGCGCAGGGCGATGAAATTGAGAGCGAGCGTCACCATGAACAACACGAAGCCCAGCGCATAGGCGCTGAGCGTGGCGGGGTGGTCGGTGCTCTGCTCGCCGGTCAGGAGGTTGACGATCTGGACCGTGACGGTCGAGATCGGTTCCAGCGGGTTGGCGGTGAGGTTGGCGGCCTGCGATGCGGCCATCACCACGATCATCGTCTCGCCGATCGCGCGGCTGACCGCGAGCATGACGCCGGCGACAATCCCGGGGAGCGCAGCGGGGAACAGCACGCGCCGGATCGTCTCGGACTTGGTCGCGCCCATCGCGAGGCTCCCGTCACGCATCGCGCCGGGGACCGCGGCCATCGAATCGTCCGCCATCGAGGAGACGAAGGGGATGATCATCACCCCCATCACG
This sequence comes from Erythrobacter sp., assembly GCF_023653175.1. Taxonomy (GTDB): domain Bacteria; phylum Pseudomonadota; class Alphaproteobacteria; order Sphingomonadales; family Sphingomonadaceae; genus Erythrobacter. The sequence goes on along the minus strand of NZ_JAMNXL010000101.1, from coordinate 2,077 downwards.
ATGCCGGCTGCCAGCGCGCTCTCGGTCGAGGCGTTGGTGGCGCCCAAAGCCACGGCGGCGTTGCGGATCATCGGCGCCAGCGTCAGCGCGGCGAAATAGCCGTAGACAACAGTCGGCACGCCCGCGAGCAGTTCCAGCAGCGGCTTGATCCAGGCGCGCACGCGCGGATCGGCATACTGAGTGAGATAGATTGCGCTCATCAGCCCGAGCGGGATCGCGACCACCATGGCGATGATCGCGCCGATGAAGATCGTGCCCCAGAACAGCGGAACGGCCCCATAGCGCGACGGATCGACGGCATCGGGGGATCCCATGGTGTCCGGCCCCCACTTGGTGCCGAACAGGAAATCGATCGGCGAGACCATGCCGAAGAACCGCACGGTCTCGAACACCAGGCTCGCGAAGATGCCCATTGTGGTGAGGATCGCAACCAGCGAGGCGAGCAGCAAGATCATCAGCACCGTGCTCTCGACCCGGGTGCGTGCGCCGAACTGCGGGGCGAGCCGCAGGAAGGCAAGCGCGCCGCCAGCGATGGCGATCAGCACGGTGACGATGATACCGATGGTGTTGTAACGGCCAAAGGCCTCGCGGAAGGGCGCGATCAGCGGCTCGGCCTCGTCGTTGAAGACGCCCGGAGCCTGCCCCAGCGCCACCGCGCGGGCCTCGCCGAGAAAGGCATCGCGCTCGAAGCCGAGTCCGGTCAGGCCCTGCGCCTCGGGCGTGGCGAGCACCGATTGCAGCACCAGATTAGGCGCAATCACCGACCACGCCGCGACAAAGGCGAGCACCGGCAGCACCACCCACAGGGCGACATACCAGGCATGGTAGATCGGGCGCGAGGCGGGGCGCAGCGCAGGGTCGCTCGACTGGAAGCTCCACGCCTTCGCGCGGCCCGCCAGCCAGCCGAGCAGGCCGAGGCCCAAAGCAATCAGGATCAGCGTGATCGGCGACATGAACAGCCTTCGTTTTCCTGCTGGGAGTGCGCGTTGGTCAATCAGGCCGAGAAGTGCGTGCCCGGCCCCCGCCGCGCCTACCGGCCCCTACGCCATGGCCGCGCCATGTTGAAGAAATAAGACACGTCTATGACACTTGTTGGGTTTGCTCGGCGAGGGGGCCCTCGGCTTCGCTTTGGGGCAGCGGCGTTTCGTCGGGCGGATCGAGTTCGGCGAGTGGCAGGCGTACCACCACGCGGGTGCCTTTGCCCAGTTCGCTGGTGATGTCGAGCCGGCCGCGATGGCGCTCGACAATGTGCTTGACGATCGCCAGACCAAGCCCGGTTCCTCCCGAGGCGCGGCTGCGGCCGGGATCGGTGCGGTAGAAGCGGCGGGTGAGATGCGGGATCTGTTCGGGTGCGATGCCCTCGCCCTCGTCGACCACCGCAATCCGCGCAAGATCGCCTTGCGCAAGGTCGAGCGTGACGTGCACCGGCCGGTCAGCCGCGCCATATTTCAGCGCATTGTCGACCAGATTGCGCACCACCTGCTCGAGCTGCTGAAGGTCGCCCAGCACCACCGGCTCGGTTGTCAGATCAATGTCGAGCCGGTCACCGCGCTGGGGCCCGGCCGCATCGCGCGCCGCGCGCTCGACCAGTGAGGCAAGGTCGATGCGGTCGGTCGGCAGTTCGTGCTTTTCGGCCTCGACCCGGCTGAGGCTCATCAGGTCGCCCACCAGCGCCTGCATCCGCTTCGCCTCGCGCTCGATGATGCCGAGGAACTTCTTCGCGACCGGCGTCTCTATCGACCCGTCGTCCTCCTGCAGGGTCTCGACATAGCCGAGGATGGCGGCCAGCGGGGTGCGCAATTCGTGGCTGGCGTTGGCGACGAAGTCGGTATGCGCGCGGCTGATGTCGGCCTCGGCGGTCTGGTTGATGAATTCAAGCATCGCCAGCCGGTCGTCGATCGTCTGGCGGCTGATCTGCCAGATGTCGCCGCGCCGCACGAGCCCGCGCACGATCGCCTCGCCCTGGCGGTTCTCGCCAAGCAGCGAGATCGCCTCGGGCTGACGCAGGGCGACGCGCGCGTCCTGGCCGACGACATGCGGCCCCAGCATCTTGCGCGCCGCGCGATTGGCGAGCGCG
>NZ_JAMNXL010000100.1 GCF_023653175.1 Erythrobacter sp. | reverse complement strand
TTCTACCGCGCCGGCGAGGAAACACGCTTTGCCGAGGGCGGGCCCGAGCGCACCCCGCAGACCGCGCATCCGGCCTACAAGCTTGCCTTCCGCGACACCGATTTCCTGCTGCGCGACGAGCTGCGCCCGGTGCGCTTCCAGCTCGAGCTCCTGAAGCCAGAGATGCTGCTCGACGAGGCGCGCGTGGGCTCGACGCTGGTGATGTACGGCTCGGCGCGCATCCCTTCGCCCGCCCAGGCCGAGGCGCGGCTCGAGGCGGCCAGGAACGGCAGCGAATATGACCAGAAGGTCGCCCAGCGCCTCGCCGAGAAGGCGAAGTATTATGACGAGGCCTATGCTCTTGCGCGACTCGTCAGCGAGAAGGGCATTATCGAGAACGGCCTTCGCCAGTTCGTCGTCACCACCGGCGGGGGCCCGTCAATCATGGAGGCGGGGAACCGCGGGGCTTCGGACGCGGGCTCCGAATCGATCGGGCTCAACATCGTGCTGCCCCACGAACAGGCGCCCAATCCCTATGTGACGCCTTACCTCAGCTTTCAGTTCCACTACTTCGCGCTGCGCAAGATGCACTTCCTGCTGCGCGCGCGGGCGGTGGCGGTGTTCCCCGGCGGCTTCGGGACGTTCGACGAATTCTTCGAGCTCGTCACCCTGATCCAGACCGGCAAGATGAAGCCGATGCCGATCATCCTGTTCGGCAAGGACTTCTGGACCCGCGTCGTCGATTTCGAGGCGCTGGCGGAAGAGGGCGTGATTTCGAAGAGCGACCTTGACCTGTTCACCTGGGTCGAAACCGCGGAAGAAGCCTGGGCCTGCATCGCCGATTTCTACGACATCAAGGACCACGCAGCGGAGGATTGAGGGGCTTCAGGGCGGATTATTCGGACCGCCCCGTCTCGTCCTGATCGCACGGATCAGTTTTCCCAGCGCAACGAAAACACCGAACTCGAAAGCGCACCAGACAAGCACGGCCAGAAGAACGAGGCCGGCCATCAACCATCCCGGCGAAGGCTGGCTCTGCGCGAGCACTTCCGAGATGATGATGGCGGAGAAGTCCGGCTGTTCGTTCATCCGATCCCCCGCACCGCCTGATGCCCGAGCGGGCCGTGCCCTGCGCCATAGCCGGGGGCGGCGGCGATGGCGGCCAACACGAATTCGCGGGCGAGCCGCACCGCCTCGGGCAGGGTCTCGCCGCGACCGAGCAGCGTCGCGATCGCTGAGGACAGCGTGCAGCCGGTGCCGTGGGTGTGGCGGGTGTCGATCCGCGCGTGAGTGAAGGTGAGCGGCGCCTCGCCGGGCACGACCAGCACGTCGATGATCTGGTCGCTGTCGGCCCGTTCCTCCATATGCCCGCCCTTGGCCAGCACCGCCGCGCCGCTTGCCGCCGAAATTTCCTGTGCGGCCTCCACCATCGCCGCGTGCGTCGGCAGGGCGCGGCCCGCGAGGTGCTCGAGCTCGGGCAGGTTGGGCGTGATCAGCGCGGCGAGCGGGAACAGCCGCGCGCGCAGCGCCGCCACCGCATCGGGCCCGACCAGCACCGCGCCCGAGGTGGCGATCATCACCGGATCGAGCACGATGGGCGGCCGCACCTGCACCAGCGCGCCTGCGACATGGCGGATCACCGCCTCGTCAGCCAGCATCCCGATCTTGACCGCATCGACGCCGATATCCTCCATGCAGGAGGCGATCTGCCCAAGCACCATGTCGGGCGCGATGCCTGCCACCCCCTGCACGCCCAGCGTGTTCTGCGCGGTGATCGCGGTCACCGCAGTCATCGCATAGCCGCCGAGCATGGTGATGGTCTTGATATCGGCCTGAATCCCAGCCCCGCCCGAGGAGTCCGAACCGGCGATGGAGAGGATGCGAGGGGGCTTGGCGGGGGTGGTCATGCCCCCGCCCTAGCAAATCCTCAGCCGCCCCGGCAGCGCTTTTGCGCGTGCCCTACTCGGCATAGGCCTTGATCAGATCGAACAGGAAATCGCGCCCGACATTGACCGATTCCACCGCGATCCGCTCGTCGAGCCCGTGCGCGCCGTTGCCGTCGGGATCGAACCATGCGCCCGGCACGCCGTAGGTGGGGATGCCGACCGCGGTCAGGAAGGTCGCGTCGGTGTAGCCGTTGGCCATCACCGGCACGAGCGGGACGCCGGGGAAATATTGCGCGACGAGCTTTGCCGCAGGGCCCATGACTTGCGACGCGAGCGGGGGCGGTGGCGGAGCGGGGCGCAGCGGCGGCAGGGTGGTGACGCTGACCCCGGGATCGCCGATCACGCGGGCAAGCTCGGCGCGGATATCCTCGGCCGGGTGGCCGGGGAAGATCCGGCAATTGACGAAGGCGCCCGCGCGCTGCGCCAGCGCGTTGCGCGCATGGCCACCGTCAAGCATCGTCGCCACGCAGGTCGTGCGCAGGTTTGAATGGAGGAAAGGATCGCGGTTGGCGATCGCCTCGGCCGCGGTGTCGGCCGGGTTCGCCGCGAGCGCGACCATCGCTGCGCCGATCTCGTCCTTGCGGCCCATTCCCGCCTCGCGGAAATAGGTGCGGGTGGTCTCGGTCATTTCGAGCGGGAACTCGTGCGCGCCGATCTTCGTCAGCGCTGCGGCGAGCTGATAGATGGCATTGTCGGGCCGCGGGACCGAGCTGTGGCCGCCGGGGTTGCGCGTCTCGAGCCGGAAGGTGGCGAAAGTCTTCTCGCCGACCTGCATGGTCTGTTCGACCACCTTGCCCCTGCCGCTGCCGGTGCCATCGGTGGTGCCGCCGCCGCCCTCGTTGAGGGCAAAGGCGGCGTCGATCAGGTCGCGGCGGTTGGCGGCGAGCCATTCCACCCCGTTGAAGGCGCCGTTGGTCTCCTCGCCGCAGGTGAGCGCGATCTTGACGCTGCGCTTGGGCTTGTAGCCGCTGCGCTGAAAGCGGATCAGGGTGTCGACCAGGGTCGCGGCGAGCGCCTTGGTGTCGGCGACCCCGCGTGCGTAGAAATAGCCATCCTCCTCGACCAGCGTGAAGGGATCGCGCTGCCAGTCCTCGCGCTTGGCCTCCACCACGTCGATATGCGCGATGCCGAGGATCGGCTTGAGAGTTTTGGACGTGCCCGGATAGACCGCGACGAGGCCGCCCTCCTGTGGGTGGGCGGGATCGGCGAAGAGGTGGATCTGGGTCTCGGGCAAACCCGCCTCGCGCAGCCGCGCGGCCATGCGTTCGGCGGCGAGTGTGCAGCTGCCGCTGGAGAGGGTGGTGTTGGTCTCGACCAATTCTTCAAAGAGCGCGCGGTAGGCGATCTGGTCGGGGCGCAGGGCTGTGCCCTGCGCGTGTGCCGCGCCGCCAGATGCCGCCATGACGCCAAGCCCTGCCAAGGCGGTGGTCTTGAAGATTGTCCGCATGCTGCCCCCTCCTGTCGGCCCGTTGATGCGCCCGATGACGCGCGGGCGCAAGGGATGAGGGTGCGGCGGGCCTCAGCCCTTGAACTTGCGTTCCGTGCTCGGCGGGAACTTGGCGTGGAGTGCCTTGGCGCGCGTCGGCCGGTCCATCAGCTCGCCGCCGCAGTTGGGGCAGCGGTCGTCGAGATCCTCGGCGCATTCGGCGCAGAAGGTGCACTCGAACGAGCAGATGAAGGCGCCGGGTGCCTCGGCCGGAAGCAGCACGCCGCAGGTTTCGCAATCGGGGCGCATTTCGAGCATGATGTCGTCTCCTCAGGCCGCCGCGTGCACTGCTTCGCAGATCGCGTCGACCACGTGTTCGACCTGTTTCTGGTCGTCGCCCTCGGCCATCACCCGGATCACCGGTTCGGTGCCCGAGGGGCGGATCACCAGGCGGCCCTTGCCGGCAAGACTCGCCTCGGCCTCGGCGATCACCGCCTTGACGCGGTCGTTCTCGAGCGGCTGGCCGCCCTCGTAGCGCACGTTCTTGAGAAGCTGCGGCACGGGGTCGAAGACGTGGAGCAGCTCGCTCGCCGGCTTGCCGCTGCGCACGAGGCTCGCCAGCACGCGCAGCGCCGCCACGGTGCCATCGCCGGTGGTGGCGTAGTCGAGCAGGATCATGTGCCCCGACTGCTCGCCGCCGACATTATATCCGCCCGCCTTCATCGCCTCGAGCACGTAGCGGTCGCCGACCTTGGCGCGCACCAGATCGAGGCCGCGGCCATTGAGGTAGCGTTCGAGGCCGAGGTTGCTCATCACCGTCGCCACGATCCCGCCGCCTTGCAAGCTCCCGCGCTCCTGCATCCGGCCCGCGATCAGCGCCATGATCTGGTCGCCGTCGACCGCGCGGCCCTTCTCGTCGACCACGATCAGCCGGTCGGCGTCGCCATCAAGCGCGATGCCGATGTCGGCCTGCTCTTCGACCACCTTGGCCTGAAGCGCGGCAATCGCGGTCGAGCCGACGCCGTCGTTGATGTTGGTGCCATTGGGCGAGACGCCGAGCGCCACCACCTCCGCGCCCAGCTCCCAGATCGCGGATGGGGCGACCTGATAGGCTGCGCCGTGGGCGCAATCGACCACGACCTTGAGGCCATCGAAGCGGACATCCGTCGCCACCGACTGCTTGACCGCGTGGATGTAGCGCCCGCGCGCATCCTCGATCCGACGCGCGCGGCCGATCAGCTCGGCGGGAACGAGCGGGATGTCGGTGGCCATCAGCCGCTCTATCTCGGCCTCGGCCTCGTCCGACAGCTTGAAGCCGTCGGGGCCGAACAGCTTGATGCCGTTGTCGGCGAAGAGGTTGTGGCTGGCCGAGATCATCACGCCCAGGTCGGCGCGCATTTCGCGGGTGAGCAGCGCAATGGCAGGGGTGGGGAGCGGCCCGGTCATGATCACATCGATCCCGACCGAGGTGAACCCTGCCACCAGCGCGCTTTCCATCATGTAGCCCGACAGGCGCGTGTCCTTGCCGATCACTACCCGGTGGCGATGGCCGCCGCGCACGAAATGGCGGCCCGCGGCCTGTCCCACCTTCATCGCGGTCGCGGCGGTCATCACGCCGGCATTGGTGCGGCCCCTGATCCCGTCGGTTCCGAACAGCTTCCTGGCCATGATTGCGGCTTTGCCCTCTCGCATGATTGTCTAGCGCTTCTGGCGCGGTTATCGCCCAAAGTGAAGGGCAAGACGCCCGCATAAGGACATGCCATTGCTGGAAAGTGAAAGCACCGCAGCCAGCGGACAGGGAAAATTCGCGCTGGTCTCGATCCGCCTGCCGGTGGCGCTGACCTTCGCAGCGCTGATCGGCGGATTGCTGGCCGGGATCGTCGGCGGACTCGCCGGGGCACCGCAGGGAGTGTCGGACATCGCCGGTCTCGTCGGCGGGCTGTGGCTGCGCGCGCTGCAGATGACGATCATCCCGCTGGTCGCGGCTTTGCTGGTGCTCGGCCTGGTCCAGATGATCCTTGCCGCGCGGGTCGGCACGGTGGCGCGGCGGATGATCGCGCTGATGGTGTTCGTGCAACTGGCAGGCGGGGCCTTCGCCTCGATCTTCATGCCGATGCTGCTGCGCACCTTCCCGGTGCCTGAGGGCGCGAGCGCCTTCCTCGCCCAAACCCCTTCTGACGTGGGCGAAGTGCCCAAGGTGCTCGATTTCCTCGCCTCGCTCGTCAGCCCCAACATCGTCGCCGCCGCGGCCGAGACCGCGATGCTGCCGCTGACGTTGTTCTTCGTGATGTTCGCCGTCGCCATCACCCGCCTGCCCGAGGAGCAGAGCGAGCGGTTGCTCGGCGTCTTCCACGCGCTCGGCAATGCGATGCTGCTGATCATCGGCTGGGTGCTCAGCGCCGCGCCGGTCGGCGTCTTCGCGCTGGCTTACGGCGTCGGGGTGCAGAGCGGCGGCGGGGCCTTCGCCGCGCTCGGGCACTATGTGCTCACCGTCACCGCGATGGGCACCTTCGTACTGGTGCTGGCCTATGCCGTCGCCATCGGTCTCGGGCGCACCGGCGGGCGGTTCGTCACCGCGATGCTGCCCGCGCAGGCTGTGGCGCTCTCCACCCAGTCCTCGCTGGCCAGTCTGCCCGCGATGCTCGATAGCGCGGGGCGGCTGGGCATCAGGCCCTCGACCGCCGAATTCGTCCTTCCGCTCGCTGTGGTGATCTTCCGTGCGACCAGCGCGGCGATGAACCTCGCGGTGGTCTACTACGTCGCCGCCCTCGCAGGCGTGGAGGTGCCGCTGACGGTCGCCATCGCCGGTATCTTCATCGCCAGCGTCATCAGCCTCTCGGCCGTCAGCCTGCCCGGCTCGATCAGCTTCGTGGTCTCGATCGGCCCGATTGCGCTGGCGATGGGCGTGCCGGTCGAACCGCTCGCGCTGCTGGTCGCGGTCGAGATGCTGCCCGATCTGATGCGCACGCTCGGCAATGTCACCATGAACGTCGCGGTCACCAGCGCGGTTGACCGTTCGGCCGATGAGGCTATCGCCCAGCCGTGAAGTCAGCCTTGAAGCTGCAACCCTTCGCTCACATCTGCGTTGCTGCTACGTAACCCCGACCGATTCATCAAACGACCCTGGAGAACACCATGGCTTTCGCACTTGCCCCGCTTCCCTATGCCGACACCGCGCTCGAGCCCGCCATTTCGGCCGAGACGCTGTCGTTCCACTACGGCAAGCATCACCAGACCTATCTCGACAAGATGAACGCCGCGATCGCGGGCACCGATCATGAGTCGAAGTCGCTCGAAGAGATCGTCGCTGCCTCGCGCGGGGCCGACAAGGGCCTGTTCAACAACTCGGCGCAAACCTGGAACCATGCGTTCTACTGGAACTCGATGGCGGCCGAAACCACCGCGCCTTCGGATGAACTGGTCGCCGGGATCGAAGCCGCATTCGGCTCGGTCGATGCCCTGAAGCAGCAGCTCAAGGACCGCGGCGTCGGCCACTTCGCATCCGGCTGGGTGTGGCTGGCCGAAAAGGACGGCAAGCTCTCAATCGAAGAGACGCATGACGCCGACACGCTCGCTGACAGCGGTTTCAACCCGCTCATGGTGCTCGACGTGTGGGAGCACGCCTACTACCTCGATCACCAGAACAAGCGTCCGGCCTATCTCGACGCGGTGGTCGAAACCAAGCTCAACTGGGCCTTCGCCAGCGAAAACCTCGCGCGCGGGACGGTGTGGACCTACGCGTAAGTCTGGTCTGAATGGACAAGCAAAGGGCCCGGGGCGGAAACGCTTCCGGGCCTTTTCCTATGGATGGCAGGGGCGCGCCTCAGGGCCGCGAACTCACCCCGTTGCCCGCCGCGACCTCGTCCAGCTCTTCGAGGATCGCGCTGTGCGCGACCTCGTCATCGGTCGAGCGGCGGGGGATGGAGCCGCTCGCCAGCATCTCCGACAAGGCAGCCCGCGCGCGGCCGACGCGGCTCTTGATCGTGCCGACCGCGCAGCCGCAGATCGCCGCCGCCTCCTCGTAGGAAAAGCCGCCCGCGCCCACCAGCAGCAGCGCCTCGCGCCGTTCGGCAGGCAGGGTCAGCAGCGCGCGGTGGAGGTCGGACAGGTGGATCGGCTCCTCCTGCCCGGCGGGCGCGGTCAGGATGCGTTCGGCCACCCCCTCGTCATACTCGCCGCGAAAGCGGTTGCGGCGCATGTCGGTGAGATAGGCATTGCGCAGGATCACGAAGGTCCAGGCGCGCATCGAGGTGCCGGGTTCGAAGCGCTCCTGCGCCGCCCAGGCCTTGAGCAGCGTCTCCTGCACCAGGTCATCGGCGAGGTCGGGCCTACCGCACAACCCCCGCGCAAAGGCGCGCAGGTGCGGCACCACCCCGGTCAGCTCGCGTTTGAAGTCGGACTTTTCGCCCGCGCTGCGCCCGTTTCCAGCAGGCTTGTCACCCGAGGGCTGGTCCGCGCTCACTTGCCGTGATCCCGGCCGCGGGCGGGGGGCATCGCGTCGAGCCGGTCGATGAGATCCTTGAAGCTGTCGGGCAGGGCCTCTTCGACCACCGAATCATAGAGCTGCTTCAAGCCGTCGGCCCATTCGGGCGGGCGGCGCCGGGCGTTCTGGTCGCCTGCGCCGTGGTTGCCGCCGTGTCCGTCTGTCGAGGCCATGTCGCTTGCGATTGTCCCTGATACCGTGTCCCGGTCTGCCGACAGACCGATCCGCCACCCGGGAAACCGAAGGACGCACCGCGCCATCCGCACTCCCGAGAAGCCGAGTTTGGACGATTTGGGAACGATGCGCTACCTGTTTGGTTCCGCCACCGGCTGCCAGCGTCCCGTCCCGGCACCTGGCCCCCACAGGAACCGCGCGCCATCGACCCGCTTGCCCTCCATTCCGCCAGCGACGCGCCTGCCCCGCCGCCGGACTCCTCGGGACGGGCGCGGCGCTGGCTGGTGCTCTATCCGCGCGCGATTCCGCTGCTGATCTTCCTTGCGCTCGCCGCGATCACCGCGCTGAGCGTCTTCTCCATCGAGAGCAACGCCCGCGCCCGCGAACGCGCGCAGATGCGCGAATATGCCCAAGGGGTGGCCGCCGCGCTCGACCGCAGCGGGAGCGGCTTCACCTCCTATCTGCGCGCAGGCGCGGCGCTGTTCGCAAGCGTCGAGGAAGTGAGCCCCGAAACCTTCGACAGCTTCGTGCGCGCACTGAAGCTCAACACCGAATATTCGGGCGCCGAAGGAATCGGCTGGATCCCGGTGCTCGAAGCGCGCGATCTGCCCGCCTTCCTTGCGCGCACGCGGGCGAGCCAACCGGCCTATCCCGACATCTTTCCCGCGCCCACCAGCGCCACCGGACGCGTGGCGCCGGTCGCCATGTTCGCGCCTGCCACCGCGCTCAACCGCCGCGCGCTGGGCTATGACATGTATTCCGACGCCGCCCGCGCGGCCGCCATGGCCGAGGCCGAGCTGACGCTGCGTCCGGCGGCCTCGGGCCGGATCGTTCTGGTGCAGGAAACCAGCGGCACTGCACCGGCCTTTGCGATCTACATGCCGGTTTTCCGCATGGACCGTCCCGCTGCCGACCCCACCGCGCGGCGGCTGGCAGGCTTCGTCTATACCCCGTTCCGGGCGCGCGAGTTCCTCGATTCGGCCATCGACCGGCAGGGCGAAATGCGCTTCGGCGTCCGGCTCTATGACGGCGAGAACGGCACTGGCCACCTGCTCGTCGCCCACACGGCAGGCGGCGCGGCCGAGGCGCGGGTGACGCAGCAAGTCACTATCGCCGACCGCAAGCTGATGCTGGTGGTCGAGAGCGCCAGCATCGCGGTGCTCTCGCCATTGTCGATGGTGACGCTGATCTTCGGGCTTGCGCTGGCAAGCCTGTTGATGCTGCTGGCGCGGCTGCTCACCCAGCAGGCTTTCGAGGACCAGGCGCGGCTCGCCTTCTTCGAGGAGCAGCATTCGATCCGCAATTCGCTGACGCGCGAATTGAACCACCGCGTCAAGAACACGCTCGCCAACGTCCTTTCGATCCTGTCGCTGACCCGCAGGCGGGCAAGCGGGCTCGACGATTTCGCGGATTCGCTCGAAGGCCGGATCCGGGCGCTGTCGGCGACGCATGATCTGTTGACCGTGACCGACTGGGGCACGACCCCGATCCGCGCGGTGATCGAGGCCGAATTGCAGCATTTCCGCAGCGTGCTCGACGATGCGATCCTGCTCGACGGGCCCGAGCTGGAACTGGCGCCCAATGACGCGCTGTCCTTCGGGCTGGCGGTCCACGAACTCGCCACCAATGCGGCCAAGTATGGCGCGTTGAGCGCACCGGGCGGCAAGGTTACGATCCGCTGGCAGCGCGGGGAAGACCCTTCAGCCGAGACCGAATGGGCCGAGGTCGAATGGCAAGAGACGGGCGGCCCGCCCGTCGCCAGCGAACGCCGCCGCGGCTTCGGCACCGAATTGATCGAGAAGGTCGTCGCCCACGAGCTGCGCACACCGGTGACGCTCGATTTCGCTCCCGCCGGCGTGCGCTGCGTGCTGCGCGTGCCGGTGCGCAGGCCCGCGGATTTTCGGATCCGCGAGAAGGAAGCGGATCGGCGGGTGACGAAGCCCTGATTTTGCGATCCCGCTGACGTGCGCCATCGAAGGTGGCATCAAATCACAACGGCCGTGTGCTCCCGAAGAACAGTGCCTGGCTGATCGCCGCGCGCACGGTCGCTTCCTGGAAGGGCTTGGTGACCAGATAGGTCGGCTCGGGCCGGTCGCCGGTCAGCAGGCGCTCGGGATAGGCGGTGATGAAGATCACCGGCATCGTCCCGGCCGAGAGAATATCGTCCACCGCATCGAGGCCCGAGGAGCCGTCGGCCAGCTGGATGTCGGCGAGCACCAGCCCCGGCATCGCCTCGGCCACCGCGCTGCGCGCCTGGGTGCGGGTCGCCGCGGTGCCGCTGACCGTGTGGCCGAGGCCGGTCACGAGGTCTTCGAGCTGCATCGCGATCAGCGGCTCGTCCTCGATGATCAGCACGCTGGTGGTCTGTTCGCGCTCGATGTCGGCGATAGCTGCGGCGACGAGGGCTTCGACCTCTTCCGGGGTGCGGTCGAGGATCGCCGCGGCTTCGGGGATGGTGAAATCCTCGAGCGTGGTGAGCAGCAGCGCCTGCCGCGCCGGGGGCGTGATCGCGCCCAGTCGGGCCTGCGCGCCGGCCTCGTGCTCGCTCGCCGGATTGCCCACCGCTGGGGCGCCCGATGCGCTCGCCCAGACCTTGCCGAAGGCGCGGTAGAGCGGGACGCGCCCGCCTGCGAGGCTCTCCATCAGTGTCGCATCGGCGAGCGCGGCTTCGAGCATTTCGCGCACGAAGGCATCGCCGCTTGCCTGCGATCCGGTCAGCGCGCGGGCATAGCGGCGCAGGAAGGGCAGGTTGGCCGCGATCTGGCTTCCGAGGGACATGAGACACCTTTCGCTGGTCTGTGTAGGCAACCGATTCATACCCATAGCGGTTCCCTGCAGCCCCGTCGCCCCTGTCGCGCAAGCCTCTGGACCGGCTGGATTTCCTGCGTAGTTTCCCTAGGGTCAAAAAAATTTCACAAGGCCCGGGAACCGCCCGCAAGGACGATCATTATGCTCTTGTCACCGCCGAGACCCCCCTCCCGTCCAAGCGGCTGGTGATACGATCCCGAAAGGCCTCCGTTGTTTCGGCAACGGAGGCCTTTTTTCTTTGGCTAGGTTCTGGCGCCACGCGAATGCGCGCCGTCCTCTTCCTTTAGCCCGCACTGTGCGCAGCGCCGCCTCGTGTAGAGGAACAAAGGGACGATAGAGAAATAACGGCCGCCGCAGTTGGGGCACAGAGCGATCAGGCTGAGAACCCACGCCGCGATGCTTCCAGCAATAGCGATCACCAATGACGCTGCGATGAGCGCAAGCGCGGACATGCCTCGCAGATCGGATGCGAAGGCGCCGAAAAGGATCAGGATGGGCTGCCAATAGGCGAAAGCCAGGGCGAGCCTGATTGTCTCCAGCTTCACGCCGCGCATGTCAGCCCAGCGCCCGCTCGTAGATCACATACTCGCGGTTGACCTTGCTGCCGATCGCGTCGGCGATGGCGTTCATGCCCTGATTGTCATCCAGCACCCAGCCGAGCTCGCCCCGGTCCGAGCCGTATTTGCCATTTGCGTGTTGCCGGATTTCCTCGATCATCATGAAGGCCAGCTGGCTGGCGAGGCGGCTGCTGTGGAGTTCCTTCAGCACACCCATCAGCGGCACCCGCATCGTAGCGCCCTTGGGCAAGCGCAACCAGCGCAGCATGTGGATCCATCCGAAGGGAAACAGCTTGCCCCTGATCTTCGTCAGTGCGTCGTTCACGTCGGGGAAGGTCAGCATGAAGGCCACCGGCCGTCCATCGACCTCGGCGATCATGTTGAGATCTTCCTTGATGATCGCGCGCAGCTTCTTGCCGGCATAGGCGACCTCGGCGGGGGTGAAGGGCACGAAGCCCCAATTGTCCGACCACGCATCGTTGAGGATGCCGAGGATGATCGCCACTTCCGCGTCCCACTCCGCCTTGCGCACGGGGCGGATGGTGATCCGCGCGTTCTTGTGTCCTGACTGGATGATGCGCTGCAACAACGGCGAAAACGGCTTCGAGATGTCGAGATCATAGGTGTAGAGCGTCTTGGCGCGGGCGTAGCCGGCCGCCTCGATCCATCCGGCGTAATGCGCGGGGTGGTGGCCCATCATGATCGTCGGCGCATGGTCCTGGCCCTTCACCAGCAGGCCGGGCTCTTCCCAGATCGACAGCGAGATGGGCCCCAGCACCCGGGTCATCCCCTCGCCAGCCAGCCAGCCTTCCGCCGCCGTCAGCAGCGCGCGGGCGACGTTTTCATCCTCGGCATCGAAATAGCCGAAGAAGCCGGTTCCGGGGCCGAAGCCCTGCGCCTCCGACATGGCGAGCGCGAGTTCGTCGATATGCGCCGAGATGCGCCCGACCGGCCTGCCGCCGGCCTGCGCGATGAACAGCTGCACGCGGGCATGGCCGAAGAAGGGGTTCTTGGCCGGATCGACCAGCTCGATCTGTTCGGCGCGGATCTGGGGCACGAAATGCGGCAGGCGGTCCGAAAAGGCGCGGCCTAGATCGACAAAGGCCTCGCGCCCGCGCTTGCCGGTGACCGGCTCGATCACTATCTGGGCTCCGCGGGTCGTTACATCCGTCACGCAAGCGTCCTCGTATTTGCTCCGGGTCAAGGCGTCTGTGTCGCGCTCGCGTCAATCGCGCAAGCTATCGATCACTCTCACCAACAACCCGCGTTTGGCTTGGCCCCCGATTTGCGGTAGGGCGCGCCTCAGGAAATTGCCGCTATGACCATGCACCAGACCATCCCTGCCGCGCCTGTGAAGGCGACCCGCGCCGCCTTCATGGCCGAGGACGACAAGGCCATGCTGCGCGCCGCGCGCGACCTCACCAAGGGGTTGGGAGAGGCCAAGCCGGGCATCTACTGGACCGACATGCTGGTCTCGGCCGCCTTGGGCTATGCCGGGATCGCGGTGGCGATCGCCTCGGCGAGTATCGCGGTGAAGCTTGCCGCCGGGCTGGTCGCGGCGCTGGCGCTGTACCGCGCGCTGATGTTCATCCACGAGCTGACCCACATCCACCGCGATGCGCTCCCCGGTTTCCGCACTTCGTGGAATCTGCTCGTCGGCATCCCGATGCTCACGCCCAGCTTCATGTATGAAGGCGTGCACGTGATCCACCACAAGCGCACGCAATACGGCACGATCGAGGATCCCGAATACCTGCCGCTGGCGCTGATGAAGCCGTGGAGCCTGCCGCTGTTCGTGCTTGTCGCGATGCTGCTGCCGGTGGCGCTGATTCTGCGTTTCGGGGTGCTCTACCCGCTCGGCCTGCTGGTGCCGCCGCTTCGCACCTTCGTGTGGGAGCGGTTCTCCTCGCTTTCGATCAACCCCGAGTTCCGTCGCAAGGCACCCGAGGGCGAGTTCGCTGGCCGGGTGCGCTGGCAGGAAGCGGGCGCGAGTGTGTGGGCGATGGCGTTGATCGCATCGGTCTTCGTGTTCGGCTGGCAGCCGCTGGCGACCGCGCTGGCGATCCTGTCGCTCGCCGCGGTGCTCAACCAGCTGCGCACGCTGGTCGCGCACCTGTGGGAGAACGAGGGTGAGGCGATGACGGTGACCGCGCAGTTCCTCGATAGCGTCAACGTGCCCCCCCCGGGCCTCGCCGCCGAGATCTGGGCGCCGGTCGGGCTGCGCTATCACGCGCTCCACCACCTGATGCCCTCGATGCCCTACCACGACCTCCCCGAGGCGCACCGCAGGCTGGCGC
>NZ_JAMNXL010000099.1 GCF_023653175.1 Erythrobacter sp. | reverse complement strand
GCCGGTCTCGGCAATCGCGGCGCGCAGGTCGGCCATGTAGGTGGGGGCGGAGCTGTCGACCACATAGGTCGCGCCCTGCTCCTTGAGCATCGCGACGTGTTCCGGCTTGCGGACGATGTTCACGAGTTTCATCCCGTCCTCGATGCAGATGCGGTTGAGCATCTGGCCGAGGTTCGAGGCGGCGGCGAGGTGGATGATGGCCGAGTGGCCCTCCATCTTGGCGGTCTCGACGAAGCCCAGCGCAGTCATCGGATTGACGAAGCTGGAGGCGCCGGTCTCGCAGGAATGCTCGCCGAGCGGCAGGCACATCATCGCGTCGGCAATGGCATACTGGCTGAAAGCGTTGCCCGGCACGCAGGCGACGCGCTGGCCCATCAGGGCCTTGGCCATGTCGCTGTCACCGGTCGCGATTACCGTGCCCGCGCCCTCGTTGCCCGCCGGAAGCCGCTGGCCGTGGCGCGCCTTGTTGCCAGTGAGGAACGGCTCGGGCATGGTCGCGACGACCTTGCCGGGGGTGTATTCGGCGGTCTCGAAATCGGCGGCGCTGGTGAGGATGGCAAGATCGCTCGGGTTGATCGGCGCGGCCTCCATTTTGACCAGCACCTGATTGCCGGTCGGCGCGGGGAACTGGCTTTCCGCCACCTCGAGGGTCAGCTTGCCGTCGGCGGTGAGGGTGGTGAAGAGCTGCTTTCCGGTGGTCATCCTGCGTTTCCCTTTTTTCGTCATTGCGGGTTGCGCAATCGCTACGCTCGCAATCACGAGATGGCTAGGGTGACCTTACGTCAGGTCGTCAGGATAGGTCGCTTCGACGAAATAGAGCCCATGCGGCGGCGCGTTAAGCCCCAGCGCTCCCCGGTCACGCGCCGCCAGCGCTTCGGCGATGCGGCGTTCCGGCCATGTGCCTGCGCCGACCAGCTTGAGGCAGCCGACCATGCTGCGCACCTGATGGTGCAGGAACGAGCGCGCGGCGGCGTGGATGTGGATCTCCTCGCCCACCCTTTCCACGTCGAGCAGGTCGAGCGACTTCAGCGGATCGGCTGCCTGACAATGCACCGAGCGGAAGGTGGTGAAGTCATGCCGCCCGACCAACGCCTGCGCGGCGCGGTGCATCGCCTCTACGTCGAGCGGCTGGGGCACGTGCCACGCCTTGTCCCGCATCAGGGTAAGCGGCGCGCGGCGGTTGGCGATGCGGTAGAGATAGCGCCGCCCGGTGCAGGAAAAGCGCGCGTGCCAATCGTCGGGCACCACCGCGCAGGCGGTCACCGCGATGGGATCGGGTCGCAGCTGCGCGTTGAGCGCGGCGGCGAGGCGAAAGGGATCGAAGGGCTTTTCGATGTCCACATGGCTGCGCATCGCCAGCGCATGGACGCCCGCATCGGTGCGGCCTGCCGAGTGCAAGGTCACGGTCTCCCCGGTGATCCGCCCGAGCGCGTCCTCGACCGATTGCTGCACGCTCGGCCCGTGGCTCTGGCGTTGCAGCCCGAAGAACGGCGTCCCGTCGAATTCCAGGGTGACGGCGAAGCGGGTCACGTCAGGAAAGTGCCCGCCGCCACGGTCCGCCCGCGCAGGAACTCCCCGCGTTCAAGCACCGGCCTGCCCGCGCGCTGGAGCCGCAGCGGCCGGATCGCGCCAGTCCCGCAGGCGATGGTCAAGTCCTCGTCCAGCACCGTGCCCGGAGCGCCCGCGCCCCCCACCACCACGGCCAGCAGCAGCTTGACGCGCTCGTCACCAAGCTCGAACCACGCGCCGGGGAAGGGGGCAAGGCCGCGCACCATCCGTTCAATCGCGGCGGCGTCCAGCGCCCAATCAATCTTCGCCTCCGCCTTGTCGATCTTCGGCGCGTAGATCGCCGCCGCATCGTCCTGCACCTCGGGCGGATAGGCGGCGAGATCGGCCAGCACTTTCACCATCGCCGCCGCGCCGACCGCGCCCAGCTCCCCAAACAGCTCGCCCGTGGTCTTCCGCCCAACCGGCACCGCCACCTTGTGGAGCATCGGCCCGGTATCGAGCCCGGCCTCCATCTGCATGATCGTTACGCCCGTCTCGGCATCGCCCGCCATCACCGCGCGGTGGATCGGCGCCGCCCCGCGCCAGCGCGGCAGGAGCGAGGCGTGGATGTTGAGGCAGCCGTGCCTCGGCGCATCGAGCACCGGCTGCGGCAGGATCAACCCATAGGCCGCAACCACCGCCACATCCGCGCCCAATGCCGCAAATTCCGCCTGCGCCTCTGCATTCCGCAAGGATACGGGGACACGAACCTGCACCCCCAGCCGCTCGGCCTCGATCTGCACGGGCGAGGGGTTCAGCTTCTTCCCCCGCCCCGCCGGCCGCGGCGGCTGGGTGTAGACGCAGGCAACCTCATGCCCCGCCTCATGCAATGCGCCGAGGGCCGGAACCGCGAATTCGGGCGTTCCCATGAAGATGATGCGCATAAGCTCTGCGGGCAGCCTTTGTGAAGCGAAGCGCAGCCCCTATCTCTCCCCCCATGGCATCGCAAGAGATCGAGGCATTGAGCGCAGCGCTCGCCCGCCTGCCGGGGCTCGGCCCCCGCTCGGCGCGCCGCGCAGTGCTGTGGCTGGTCAAGCACCGCGAGTCTGCGCTGCCCGCGCTGCTCGAGGCGCTGGCGGGCGTCGCCGAGACGCTGGTCGAATGCGCAACTTGCGGCAATGTCGACACCCGCGACCCCTGCGCCATCTGCACCGACCCGCGCCGCGACGCGCGCGCGCTGTGCGTGGTGGAGGAGGTCTCCGACGTTTGGGCATTGGACCGCGCGCGGCTCTTCCCCGGGCGCTACCATGTGCTCGGCGGCAGGCTGTCGGCGCTGGACGGGATCGGCCCGGAGGAGCTCAACATCGCCAGCCTCCTCGCCCGCGTCGAGGCGGGGGGGATCGACGAGGTGGTGCTCGCGATGAACGCCACGCTGGAAGGCCAGACCACCGCGCATTACCTCGCCGAACGGCTCGAGGCCTTCCCCTTGCGCGTCACCCAGCTCGCCCACGGCCTGCCGGTCGGCGGCGAGCTCGACTATCTCGACGAGGGCACGCTGGCGCAGGCGCTGCGCGCGCGGCGGCCGGTGGGGTAGAGACAGGCGCCAGCGCGGCGTTGTAATTCGCGCGTGATCCACCTATTTTGCGCCGCATGGCTATCCGCGAAATCCTCGAAGTGCCGGACCCCCGGCTCAAAACCATCTCGACCCCGGTCGAACCCCACGAGTTCGGCCCCGAGCTGAACAGCCTCGTCGAAGACATGTTCGAGACGATGTACGATGCTCCCGGCATCGGCCTCGCCGCGATCCAGGTCGGCGTGCCCAAGCGGGTGCTGGTGATCGATCTCCAGCCCGACGATCCCGACGCGCCCCCGGTCGAGTGCAGCCACGACGGCCACAAGCACACCCACCCGGCGACGAAGAACGAACCGCGGGTGTTCATCAACCCGGTGATTCTCGATCCGGCGCGCGAGCTTTCGACCTATCAGGAAGGCTGCCTCTCGGTCCCCGAGATCTACGCCGACGTCGATCGCCCGGCGACCTGCACCGTCCGCTATCAGGATCTCGAGGGCAACACCCACGAGGAACACCTCGAAGGCCTGCTCGCGACCTGCCTGCAGCACGAGATGGACCACCTCGAGGGCATCCTGTTCATCGACCATCTCTCGCGGCTGAAGCGTGCGATGGTGCTGAAGAAGCTCGAGAAAATCAGGCGGGCTGCGTAGCGCGATGAGCGGCGAGTGGCTCAGTTGGCTGGGTACCGCTCTGCCGATCCTGCTGATCCTGGCGATGATATGGCTGGTTGGCGAATTTCTTGCCGACTCGCTTCGCAGAAACGAAGCAACCACGCCGGATCCGCCGAAGACCCGGAAATCCCTGATCAGGGATGCCGTTTTCGAGGGCGCGATCCTGCTCATGTTGACCTATGTATTGTCGGGCGAGCTGCGCAATGGCGAGGGCAGTCCACTCTTCATCGGGCTATTGTTGCTCGGCATCGTGCTGCAGACGTACCTTATCATCCGCAAGCTGATCGAAGCCTTCAGGCTTGGCTCTGCGGGAATAGCGCCGCCCCAGGCTTGATCCGGGGGCCCGCTTTCTTGTTGGAAAGCACTTTGCAGGCCTAGCGTTCCCCATTCGTTCTGTGTAGGTTTGCCGCATGGACCCTGCGATTCTCTCGATCATTGCTCTCCTCGCCGGCGCCGCGCTCGGCTGGTTGCTCGCCTCGCGCCCGCTGGCGGACGTGCGCGCCCGGCTTTCCGCGGCCGAGGCGGCGGGGGCTGAGGGGGAAGCGAAATTCGCCCGCGCCATCGCCGAACTGGGTGAGGCGCGGATCGAGGTCGCGGGGCTTAAGGAGCGAGCGGCTCGGGCCGATGGTCTGCTCGCGCGGCTCGATTCGGTGCAGGCCGAACGCGCGCAGCTGGCCGAGCGGCTCGCCGCCCTGGAAAGCGCCGCGGCCGAGCGCGAAAAGGCCTTTGCCGAGCAGAAATCCGCGCTGCTCGGCGCGCAGGAATCGCTCAGGAAGGAATTCGAGAACGCGGGCAACCGCGTGCTCGAGGCGGCGCAGAAGACCTTTTTGGAGCGGGCTGATGCGCGCTTCCGCCAGTCGGAGGAGGCGGGCGAGGCCAAGATCAAGGCGTTGCTCTCGCCGGTCGGAGAAAAGCTGGCGAATTACGAGCGGCAGGTCGCCGATCTCGAAGCCAAGCGCACCGATGCCTTTGGGCAGCTTGCAGGCCTGATCCAGTCGATGAAGGAAGGCCAGGAACAGGTCCGGCGCGAGGCGCAGCGGCTCGGCAATTCGCTCACCAACGCCCCCAAGGCGCGCGGCCGCTGGGGGGAGCGGGCGTTGCAGAATGTGCTCGAACAATGCGGGCTGGCCGAGCATACCGATTTCCACCTCGAACAATCGATGGACACCGATGAAGGCCGTTTGCGCCCGGATGCGATCGTCAACGTCCCGGGGCAGAAGAAGCTGGTGATCGACGCCAAGGTGTCCTTGAACGCCTATCAGGCCGCTTTCGAGGCGGATGACGAGGGCGAGCGCAAGCGGCACCTCGATCTCCACGCCAAGTCGATGCGCGGCCACGTGCAGACGCTCGGTTCGAAAAGCTACCAGAGCCAGTTCGACGATGCTCCCGACTATGTCGTGATGTTCGTGCCGGGCGAGCATTTCGTCGCCGCCGCGCTCGAGCATGATCCCGAATTGTGGGACTTCGCCTTCCGCAACAAGGTGCTGCTGGCTACCCCGACCAACCTCGTCGCCATTGCCCGCACGGTTGCGCAGGTGTGGCGGCAGGACAAGATGGCGAACGAAGCGGCAGAGATCGGCCGGATGGGAGCGGAGCTCTACGGCCGTCTGGAGGTCGCAGCGCAGCACCTCAAGCGGGTCGGCGGCGGGTTGGAGACAGCGGTCAACAACTACAACAAGTTCGTGGGCAGCTTCGAGCGGAACGTGCTGTCCTCGGGGCGCAGGCTCGCGGAAAAGGGCATCGAGGTCGGCAAGCGCGAGATCGAGGACGTGCCGCTGGTGGAATCCGCCCCGCGCTACAATGCCGAGGATGTCGCGGCGCTGGGGGCACCCGATATGACCGAAGAAGGCGAGAAGCGGGACGCTGCGGAGTAGCCGCAAGGCGGCACGCAAGGCCGGAGCGCTTTCCTACTGCCGACCGCTGCGTCATGATCGCAGCCGGCTCTTTCGCATCGTCCGCCATCGCCGGATTCGGGCGCCGTTTCGCGCACTGACCATTTTGTCCGTCCGCGCCAAATCGGCGTCAACAAATTGTAATTCTGAACGAATTCGCCTTGTTGGGAAGGTGACAGGGTGTAACCTTTGTAACCTTGCCTACAGGCTTGCCAGCACCTCGTAAGCCAGCACCGCGCCCGCCACGGCCGCATTCAGCGAATCCGCGCGGCCCTTCATCGGCATGGTGACGCGCAGGTCGCAGGCCATTTCGTAGTCCTCGGGAAGCCCTTGCGATTCGTTGCCGACCAGAATGAAGCACGGCGCGGCATAGGGCGCCCCGCGATAGGGCACCGCATCGCGCAAGCTCGCCGCGACCAGCTGGCCTTCCCCGGCACGCAGCCACGGCAGGAATTCGTCCCACCGCGCCTGTGCGAGGCCCACGGTGAACACCGCGCCCATGCTCGCGCGTACGGCCTCGGCGCTGAAGGGGTCGGCGCAGTCGTCGACGAGGATGAGGCCGCCCGCACCGACCGCGTCGCAGGTGCGCAGCATTGTCCCGAGGTTGCCGGGATCGCGCAAGGCCTGCGCCACAAGCCAAAGCGGCGCGCTATCCCTGTCCAGCCTTGCCAGCCCGGTGTCCCACTCGTTGAACACCCCGGCGACGACCTGCGCGTTCTCCTTGCCGGTGATCTTGGAGAGGATGTCGGGCGTGGTTGCGATCACCTCGCCGCCTGCCGCCATGACGTCGGCCTCGAGCCGTTCGAGCAGCGGATGCTCGCGCCCCTCGGCCATTACCAGCGTTTGCGGCACGCGGCCCGAAGTGCGCGCGTCCTCGAGCAGGCGCAGGCCCTCGACCAGGAACTGGCCGCTGCGCTTCCTGTGCTTCTTGTCGCGCAGGGACCGCAGGTATTTGACCGTCGGATTGGAAAAGCCGGTGATGTGCTTGCGCATGAGAAAGTCGCCAGCCTTGGGGGCCGCCGCCCCTAATCCTCGCCGAAGCCGTCGGCGATCAGCGCGATCAGATCGGCGAGCACGCCTTCCGCCTCGTCACCCTCGACCGCCACCTCGACCGTGTCACCCTTGGCCGCGCCGAGCATCATCAGCCCGAGGATCGAGCCGCCGGCCGCGCTGTGCGGGGCCTTTGAGACGGTCACCTTCACGCCCTCGGGCAGGGCAGAGACCGCGCCGACGAACTTCGCGCTCGCCCGGGCGTGCAAGCCCCGGCGGTTGACGATGGTGACGTGTTGCCGTGCTTCCCCCACGCGCCTGTAGCCCCTAGGCCTTGGCCCGCGCCGGGGGAGCGGCATCCTGCCCGAGCAATTCGCTGGCAATGGTTATGTAATTGCGCCCGGCGGTCTGCGCGGCGAGCACCGCGGCGGTCACGTCCATCGCCTTGCGCGCGCCGGCGAGGCGGATCAGCATGGGCAGGTTGATCCCCGCGATCACCTCGACGTGGCCGGCATCGAGCAGCGAGATCGCCAGGTTCGACGGCGTGCCGCCGAACAGGTCGGTCAGGATGATCACGCCCTTGCCGGCATCGACCGCGAGAATCGCATCGGCGATGTCGGCGCGGCGCTGCTCCATGTCGTCATTGGGGCCGATGCAGACCGTGACGATCGCCTCCTGCGGGCCGACGACGTGCTCCATCGCCTCGACGAATTGGTCCGCGAGGCGGCCGTGGGTTACCAGGATCAAGCCGATCATGTGTGAAAATGGGTCCGTTAACTGCCCGCCCGTCGGGAGGCCTTACGCGTTTCTACCTCAACCGACAATGTGTGTTGCACCCGAAGTGCATTCACGGCGGCGGTGTCCTTTTCCGGGGCAACCCTAGGGCCGATCGCCTTCGATGGCGTCGGCCGCGCGCGAGCCCAGGTTGCGGTGCCGCACAGTGGGCGAAAATCCCGCGCCGCGCAAGGCCTCGGCCATGGTCTCGGCAGTGTAGACCGAACGGTGGCGTCCGCCGGTGCAGCCGAAGGCGATGTGGACATAGGGCTTGCCTTGCGCGGCGTAGCGCGGGAGCAGCAGCAGCAGCAGGTCACGGATCCGCGCGAAGGCATCGGCAAAGGCGGGGTCCTTGGCGATGTGCTCGCCGACGGGGGCATCCTGCCCGGTCTGCTCCTTCAACCCCGGCACCCAGTGCGGATTGTCGAGGAAGCGCATGTCGAACACCAGATCCGCGAGCGGCGGCATGCCTCGGGCGAAGCCGAAGCTCGAGATGGTGAGGGTGAGCGCTGCGTCGGCCTCGGACGGTGCGAAGAGCTCGCGGATTTTGCCCTGCAGGTCGTTGCTGGTCATCGCCGTGGTGTCGATCAGCACGTCGGCCCAGCGCCGGAGCGGTTCGAGCAGTTCGCGCTCGGCGGCGATGCCCTCCTGCACCGGGCGTCCATCGGCCATCGGGTGGCGGCGGCGGGTCTCGTTGAAGCGCCGTTCGAGTTCGCCGCCCGCGCAATCGAGGAACAGCGAGGTGAGCGCGAGGTCGGGGCGCTGGCTGAGGTCCTTCACCAGCGCGATGATGTCGGCGGGCACGAAGCCGCGGGTGCGCGAATCGAAGCCGATCGCGAGCGGCCCGCGCGTGTCGTCGGCCGCGGTCAGGAGGCGCTTGAGCATCCGTACCGGGAAGTTGTCGATGGTCTCCCAGCCCAGATCCTCGAGCACGTCGAGCGCGGTCGATTTGCCTGCGCCCGCAAGCCCGGTGACCAGCAGCAAGGGGCGCTTGTCGGGGGGCGGGGGCGGGGCGTCGGAGACAGTCATCGGCGCCTATTTGGCGCTTGAGCTGCACGAAGGGAAGACGCTTCGAACACAAGACCGTGCATCCGCAGGGCCCATTCGGCGCGCGCGGCCGGCGCTAGCGGGCCAGGGTCGAAAGCGAGCACCGGCACCGCGACCCCTGCGATGAGGCGCGCAGGCAGCGGGGTTTCGGGCAGACGCTCGGCCGGCAGGCCGCCGAGGGTGAGGATCAGCGCGACCGGCGCGGGCGGGGCGACTTCAAGGCGGGCGAGGCCGACCCCGCGCACCTCGATCAGCCCGGCGATATTGGGTGGCGGCCCGGCGATGAGCCGTCCTTGCGAGGCCGTCAACGTCACCGCATCATCGCCGATCAGTCCCGCCCCGCGTTCGATCAGCGCGAGCGCGAGGCTCGACTTGCCGCTGCCCGGCGGCCCCTCGATCAGCAGCGCGCGGGCCCCGATGACGACCGCGCCCGCCTGCATCACCAGCCCGGTCATGGCGCCGAGGGGAGGGTGAGGCGCAGGCACGCGCCGCTGGCTCCATCGGCGCGGGCGTCGGCGATCAGCGAGCCGTCATGCGCCTCGGCAATCGCGCGGCCGATGGCTAGGCCGAGGCCGGAGTGGTTGCCGAAGCTCTCGCCCTCGGGCCGGTCGGAATGGAAGCGCCGGAACACCGCGTCGCGCGCCTCGACGGGGATGCCGGGGCCCTCGTCGGTGACTTCGGTCACGACCATGCGGCCCGCCGGACGCAGGGTGACGCACACCGTGCCGCCCTCGGGCGAGAAGGACACCGCGTTGTCGATCAGGTTCTCGGCGACACGTTCGAGCTGGGTCGGCACGCCCATCACCCTGAGCCGCGTGCCCGGCGGCACCCGCGCGTCGAGCTCGAGCCGCCGCCCGCCGTTCATCCCGCGGTTCTCGCGGCTGCGGATGAGGTTGGCGAACAGCTCGGCCAGATCGACGCGTTCGAGGGTCGCGCGGCTGATCTCGGCATCGACGCGGCTGGCGGCAGAGATCTCGGTGACGAGGCGGTCGATGCGGCGCACGTCGTGGGTGGCGATCGCGATCAGTTCGGCGCGCAGGGCGGGGTCCTCGACCCGTGGAAGGGTGTCGATCGCGCTGCGCAAGCTGGCGAGCGGATTCTTGATCTCGTGCGCGACGTCAGCCGCGAAGCTGTCGACCGCGTCGATGCGACCCCGCAAGGCACCGGTCATGTCCGAAACCGCGCGGGCCAGAAGGCCGATCTCGTCGCTCCTTTGGGGCAGGCGCGGCACCTCGACCTCGCGGTCGCGGCCTTGCTTCACGCGGACAGCGGCGCGCGCGAGCAGTCGGAGCGGCGTGACGATGGTGCGCGCGAGGAACAGCGAGAGCGTCGCCGAGGCGGCCATCACCAGCAGCATCGCGAGGAACAGCGTGGTGCGCGCGGCGCGCACGCTTTCGGTGATGTCGACCGCATTGCGCACCGTCAGCAGCGTCGCGCCCTGCAGGCCCACCGGCACCGCGGCGGTGATCACTGGTGTGCCATCCTGCCAATCATAGAGCCGCACCTGGCTGAGGCCGAGCTCGCGCGCGCGGGCGAGTTCGGGCCAG
The DNA here is from genome assembly GCF_023653175.1 of Erythrobacter sp. GTDB lineage: Bacteria > Pseudomonadota > Alphaproteobacteria > Sphingomonadales > Sphingomonadaceae > Erythrobacter. Next base: position 3,704 of record NZ_JAMNXL010000099.1, on the reverse strand, counting down.
GCATTGGCCTCCTGCGCGTCGGGCTCGACATAGTCCTGCACCGGCTCGGCCGAGACGATGGTGTCGACCGTGCGGTCGAGCCAGACCGAGAAGCGCTGCTCCCAGTCATCGTCCGAGACATCGTTGAAGCGGAAGGCGGGCTCGGCCAGCGCGAAGCTGTCGGCGGTGAGCTTGCCCTTGGCATCGAAGGTGCGCAGCCGCATGCGCTGCTCCTTGCCGATCTGCACCAGCAGCGCCTCCTGCCGCTCGCGGCTCGCGCCGGCGAGGGCCTCGGCGGTGATCTGGGCCTCGATGCGGGCGAGCTTGAAGCGCTCGTTGATCAGCTGGGTGCGATAGCTGTCGAGATAGAACAGCCCGCCGCCCAGGATCAGCAGCGGCAGGATATTGACCGCCAGAATGCGGCCCGTCAGTGCGAAGCGGCCTGTGGCGCTCAGCTGCTCGCTGCCCCCGTTTCTGGCCCCGTTACCGGCGCGCTTGCCGTCAGCCATCGGTGAAGCTGTAGCCCGCCCCGTAGAGCGTATCGATCGCATCGAAGCTCTGGTCGACAAGCTTGAACTTGCGGCGCATGCGCTTGATGTGGCTGTCGACCGTGCGGTCGTCGACGAACACGTCGTCGGGGTAGGCGGCGTCCATCAGCTGGTTGCGGCTCTTGATCACGCCCGGGCGGATCGCCAGCGCCTCGAGAATCAGGAATTCGGTGACGGTGAGACTGACCGTCTCGCCCTGCCAGGTCACCTGATGGCGCGCGGGGTCCATGAACAGGCGTCCGCGGGTGAGGGTGGCGGGCGCGGGCTCGGGCGAAGTGGCGGGCGCATTGTCCGCGCCGAGCGGTTCGGCACGGCGCAGGATCGCGCGGATGCGGGCGATCAGCAGGCGCAGGGAGAAAGGCTTGGCGATGTAATCGTCGGCGCCCAGTTCGAGGCCCGCTTCCTCGTCGCTCTCGTCATCCTTGCTGGTGAGGAAGATGACGGGGATCGCGGAATTCTCGCGCAGACGGCGCAGCAGCTCCATCCCGTCCATCTTGGGCATCTTGATGTCGAAGACGGCGAGGTCGGGGGGATTGTCGAGCAGCGCCTTGAGCGCCGTCTCGCCGTCGGAATAGAGGCGGGTGGCAAAGCCTTCCGCCTGCAGCGCGATCGAGACCGTGGTGAGGATGTTGCGGTCATCATCGACCAGCGCGATCTGGAGCTTGCGCGCGCCGGGGCCCGGGCTGCCCGCGCCCTCGGGCGGCAGGGGTGCGGCGTCGGGTTGTGTCCCGGCCTCGCTCGCCATCATCCTTGCTCCGCGCAGCTGATCATGGCGCATGGGTAGCGCCATCGCGGCCCGCCTGCAACGCTCCGCCCGCGCGCGCCGGAAGGCGGCGCTTGGGGACTTGTCACATTTGCCATGCCCGCCCGGTTTGACGGTGGAGCGCGCCGCATTTAGGGCGCTATGGAGGGATCGGACAGGATTGCACGGTGGCGCTTCGCCCGATGTTGCATACGTATGCGCAACTGCTACGGGATGTGACGCAGGCGCGAGGGGATTCGCTGGCGGCAGTCAGGCCGGGCCCCCCGCAACCCATCGATGCCACCCCAAGGCCTTCACGCCAGGAGACGTAAGTTGACCCCGCTCGCAACCCCGCTGGCCGCCCAGAACCTCAAGACCGGTGCCACCATCCACCCCAATCTCGGCACCTCGGCGCTGGTCGAACATGCGCTGAAGAAAGGCGAGGGGCAGTTGACCAAGCACGGCGCGCTGCTGGTCGATACCGGCCGCTTCACCGGGCGCAGCGTCAAGGACAAGTATATCGTCCGCGATGCCGAGACCGAGAACAGCATCAACTGGGGCACGGTCAACCAGCCGATGAGCGAGGCGCATTTCGCGGCGCTGAAGGCCGATTTCCTCAAGGAACTCGAAGGCCAGGACGAACTCTATGTCGCTGACCTGTTTGGCGGCTCGCAGCCCGAATACCGGGTGAACGTGCGCGTCATCAACCAGATGGCGTGGCACAACCTGTTCATCCGCACCCTTCTGGTGCGCCCCACGGCGGACGAACTTGCGAGCTTCGTCCCCGAATACACCATCATCAATCTGCCCAGCTTCAAGGCCGATCCCGAACGCCACGGTTGCCGCAGCGACACGGTGATCGCGGTGAGCTTCACCGAGAAGCTGATCCTGATCGGCAACACCGAGTATTCGGGCGAGATGAAGAAGGGCGTGTTCGGCCTTCTGAACTACCTCCTGCCCGCGCAGGGCGTGATGCCGATGCATTGCAGCGCCAATATCGGCGCGGACGGCAAGAGCGCGATCTTCTTCGGCCTGTCGGGCACCGGCAAGACCACGCTCTCGGCCGACGCCAGCCGCACCCTGATCGGCGATGACGAGCACGGCTGGTCGGACACTGCGGTCTTCAACTTCGAAGGCGGCTGCTACGCCAAGATGATCAACCTCTCGGCGGAAGGCGAGCCCGAGATCTTCGCGACCACGCAGATGTTCGGCACGATCCTCGAGAACGTGACGATGGACCCCGCCACCCGCGAACTCGACTTTACCGACGGCAGCAAGACGGAAAACACCCGCGGTGCCTATCCGATCGAGTTCATTCCGAACACCTCCGAGAAGAACCTCGGCCCCGCGCCGTCGAACGTCATCATGCTCACCGCTGACGCCTTCGGCGTGCTGCCCCCGATCGCGCGGCTGACCGCGGATCAGGCGATGTACTACTTCCTCAGCGGCTACACCGCCAAGGTCGCGGGCACCGAGATCGGCGTGACCGAGCCGGAAGCCACCTTCAGCACCTGCTTCGGCGCCGCCTTCATGCCGCGCCACCCGAGCGTCTACGGCAACCTCCTCAAGGAGCGCATCGCCAAGGGTTCCGTGGAATGCTGGCTGGTCAACACCGGCTGGACCGGCGGCAAGTACGGCACGGGCAGCCGCATGCCGATCAAGGCGACCCGCGCGCTGCTCAACGCGGTGCTCGACGGGAAGATGGACGGGGTGGAATTCCGCAAGGATCCCAATTTCGGCTTCGACGTGCCGGTGCATGTGCCGGTGCTCGCCGCGGCCGGGATCGACCAGACGATCCTCGATCCGCGCAGCACCTGGGCCGACGCTGCCGATTACGATGCGACCGCCAGGAAGCTGGTGCAGCTGTTCATCGACAACTTCGCCCAGTTCGAGGCGCACGTCGACGAAGGCGTCCGCCAGGCCGCTCCGGCGCCGACGACCGTCGCCGCCTGACGCCACCCACCAGTTGGAGAGGGAGAAGCCCCGCCCGGCGAAAGATCGGTGCGGGGCTTTTTCGTTGAATCGTCGCGCGCGTGCGGCACAGTGTCGCGCGACTCGATCCTAAGGAGGGAACCCATGAGCATTCTTGACGGCATTCTGAAGAACATCGGCGGCGCGCCGGATGATGTGGTGAACCTCGCCAAGCAGATCGGCATCGATCCCGGCATGGTCGAAACCGCGATCGCCGCGCTCGGCAAGACCCACCAGATGGATGGCGACACAGTTACGCTGGCGGCCGAGAAGACCGGCCTCAGCCCCGAGATCCTCAATCAGGTCGTCAGCGCGATCGGCGGCGAGGGCTCGCTCACCCACTTCGCCTCGATGCTTGACCGCGACGGTGACGGCAACCCGCTCGACGACATCATGGGCATGGCCTCAGGCCTGCTCGGCGGCGGCAAGAGCTGATCTGACAGGCGTCGCGCGCAGCAGCCCCG
>NZ_JAMNXL010000098.1 GCF_023653175.1 Erythrobacter sp. | reverse complement strand
CGGTGATCCGTGAGCCAGGAGACCGACCGGGGCGTGTCGCTCTTTGCTTGGCTCAGGGATTGGCCAGGCGCGGAAAAACACTTCTGTTGTGAGCGACATCGCTGGGCCGGGGGAGGGCAACCTCTCGCGGCCACCATGTTGCTGATGACGGGAGGAATCCGTGAAGAATTTTGCATTGTTGGGAAGCGTCGCTGGGGCGGCGCTGGTTTGGGCTGTGCCTGCGTGGGCGCAAGACGAGGCGCAGGAGGACAACCAACCCCCTATCTCTACCGCGGCGGCCCGCAGTGACATCATCGTCAGTGCCAGCCGGTCGGGCTTGCTTGAATCCACCGTGAGCTATCCCGGTTCGGTCACGCTCATCACCGCCGAGCAGCTCGACAACCGCCAGACCCGCGACATCGCCGATGTGCTGCGCGATGTGCCGGGCGTGGCCGTTGCAGGCGTGGCGGGGCAGACCCAGATCCGCCTGCGCGGCTCGGAGGCCAACCACGTCCTCGTGCTGGTCGACGGGATCGAGGTGTCCGATCCCTTCGCGGGCGAGTTCGATATCGGCACCCTCCAAGCCGAACCCGGCGCTCGGTTGGAGGTGCTGCGCGGGCCGCAATCGGCGCTTTATGGGTCGGACGCGATCGGCGGGGTGGTCGCCTACCAGAGCGCCAGCGGCCGCGACCTTTACGGGCTTGCCGCAAGGATCGAAGGCGGCACGCAAGGGACCATCAACGGCGCGCTGCGTTATGGCGCGGCGGGCAACAGCTGGGACGCCGCTCTTTCCGCCGTTGTCGTCAGCACCGATGGCCAACCCAACGCACGGGGCGGCACCCGCGATATCGGGCGCGACAGCTACACCCTCGCGGGCAAGGGCAGCGTCAATGTGAGCGACACCTTCACCCTGCGCGCCGCCGCGCGGCTGATCCGCACCGAGGGCCAGACCAACGACAGCGACTTCGACACCACCAGCCCCACCTTCGGCTTCATTATCGACAGCCCCGGCGTCTCGTTCACCAACGAGGCGATCTACGCGCTGGTGGGCGCTCGGCTCGACACGCTGGACGGTCGCTGGACGCATGACCTCTCCGCCCAGATCGCCAATGTGAACCGCGAGACCGACAGTCCCTTCGGCATCACCTCGGCCAGCGAGGGCGACCGCTTCAAGGCCTCCTATGTCAGTGCGCTGGCCGTGGCGGACGACCACAACCTCACCTTCGCCGCCGATTACGAAGTCGAAGGCTTCCGCAACGCCACGCCCGGGGGCTTCGTTTTCGACGCGCGGCGCGAGATCGAACAGGTCGGGCTGGTCGGCGAATACCGCTACAGCGGCGAGGCTTTCGACCTTTCCGCCGCGATCCGGCACGATATCAACGACCTGTTCCAGGACGCCACCACCGTCCGCGTCGGCGCGGGCTACCGGATCACCGAGACGACCCGTGTCCGGGCAGCGGGGGGCAGCGGGGTCAAGAACCCCGGCTTCTTCGAGCTCTACGGCTTCGTCGACGGGCGCTTCATCGGTAATGCGGCATTGCGCCCTGAGAAGTCGACGGGGTGGGAAGTGGGCCTCGACCAGCAGTTCGGCCGCTCCACCAGCCTTGCGGTGACCTATTTCGATAGCACCCTGGAGGGCGAAATCTTCACCACCTTCCCGCCGCCGAACTTCATCGCCACCCCGGCCAACCGCACCACGGAAAGCCGCCAGCGCGGGGTGGAAGTGTCGCTCGCCGCGCGCTTCGGTCGCACGTGGAGCCTCGACACGGCCTACACCTATCTTGATGCCGAGGAGAACGGCATTGAGGAAGTGCGCCGCCCCAAGCACATCGCCAGCGCCGCACTGACCTGGGAAGCGCCGGACGAGGCCGCCTCGGCCACGCTTGTGGTGCGTTACAACGGGCAGACCCCCGATGTCGCCTTCACCGACCCGAGCTTCGTGCCGGTACGGGTGCAGCTCGAAGATTACACGCTGGTCAATTTCAACGCACAGGTGCGCCTGACCGATGGGCTAAGCGCCTTCGCCCGCGTCGAAAACCTGCTGGGCGAGGAGTATGAGCAGGTGTTCAGCTTCGTATCGCCGGGGCGGAGTGCTGTGGTGGGCGTCGAGGCGAAGTTCTGATCTTCTGCCCCCCTTCCCTTGAGGGAAGGGGTTGGGGGATGGGTGCTCGACGCCAGCTACTGTCGCACACCCACCCCTCAATCCCATCCCTCGAGGGAGGGGAGGCACGTTTTGCCATACCCCTCGCAATCGCAGCAAAAATTCCCTATGCGCCCGCGATGCATTTCCTCGACCAAGCCAAGATCTATGTGAAGTCCGGCGGAGGCGGCCCAGGGGCCGTCTCGTTCCGGCGTGAGATGTACGTTGAATATGGCGGCCCTGACGGCGGCAATGGCGGGCGCGGCGGGGACATCGTCTTCGAAGCCGTCGCCGGCCTCAACACGCTGATCGACTTCCGCTATTCGCAGCACTTCAAGGCCCCGAGAGGCCAGCACGGGATGGGCAAGGACCGCACGGGCGCGAGCGCCAAGCCACTCGTCATCAAGGTGCCGGTCGGCACGCAGATCCTGTCCGAGGACAAGGAGGAGGTGCTCGCAGACTTCACCGAGGTCGGCCAGCGCATCGTTTTCCTCGAAGGCGGGATGGGCGGGCGCGGTAATGCCTCCTACAAGACCTCGACCAACCGCGCCCCGCGCCAGCACCAGCCGGGCATTGCGGGCGAGGAAGCGTGGGTGTGGCTGCGATTGAAGCTGCTCGCCGATGTCGGCCTTGTCGGCATGCCCAATGCGGGCAAATCGACCTTCATCAACGCTGTCTCCAACGCGCAGGCCAAGGTGGGCGATTATGCCTTCACCACGCTCGTGCCCAAGCTCGGGGTGGTGCGCCACAAGGGCCGCGAATTCGTGCTCGCGGACATTCCCGGGCTGATCGAGGGCGCGGCAGAGGGGGCCGGGATCGGTGACCGCTTCCTCGGCCATATCGAGCGCTGCCGGGTGCTGATCCACCTCATCGACATCACCGGCACCAAGGAAACCGACCCCGCCGAGGCGATGCGCATCGTCGAGGAGGAGCTGGCGGCCTACGGCGCGGGGCTGGAGGACAAGGCGCGGCTGGTGGTGCTCAACAAGCTCGATCTCGCCGATGCCGAATTGGTCGAGGCCTATCGCACGGAACTGCTGGAAGCGGGCGCGGACAAGGTCTTTGCCGTGTCGGGCGCGACCGGCGCAGGGATCCCCGAACTGCTCGACGCGGTGCTCGGCTACCTGCCTGCCTCGACGTCGACCGAGACCAAGACGGTCGAGATCGAGGACGAGGACGACGAACCCGATTGGTCGCCGATCTGAGCCAGCGATGCTGACCCGGCTGTCTGACATCACCGCCGCACGGCGGATCGTGGTCAAGATCGGCTCCGCGCTGCTGGTGCGGGGCGGAACGGCGGGCGTCGCTTGGCTGCATAGCCTTGCTGCCGACCTCGCCGCTCTCGTGCGCGAGGGCCCGCAGGTGATCGTGGTGAGCTCGGGCGCGATCGCGCTGGGCGCGGCGCGGCTGGGCTTGGCGAAGGGCGGGCGCGGGAGCCTCGCCGATGCGCAGGCCGCCGCCGCCGTGGGCCAGATCGCGCTGGCGGATTTGTGGTCGCGGGCGCTCGGGGCGGAGGGTATTACCGCCGCCCAGATGCTGCTGACGCTGGGCGATCTGGAAGACCGCCGCCGCTATCTCAACGCCTCGGCGACGCTCGACCGGCTGCTCGAAGCAGGCGTGATCCCGGTCATCAACGAGAACGATAGCGTCGCCACCGAGGAAATCCGCTTCGGCGACAATGACCGGCTGGCGGCCCGCGTGGCGCAGGCGGCCAATGCCGATGTGGTGCTGCTGCTGTCGGACGTCGACGGGCTCTACGACCGCGACCCGCGCGAGGACGGCGCGACGCTGATCCCGGTGGTTGACGCCGTGACGCCGGAGGTGATGGCGATGGCGAGCAGTGCTTCGTCCTCGGGCCTCGGATCGGGGGGGATGATCTCCAAGCTGCAAGCCGCGCAGATCGCGACGCGCGCCGGGATCGCGCTCGGGATACTCAATGGCACTTGGGAATCTCCCATCGCCAACGCACTTGCTGCCGGAACGGGGACGCTGTTTCTCCCCGTCAGCGGGGCCTCGGCGCGCAAGGCGTGGCTTGGCGGGCGGCTGGCCCCGGCGGGCGAGTTGCGGGTGGACAAGGGCTGCGCGGAAGCCTTGAAGGGCGGGGCGAGCCTGCTGGCGGCGGGCGTGGTGGGCGTCTCCGGAAGCTTCCGGCGCGGCGATCTGGTCAGCGTGCTCAGCATGCGCGGCGAACGCCTGGCGCAGGGGCTCGCCGAATATGACGCCGCCGAAATCCAGCTGATCGCCGGCAAGCGCGCCGAGGAGCAGGCCGGGCGTCTCGGCTACGCGCCGCGCTCCTGCGTGATCCACCGCGACCACATGGTGCTGCTGTGAGCGTGCTCGCCATCACCGGCGCGACCGGCTTTGTGGGGAGCGCGGTGCTGAACGAGGCGCTGAAGCAGGGCCACACGGTGCGCGCGCTCGCCCGCCGTGAGCAGGCGCCGCGTGCAGGCGTGGAGTGGGTGCGCGGCGATCTTTCCGATACGGCCGCGCTCGCCGCACTGGTGCAGGGTGCGGATGCGGTGGTGCATGTCGCGGGGCTGACCAACACGCCTGACCCAGCGCAGTTCGAGGTCGCCAATGTCACCGGCACCGCCAATGTGATTGCCGCGATGAAGGAGGCGGGCGCCCGCCGGCTTGTGTTCGTCTCCTCGCTCTCGGCGAGAAAGCCCGAACTGTCGGCCTACGGCGCGTCGAAGGCCCAGGCCGAGGCGCTGGTCGAGGCGAGCAAGCTCGACTGGACCACAGTGCGCCCGCCCGCAGTCTATGGGCCCCGCGATATCGACATGCTCGACCTGTTCCGCGCCGCGAAGTGGGGCGTGGTGCCGCTGCCGCCCGGCGGCGCGACCTCGATCATTCATGCCGATGACCTAGCCGCGCTGCTGGTGAGTCTTGCCGCGACCAGTGCCGCGCCGACCCGCCATCAGACCTACGAGCCCGACGACGGGCGCGAGGGCGGGTGGAGCCACAAGGAACTGGCCGCCGCGATCGGGCGAGCGATGGGGCGGCGCGTGGTGTTCGCCCCGCACCTTCCGCGCAAGGTGCTCGATGCCGCGGCTGCGGCCGACCGGCGCATGCGAGGATCCAAGGCCAAACTCACCGCCGACCGCGTCGGCTACATGGCCCACCCCAACTGGGTCGCCCGCTTCGACCGCAAGCCCCCGCCCGCTCTGTGGCAGCCGCGGATTGCGGGGGAGGAGGGGCTGAAGGCGACCGCCGAGTGGTACAAGCGCGAGGGTTGGGTTTAGGCCGCTCTCAGAGGAACGGCTCCTCGCCCGGCTTGTGGATGCCGCACTCGGTCTTGTCCCAGCCCTTCCACCGGCCCGAGCGCGGGTCTTCGCCCTCGGCGACCTGGGTGGTGCAGGGCGAGCACCCTATCGAGGGATAGCCTTGGGCGATCAGCGGGTGCCGGGGCAGATCATGCGTCTCGAACCATGCGTTGATGTCAGCCGCGGTCCAGTCGATCAGCGGGTTGATCTTGAGCCGCCCGGCGCCGTCCGAGGTGTCGAGTTCGAAGCGCGGCAGGTTGGCGCGGGTCTTGGCCTGGAAGGCCTTGCGCCCGGTGAAGCTCGCATCGAACCCGGCGAGCGCCTTTTCCAGCGGCTTGACCTTGCGGATTTCGCAGCAGCCGTCCGGGTCGTAGGACCACCTGAGGCCGGTCTCGTCCTTCTTCGCCAGATCCTCGGGGTCGGGGGTCAGCACCACCAGATTGAGACCGAGGCGCTGGGTCAGCAGGTCGCGATAGGCGAGCGTCTCGGCAAAGTGCTTGCCGGTGTCGAGGAACAGCACCGGCACGGATGCATCGACCGAGGCGACCAGATGCAGCAGCACCGCGCTCTCCGCGCCGAAGCTCGAGACCACCGCAAGATCGCCCGCAAGGCCATCGCGGATCACGCTTTCGAGCATTTCCTGCGTGCTGCTGCCGCGGAACAGGCGGTTGAGGCGAACCGCGTCATGCTCGGTGAAGCGCGGCGCGAGGTCGAGCGTGTCGCGGGCGCGCGGCTCGCTGCCGATCGAAAGTTCAGGCTTCATGGCGCTTGTCCGCAATAGTGCGCCGCGCATCGGCCGCGCGCTGGTAGACATTCTCCCACGTCGCGAAGGCGCGAGCTGCGTCCTCCTCGTCGAGGCGCTTGTCGGGGGCGAAGCTGTCGAAACCGCAGCGGCGCATGTGGCTCAATTGGTCGATCAGCACCGCGCCGACCGCGCGCAATTCGCCGGTGTAGCCCGCCTCGCGCAGGATCCGCGCCGAGGAATAGCCGCGCCCGTCGCCAAAGGCGGGGAAGTTGACCTCGACCAGCGCGAGGCGATCGAGGAAGGGCAGCAGCACCCGCGCATCATCACCCGGCTCGATGCGGACGGCGGTGGCGTTGGTCTGGTCGCAGCAGGCGTCGACGGTGATCGTCGCATGATCCACGCGCTCGTCATCACGGAAGCGGAACTGCACCTCGTCGGGGCTGGTGCCCATATCCTTAGCCATAAAGCGCCTCCTTGAACGGCTCCATGCCGATGCGGCGGTAGGTGTCGAGGAAGCGCTCCCCATCGCTGCGCGCGGCGAGGTAGACGTCGGTGACCTTCTCGACCGCGGCGATTACGCCGTCCTCGTCGAAGCCGGGGCCGGTGATCTTGGCGAGGCTGACATCCTCGGCTTCCGACCCGCCGAGCGAGAGCTGGTAGTTCTCGGTGCCCTTCTTGTCGACGCCGAGGATGCCGATGTGGCCTGCATGGTGATGCCCGCAGGCGTTGATGCAGCCGGAAATTTTCAGCTTCAGCTCGCCGACCACTTCGGTGCGGCCGCTCTGGGCAAAGCGCTCCGAAATGCGCTGGGCGAGGGGGATCGAGCGCGCGTTGGCGAGGCTGCAGTAATCGAGGCCCGGACAGGCGATGATGTCCTCGATCGTGTCCATGTTGGGGCTGCCGAGGCCCGCTTCGTCGAGCGCGGTCCACAGCGCGTGGAGATCGGCGATCCGCACATGGGGCAGCAGCAGGTTCTGCGTGTGCATCACCCGCAGCTCGTCGAAGGAATATTCGCGCGCGAGCTTGGCGACGAGGCGCATCTGATCGGAGGTCGCATCGCCGGGGATGCCGCCAGCAGGCTTGAGGCTGATCACCGCCGAGACATAGGCGTCATGCTTGTGGCGATGGGTGTTGCGGTCGACCCACAAGGCGAAATCGGGGTCCGAACGGTCCACCGTCTTGGGCCCGTCGACGAAGGCGGGCGGGGCGAAATATTCCGCGATCCGCGCCAGCTCCTCGCGCGGGGGCTCGACGCCGACGCTCAGCAGGTGGGCGAATTCCTCCTCGACCTGGCGGGTGTATTCCGCGGCGCCAAGCTCATGGACGAGGATCTTGATGCGCGCCTTGTACTTGTTGTCGCGCCGGCCATAGCGATTGTAGACCCTAAGGCACGCCTCGGCATAGGTGATCATCTGGTCGATGGGCACGAAATCGCGGATCAGCGGCGCGATCATGGGCGTGCGGCCCATCCCGCCGCCCGCATAGATTTCCGCGCCCACCTCGCCATTACGGCTGACGATCCGCACGCCGATATCGTGGAGCCGCATCGCCGCGCGGTCATTCGCGCTCGCGATCACCGCGATCTTGAACTTGCGGGGGAGATAGGTGAACTCCGGGTGGAAGCTCGACCACTGGCGCATCAGCTCGGCATAGGGTCGGGGGTCCACGACCTCGTCCGCCGAAGCGCCCGCGAAGTGATCGGCGCTGATGTTGCGGATGCAGTTGCCGCTGGTCTGGATCGCGTGCATCTCGACCGTCGCCAGATCGGCGAGGGCGTCGGCGGTGCCCTCCAGCTTGATCCAGTTGTACTGGATGTTCTGGCGGGTGGTGAAGTGCCCGTAGCCGCGATCATACTTGTCCGCGATGTCGGCGAGCATCTCCATCTGGCGCGAGTCCAGCGTCCCATAGGGGATGGCGACACGCAGCATGTAGGCGTGGAGCTGCAGGTAGAGGCCGTTCATCAGCCGCAGCGGCTTGAACTGGTCCTCGGTCAGCTTGCCTTCCAAGCGGCGGCGGGCCTGGTCGCGGAATTCGGCGACGCGGGCGTCGACCATGGCCTGGTCGTATTGGTCATAGCGATACATTGTTACCCGTTCCCCAAGATTGCCCAAGCAGCGGCAAGAGCTGCGAGGACGAGGGCTGCAAAAAGAACTATTCGGATCAAGCTTTTCGACCCGGCTGACACGCTCGCTTCGATCCAGCCTTCCAACCGGGCAAGCTCATTCGCATCATAAAGCGCTGGCGACCCACCCGCGATCGATTGACCAATTGCAGGTAGCTCAAAGGCATACCGCTCTGCGGCCGCGCGATCATCGGCAAAGCGATAAACCGAGAGGTAAGTTGCCTTCACGAGATCAGGTCCGTGGGGATCGAAATCGCAGGCCTGACAGCGATGAAATGGCTGATGCTTGAGATCGCCACAGGAAATGCAGACCGCACGGGCCTGCCTTTCTTGGAGAAAATCATCGTCTCCGATCACTTTCAGATCACCCAGTCCCAGCCGGTCTTGTTCGCGGTCGGCACGGCGAGGTCGCGCCTGACGGTCGGGCCGAGTGCGCGCACCCGATCCTTGATGTGGGCGGGGCGGACGTGGCCGGCAGCGTCGATGCTCGCCTCGATGGCGTAGGGCACATTGACGCGGCGCGCGGCTTCCTCGCGGGCGAGGATTTCCTCGGCGCCTTCGCCCACGTCCACGGCATCGTCGACGAACAGCGACCAGCCGGTGCCGTTCCACCAGGTGACAGCGCCCGAGCGCAGGTCGTTGCCGGTGAGGATTTTCATTGTGCGGCTTGCTCCTTGGCAGTCTGTGCGAGCGAAACGACGGCGGCATTGTCGCGTGCGGTCACTTCGCCGATGACGATGAGGGCGGGGCTCTTCACGTCCTCGCGTTCGACCAGCTCCGGCAGCCCGGCGAGCAATCCGTGCAGCACCCTCATTTCGGGGCGCGCGGCGTTCTCGATCACGGCGACGGCCATGTCGGGGGCGAGGCCGTCGGCCATCAGCTTCTCCGAGATGGCGGCAGCGGTCGAGACGCCCATATAGATGACGAGCGTGCGGCCCTTGCCGGCGAGGCCCGACCAGTCCTGCTCGGCGAGGCCCTTGCACTGGCCCGCAACGAAGGAGACGATGCTCGAGGCGTCGCGGTGAGTAAGCGCGATACCGCTCGCGGCGGCTGCGCCGTTGGCGGCGGAGATGCCAGGCACGACCTCGACCCGAATCCCGGCGGCGCGCGCGGCCTCGGCTTCCTCGCCGCCGCGCCCGAAGATGAAGGGATCGCCGCCCTTGAGGCGCACGACGTCATGGCATAGCAAAGCCTCACGCACCAGCAGGGCGTTGATCTCCTCCTGCGGCATGGTGTGGCGTGCGCGCTGTTTGGCGACGGAAACGAGGCGCGCATCGGGGCGGGCGAGGCTCAGGATGTCCGGGCCGATCAGCCCGTCATGGACGATCACCCCTGCGCCTTCGATCAGGCGCGCGGCGCGCAGGGTCAGGAGGTCCACCGGACCCGGCCCCGCGCCGACGAGATAGATGGTGCCACTCTTTCGCATGAGAGCGACATGGGCCAGCGGCGCGATCCGTTCCAGCGAGAATGGATTGGCCGGGGTGAAGCGCAGCTATTGCGGCGGCACATCCTCGCCCGCAGGGGGCACCGCGCGCGTCGTCAGCGCCGCCAGCAGCGCGCGGGTTTGCGGGTTGTCGCGAAGGTTGATGTCGCGCTGCGGGAACGGGATCTCGATGCCGTTCTCGCGCAGCAGCTGCCACAGGTTCTTGAGCACGCTGCTGCGCACGTTGCCGACCCCGTCCTCGGGATCGTTGATCCAGCAGTGAATGGTGAAATCGACTGAATTCTCGCCGAACCCGCTCCACCAGACGGTGGGCGGCGGGGTTTCGAGCACCCGCTTCGCCGCGCGCGCGGCCTCGAGCATCAGCCGCTCGGCCAGCTCCATGTCGCTGTCGTAGCCGATCCCCACCTGCACCTGGATGCGCACATTGCGCGAGGAATAGGACCAGTTCTCGACCTGGTTGACCATCAGGTTCTCGTTGGGAATCAGATACTCCCGCTCGTCCCGCGTCGTCACCGAGACCGCGCGGATGCCGATGCGGCGGATCTGGCCGAAGGTCTGCTGCCCGCTCTGGTCGGCCACCGCGATCACGTCGCCGGGCTTGATCGACTTGTCGAGCAGCAGGATGATCCCGGCGATGAGGTTGCCGAAGGTCTTCTGCAAGCCGAACCCGATGGCGAGCCCGAAGGCGCCCGAGAACACGGTCAGCGCGGTGAGGTCGATGCCGATCAGGTCGACCCCGATCAGGAAGGTCACCACCCAGATGATGATCGTCGCGAGCTTCTCGGCGAGCACGGCCTGCGTCCCGTCGAGCGCCTTGACGCGCCTGAGGGCGCTGCGGGTCAGGCGCGTGGCGAGCATAGCCGCAGCCAGCACCAGCAGGATCGCGCTGACGGTGAAGATCACGTCGAAGGCCGACACCCGCCAGTCGCCGAGCTCGACCGCGAAGGAATCGAGCCGGTTGACGATCCCGCCGATGGTCTGCGAGCGCTCGGCAAGGCCTTCGCGCAAGCCGTCGGCGCCGCTGACGGTGTCGTCCGGGGAAGGGCGCGCGACCATCACACCAGCGCCAGCGCGGCAGCGAGATCGGCGATCAGGTCATCCGCATCCTCGAGCCCGATCGACAACCGCAGCGCGGGCGCGCCTCCGCAAGGGCAGGGCATGCACGAGCGATAGGATTGCGGCGTGATCGGCAGGGCGAGGCTCTCGAAGCCGCCCCAGGAATAGCCGATCCCGAACAGCGCGAGCGCGTCCGCCACCCGCGCGGACGCCGCCGGATCGTCGCTCGCCAGCACGAAGGCGAAGAGGCCGCAGCCGCCGGTGAAATCGCGCTTCCACAGCGCGTGGCCGGGGTCGGAGGGGAGCAGCGGGCAGAGCACGCGCGCGACCTGCGGCTGCGCCTCCAGCCACTCGGCGACCCGCAGCGCCGCCGCGGTCTGCGCCGCCAGCCGCACGCCCATTGTCCTGAGGCCCCGCGCCGCCAGCGCGGCATCGTCGGGCGAGACAACCTGCCCCAGCTCATGGCTGACCCGCCGCAGCGCCGCATACCAGCGCTTGCCCGCGCTCGCGGAGCCCATCATCAGGTCGGAATGGCCGCCGACATGCTTCGACAGGCTCATCATCACGATGTCGCAGCCATGCTCCAGGCCTGCAAAGCCGAGCGGGCTCGCCCAGGTGTTGTCGATCATGGTCACCGCCCCGGCCTCGCGGGCGATGGCGGCGAGCAGCGGCACGTCGCACATTTCGAAGGTGAGGCTGCCGGGGGCTTCGAGCCACACCGCCCTCGCCCCCGCCACTGCGGCGCGGAAAGCCTCGACATCGCGCGGGTCGAAGAAACTCGTCTCCACCCCCAGCCGCGCGAGCAGACCTGTCGCCATGCTCCGGCTGGGGTCATAGGCATTGTCGGTCATCAGAAGCCGGTCGCCGGGCTTCAGGACCGCGAGCATCACCCCCGCGATCGCCGCCACGCCGCTCGGGTAGAGCACCGTGCCGTCCGCGCCCGGTTCGATCTGCGTCAGCGCCTCGGCGAGCGCCCACTGCGTCGGCGCGCCGCGGCGGCCGTAGAAGAACTGCCCGTCGGCATTGTTGCTCCCCGCCGCCTGCCGCTCGGCATCGGTGTCGTAGAGGTGGGTCGAGCCGCGCCACACCGGCGGGTTGACCACCGGCCCGGTCCATTCCTTGCGCCGCCCGCCGCGCACGAGCCTTGTGGCGGGCTTCAAGTGCTGATCGTCCCCGTCACCGCTCATGCAGCTGGCTCCCAGCTTTCGGGGCCCTGCGCCTTGGGGGTGTCGGGATCGGCGCTCCATTCGCTCCAACTGCCGTCATAGAGCGCGGTATCGTCCTTGCCGACGAGATGCATCGCGAAGAGCAGCACGCTCGCGGTCACCCCGCTGCCGCAAGAGGTGGTGACCGGGGCGGCCAGATCGATCCCCGCCGCGGCCAGGCCCTCACGCAGAGCCTCGGGCGATTTCCAGGTGCCGTCGGGGTTGAAAACCTCCGTGAATGGCAGGTTGCGCGCGCCGGGGATGCGCCCGTTCTGCCCGCCGTGGACCGGGTCGATGCCGCTGCCATAGACCCGGTCGGCCGAGCGCGCGTCGAGCACCTGTTCGGCCCCGCTGTCGAGATTGGCGAGCATGTCGGCCTTGGTCCGCACGCGGGTCGGCGCGGTGAAGTTGGCAGGCGCGGCGGGCGCGGTGGCGGGCGCTCCGCTTTCGAGCGGCAGGCCCTCGGCGCGCCACTTGCCAAGCCCGCCGTCGAGAATCGCGACATTGCCGCGGCCGCTCGCCGTCAGCACGAACCACGCGCGGGCCGAGGTGCGGATCGCGCTGTCGTCGTAGATCACGATGGCGTCTTCGGGGCCAACGCCGAGTACGGCGAGGCGCGCGGCGAGCTGTTCGGGGGTGGGGAAGGCATAGGGCACGGGTGAGCCCGCGTCGAACAGGCTCGCAAGGCCGAGGAAGCGCGCGCCCGGAATATGCGCGGCGGCGAACTCGCCTGCGGCATCGCGTGCCGCCGCAGGCAGGTGATACGAGGCGTCGAGCACGACGAGGCCGGGGCTACGCAGGTTCTCGGCGACCCATTGGGTGGAGACGAGCGAGGCGGGAAGAGTGTTCATGCCTGTGACCCTAGCGCGGCCCAAGCGGCGGCGCAAAGGCCCAGAGGCAGGACGTACGGCGGGCGGGGCGCGGAGGGCGGCGCGCGGGCCTCAGGCGGCCGCCGCCGAGGCAGGAGCCGGGGCAGGCGGGATCGCCACCGCCTGCGCCACCAGCCCGGCGATGCCGCCCGGCGGTACATCGAGCGCGATCGGGTGGATGCGGCCGCTCGGGGACGGGGTGCCGATGACGAAGGTGCGGATCAGCGCGGGCAGGCTCTCGCCCTCGAGCGTCACGTGGACGAGCGGGACGAACAGCGGGGTCTGACCCTGCCGCAAGGGCGCGATCGCGGAGAGCGGGAGCTGCATCGTGCCGGTGAGGCTGCGCGCCTGGTGCGGGCCGATGCGGTCGATCCTCGACAGCCCCTGCGCGGCCCCAGGCGATGGCGCCGAGCCCCCGGCCGCCGCACTCGCCCGCGCGCAGGCGAGCTGCAAGGCGCTGTGGAGATCACCCACCGCGCGCTCCGAGCGGTTGGCGATGGTGAGGCGGTATTCAAGGGTGAACATCATGACGCTGCGGGTCGCCGCAGTGATCTCGAGCGTAAGGTCGATGCGCGGCGGCTCCCCCACTGCCGGAGTGGCGGCGGCGGATTGGCCAGCAACGGGCGCGGCAAGCCGGAGCGGCCGCCCCCTGCGGCGGCGCAGGACAAGCGCGACGCCGCCAAGCGCCGCCAGTGCCGCGAGCACGCTGGCGGCAAGCGGCCACCAGTCGGGAAGGAGCCAGCCGGAGAAGGGCGAGGCGTCGGCTGCGTTCTCAGGGGCCGCGGGCGGCCTCTCGCGTGGCGGCGCTGCGCCCGCAGTCGCAGGCGAGGGCGCTGGCGGCACCTGCGGCCCGGCGGCGGCGTCAGGGCCGGAAACGGGGCTGGCGGCTGGCGGTGTCACCGTGGCTGAGGGCGCGCTCG
>NZ_JAMNXL010000097.1 GCF_023653175.1 Erythrobacter sp. | reverse complement strand
CCGTGCGCACACCGCCTGCGCCGAGCGCGACGCCGACGCCGACGCCGACGCCGACGCCAGCTCCCGGTCCTGCGGCACGAGCCCCGGCCGCGCCGATCCGCCTGACCGCGCCCAAGCCCGCCGCCGCTGCGACGCCTGCTCCGGCACCGGCCAAGCCTGCTGCGGCACCCGCGCCCGCGCCGACCTCGGCCAAGCCCGCCGCGGCGGCCCCCACCGCAAAGCCCACCACCACCACTGTCTCCGGCCCGCCCAGGGTCGATGTGAAGGCGCCCGGCCTCGGCGGCGTTCCCGCCAGTCTGAAGATCATGTCCTTCGCCGAGCGTCCCAGCGATGCACCGCGCGGGGCGGCGAACGAGATCGTGCCTTCCACCCGTCTTGCCCCACCGCGCGTGCCCGACCAGATCGAGATGGCGACCGGAGCCTATCGCCCACAAAAGGCCCTGATCAGGCCGGGCCGCTTCAGCGACCAGCTCAAGAGCCTCGGCCCGACCCGTGGCATCACGCTCGCCCAGCTCCAGTCCAATCCGCGCTTCACCATCGGCAAGACCCAGGTCGACATGACCCGTGTGCTTGCCAACCCGCAGTCGGTCGCCAACCGGGCGACGGCGCTGAGCAAGCTGACCGACACGGTGCGGATCAACAGCACCACCTTCGAAGCGACCGAGGTGAAGTCCGGCCTGATCGTGCGCAGCTTCGTCAATTACTCGCTGCGGCCCGGCGCCTGCACGGTGCAGGCGCGCCGGGTCAAGCTGGAGGCGGCAGGCGTGCGCTGCGCCACGCCGATGACCAAGGCCGAGCGCGACAAGGCCTACGCCACTCCCGGCAACCCGCGCTACATCGCCGATCCTGCCCTGCGCTCCGAGGCGCTCAAGGCAGCCGAGGATGACGCCCGGCAGCTGGCACAGGACGTCACCGCGTTGCGCGGCGACCTCAAGATCCCGCAGCTGCGCGCCGAAATGGTCGCCGCCATCGGCGAGGCCGAGGTCAAGCGCATCGAAGGGCTGAGCGATGCTGATCTGGCGGCGGAAATCGCCAATTCGGGCGACACCAAGATGGAGGATGTGGCCTATATCCCGGTCAATGACGCCGCGCAGTCCTACGCACCGGCGGTCAAGCTCGGGCTCGCCCCGCCGCCGATGCCGCCCGAGGTGAAGAAGGAATATGATCTCGGCACCAACTACTTTCTGGCCGGGTTCACCTTCGGGCGGGAATATGAATGGCGCCTTCGTGTCGAACAGCGGATCAACCGCTGCCTGATCGGTTGCGCCAAGACCTATTATGTCGAGGCTTTCGCCGGGTTCAATTACGGGCTCGGCCTGCGCTTCCCGATCGAGCTGACGGGCTCTGCGTTGTACACCAAGGCCTCGTCAGGTGCGGTTATGGCTTCGGTGACACCCAAGATCCGTACGCTGGACGGCAATGCCGAACACTATCTTGCCGCTGGCCTGCCGCCCGAGAAGCTGTTCAACGCGCAGGAATTCGTCGCCCAGTTCGGCGCGCATGCGGGCTTTGGCTTCGATGTGCCCTTCTATCCGTCGCTGTCGGTCGCCTTCGCCCGAGAGATCGACTTTACCGATTATCTGGGCGGGCAATTCAAGGGCGGTAACTTCCTGCCCCCCACCAAGGGCGCGCCGCTGACCCAGGACATCAAGATCTCCGACATCGATCTGATCGGTGGCCGCGCCAATTTCGGCTTTGTCGGCGCGCAGGTGTTTCCGGCGGCGAGGGTGACCCTGGCCTCGGACGAATTGTCGCTGATGCTGGTGGACAAGAACGGCGGCGCGCCCGTCAAGCTGCTGCAGGGTCAGCCCGCAGCGCCGATCCTGATGAAGACCAACACTGCGACCGACGCAATGGAGTTCGACATCAAGGACCCGCTCTACAAGCTCACCATGACGATCGAACCGGGCATCAATGCGCGGGTGTTCGTCGATGTCGGGCTGTGGGGGAAGAGCTGGGACATGCCGGTCTATTTCCCCAGCCTGGCCGTCACCGTGCCATCGGGCGGCGTGACCTTCGGCTGCCACGACGGCACGGTCTGCACGCGGTCGTTCAATCTGGCCCCCGATATCAAGGAGGCCGCGAGAAATGATCTGGCGCGGTGGGTGAACGGATTCGAGACGCGGTGGTTCAAGGCTTGCCCCGACAGCACGTGCGAGAAGGAAATCCGCACCACGCGGATTGCCACTGCCGCCGTGGTCAATGCGAAGATCAACAAGGGCGAAGCGCCGGCCACCCTGCGCACCGATCCTGCGATCGCCAAGCTGTTCGACGGGGTCGAGCGTGATGCAGCCAAGTCCTGGGGGCGTGCCATGCTGCGCCGGTTCAGCGTCGAATTCGAACCGACCTGGGCGGGCAAATGCCCCGACACGGCCTGCCGCAACGCATTGAAGGCGATCCGCACGCAGACCGAAGCTGCGCTCACGCAGCAGATCAACGCAGGCGTGCCCGCGCCCGATACCGGCAAGATCTACCTCGGTATCAGCTATGCGGTGCCCCCTGCCATCAGGACGGCTCAGACCGATGCCCGTTCGGCTGTCACGGCGAGCATCAACGCCCGGATCCAGAGCGCGGCTCCGAAGTGGGCCAGCGCGGTGATGGGCGAGTATTTTCCCAAATGCTGGGACGATCAGTGCCGCTATGAAGTCGCGCTCGGCG
Organism: Erythrobacter sp.; assembly: GCF_023653175.1. Classification (GTDB taxonomy): domain Bacteria; phylum Pseudomonadota; class Alphaproteobacteria; order Sphingomonadales; family Sphingomonadaceae; genus Erythrobacter. The sequence continues at coordinate 11,120 of NZ_JAMNXL010000097.1, read as the reverse complement.
CGGACGCGATGGTGGGCGACTGGTCGCGGCTTTCCAAGCTGAGCCCGGACACCAAGCCCGTCATCATCGAAAACGAGGTCATTGCCCGCTTCAGGCCGCGTCTCGCCAAGGCTGTCTCTGAAGGCAAGGCCCGCGAATTGAACAGCATCATCAAGTGATGGCCTGAAATGAGGAGCATCGCATGACCTCCCCCCGTGCCTCGGTTGGCTGGCTTTCGGTGATCTTCGTGCCGGTGGGGATGGGGATGCTCCTCATCGCCGGGTGGATGCTCTCCCGCGATCCGCTGTTCTCGGGGGCGGGGGCCGAGGCGGTGGGAACGGTGGTCGATCTGGAGCGGTCGGCCTCGGGCAATGGCAAGGCGAGCTACTACCCGGTCGTCACCTATCGCGACGCCGCCGGGGCCGAGCATCGCTTTACCGGCAGCATCGGCAGCAATCCGCCGGGCTATGCCCGCGGCGAAGAAGTGTCGGTGCGCTATGATCCTGCCGCGCCGGAGGAGGCGGTGATCGACAGCTGGTCGGTGCGGGCTTTGGGGCCGGGGCTGACCGGGGGGATGGGGTTGCTGCTGCTGTGGATGCCGTGGCGGGCGATCCGCTCCGGCCTCGCCGCGCGCCGCCGGGCGCGGGTGCTGGCGCGCGGCGGGATTGATCTGCCCGCGCAGCTTATCGAGGTCTTTCGCGACGCCAATGTCGCCGACAGCGGCGGGCGCTGGTTCCGGATTGCCTGCGAGGCGCAATGGCCAGCCAGCGGCGAACCTCGGCGCTTCTTCAGCGAGCCGGTGCCGACCGATCCCACCCCGCAGCTTGCCACCGGCCGGCTCACAGTCAGGGTCGATCCGGCGGACCACAGCAATTACGCCGTCATCCTCGGTTGAACATTGGGCAACAAAGGCAGGTCTGCAGTCGCGGGTGCATAGCCGTCGCCCGGGTGGGCTAGCAAAGGGCATGGTGCCGGAATTGGCGGACAGCTGCCATTCCGGGCTCCACCCACTTGCATGCATCAGCGGGTTCGGGGCTCGATCCCGAAAGCTGCATGGCGGCCGCTTTTGGCCGAAGCCCTTTGTGTGCCGAAGAGATGCTCATGAAGCACCTCCGGCAAGGATTGCCTTTGCGCCCGATTCTCCGGTCGCATAAATGAGAGAAACAGCCGAACCGCTATAGATATCTCCGCCGCCAGGGGTGCCCGCCTTTCCGGCGGTTTTTCGTTTGCGCAATCGGTCTGGAGGGCCGGAAATCCGCGTTATGTGCACATACTGTGCGCCGAGCTGACTTTCCCGAGTCGGCGCAAACGGCCAACTCCTTGCTTTTACTTGAAGAACCTGGCGCACCCGACAGGATTCGAACCTGTGACCTCTGCCTTCGGAGGGCAGCGCTCTATCCAGCTGAGCTACGGGTGCATCGCGGTGTGCGTGTGCATTCTTGCGCGCGGGCGGCCGCTTAGCAAGAGGCTCGCAGCGGCGCCACACAATTGTGCCCGCGCAGCCCGCGCCCTGCCGCGCGCGCCGTCTCTCCCGGAGTCGGCGCGGTAGGCGGCTTAACCAATCGGCAAGCATGCGCCCATAGGCTTGCGCATATGGCAACGCTTCCGCCCGAGCCGATTCTCTCACACGGTCCCGCCCTCGACGCGGCGGCGCCCGAGGTGCTGGCCGAGGCGCTGGTAGCGCTCCACGGGCAGGCGGCGGCGCTGGCGATGCTGGCCCGCCTTGCGCCCGAGCCGGTCGAGATCGGCGGCGAGCTTGGCGCGGTGATCGTCCGCGCCGCGCCGTGGCAGCGCGCGCTGGTCGCGCAGACAGCCGCCGATTGCGCGGCGATGATGGAAAGCGGTCTCGCCGCGCTCGGCACGCTGACCCGCCGCGGGCAGGACACCTCCGCGCCTGCGCTGGTGTTGTGGCGCGAATTTCACGCCGCGCGTGCGGCGATGGTGAGCGTGCTCCTGGCCCCGGCCACCGAACCCGCCTGAGTTCGCGGCCACGCGCAGGCTTGACTGCGTTCCGCTTTCGTTCCAACGCTGACCCATGTCCGGCACCCCGCTCGCCCCGTCCGATTCGCCTGTCCTCGCCGCGAGCCCGGCCCTTGCTGCGAACGACGTCGCGCGCGGGATCGGGCGGCTGTTTGCGCGCAACGACATCTGGTGCCTTGCCGAAGTGCCGCTCAGGAACGGTCGACGCGCCGATCTCATGGGGATCGATGCCAAGGGCCTGATCGTGATCGTCGAGATCAAGGTCGCACGCGCCGATCTGCTCGGCGATGCCAAGTGGCCCGACTATCTCGATTTCTGCGACCGCTTCTACTGGGGCCTGCCTCCCGCGCTCGACCGCGCGCCGCTCGAGAGCGAGGCCTATCGCCCTGCCACCTGCGGGGTTATCGTCGCCGATGGCTATGATGCCGAGATCCTGCGCCCCGCCGCGCTGGAACCGCTCGCGCCTGCGCGCCGCAAGACTCAGGTCGAGCATCTCGCCAGGATCGCGCTGCGGCGGCACATGGCGCTGCTCGACCCGCTGTGCACCGCTCTGGACGCGCACGGCTGACTTAGCGCTGTTTTGCGCGGGGGAATTGCGGCATAGCTGACCGCGCCATGCTCCCCGCCGATACCCCCGTCCCGCTCGCGCTGCTGATCGTCAGTCTGGCCGTGACGCTGATTGTCGCGCTGCGCTATGTGCTGACCAGCGGCCTGTTCGCCTTCGCCACTGCGAAGATGCGGCCCGGGTTATATGAGGGCAAGCGCGCGCAGATCGCGCGCGAGGTGCGGTGGTCGCTGCTTTCGGCCGCGATCTACGGTGCGCCTGCTGGCATCGTGATGTGGGGCTGGAAGCACCACGGCTGGACCCAGATGACCGCAGACTGGGCCGCCTTGCCGCTGTGGTACCACCCGCTCTCGGTGCTGATCTTTCTGTTCGTGCAGGACACCTGTTTCTACTGGAGCCACCGCTGGATGCACCGGCCCAAGTGGTTCCGGATCGCCCATGCGGTCCATCACGACAGCAAGCCGCCGACCGCGTGGACCGCGATGAGCTTTCACCCGATCGAGGCCGTGACCGGCGCGATCGTGGTGCCGTGCCTCGTGTTCCTCGTGCCGATCCATGTCGCCATGCTGGGCCTCGTGCTGACCATCGCCACGGTGATGGGGGTCACCAATCACATGGGGTGGGAGATGTTCCCGCGCTGGCTCGTTCACTCGGCGTTGGGGGATTGGCTGATAACCGCCAGCCATCACGAGCGCCATCACGAGGAATACAGATGCAATTACGGGCTCTATTTCCGGCTCTGGGACCGGGTGTGCGGAACCGACAAGGGGCTCTCGAAGCGGATCGTCGCCGAGGCCGGGCACGCCCCGCGCGTGCGCATCTGATGCGCGCTGGCGCACTCGTGCTTGCGGCTTTTGCAGCCGGGCTTGCCGCGGCGGCTCCGGCGCAGGCGGGGGAGGTGGTGATCACCGTCACCGACGTGCGCTCCACCAAGGGCGTGATCCGCGCCTGCATGACCACGCGCAAGGACATCTTCCCCAAATGCGTCAACGATCCCAACGCGCATCGCACCGTGGTGCCTGCCACTACGAAGGAGATCCGCTTCACCGGCGTGAAGCCCGGCGCTTACGGGATCGCGCTGCTGCATGACGAGAACAACAACGGCAAGGCCGACCGCGCGATGGGAATGATGCCCAAGGAAGGCTACGGCTTCTCGCGCGATGCCCCGGTGCGCATGGCCCCGCCCAAGTTCACCGACGCGGTGCTACAGATCGGCGAGGGCACGCAGCGCGTGTCGATCAAGATGAGGTATTTTTTGTAACGAGCCATGTTCGGTGGCGCAGACCTCCCGCCCCGCCCCGTGCGATAGCACGAGCGCAAACTAACCCTTCCCGCCCCACACAAACCTTCTTCCCCGCTTAACGCGATCTTTACCACGCCGCGCCAGAACGGGCCGACACAGGTTCACCAAGGGGCGGATTTACAGCCATGGACACTCTGCGCGGCACCTTCGGTTCCGATTCGTCCGCGGATCGCAGCTGGGAGGAAAGCGAGGACGACGGCGCCGAGCCGGCTCGCACCCGCGACCTGCCGCCGCATGCCATCGGCCAGGACGAGCGCCGCATGCAGGTGCGCGCCTACAACCATTGGGCAAGCCTGCTGGGCGAAAGCATGTTCCCCAGCATCGAGGATCTCGATCCCGCCGATCTCCCCGATTTCGGCCCGCATTCGGTGCTGCTCGATTTCTCCTTCGGGATCGACAACCCGGCGGTGCGCTTCCTCGGCGAAAAGCTCGCGGCGGAATGCAATGCGAACGGCGTCGTCATCACCCGGCTTTCGGACGTGCCGCCGCGCTCGCTGCTGAGCCGCATCACCGATCACTACATGCAGATTCTCGCCAATCAGGCGCCGATCGGGTTCGAGGCCGAGTTCGTCAACCACGCCGGGGTCGCGATCCTCTATCGCGGCATCCTGCTGCCCTTGTCGAGCAACAACGAGACGATCGACTTCATCTACGGCGTGATCAACTGGAAGGAGATGGCCGACCAGCTGACCGCCGACGAGCTGCTGCTCGAGATCGACCAGGCGCTGGAGCTCAATTCCGCGCTCGAACTTGAGGACGAGGTCGCCGAGGAACCCGCGCCGCGGATCGCCGATCCGGTCACGGACTGGGCGGATTCGCCTGCGCATGAAGAAGAAAGCGACGTCGCCGCGCCCGAAGAGGCCGATGGCGGCGAGGATTTCGCGTCCGGCTTCGCCAGCCTTGCGCCCCGCGCTGGCGTGCCTGGCGAAGATGTCGCGCTGCCCGATTTCAGCCAGTATGCGCTCGACGATCCCGATGAGGAATATGACGAGGACGAAGGCGAGGGCGAGGAAGCTGGCTACAATTTCGCCAGCCTCGCCGATTACATCGAGGCCCCGGCCAAGAAGGCGATCGACCTGACCGGGCTTGAGCCGCTGCCCTACACCGAAGAGGCGCCCGAGCCCGATTACAGCTTCGCGCCGGAGCCCGAGGCTGCATTCGAACCCGAACCCGAACCCGCACCCGTTTTCGATGACGTAGAGGAGGTCGAAGAGGCCGCCGCCGCCGCTGACGAGGCCGACGACGACAATGACGCCGCCGCCGAGGACGCTCTCGCGGCCTTCGCCGACGACCTGCCCGTGGACGCGGGCCTTTACGATTGCCTCGCCGCTGCGCGCGAACTCGCCCGCGCTGCCGACAACACCGAGGACCGCAGCCGCTCGGCGCTCTATGCCGCGGTCAGCCGCGCCTACGACTTCTCGCTCGCTGCACAGGATGCGCCCGAGGATTACGCCGAACTGATCGCCGACGCCGGGCTTACCGTGCAGGAGCGCGCGCCGATGACCCCGGTGGTCAAGCTCGTGTTCGGGCATGATTACGACAAGACGCGGCTCACCGAATATGCCGCGGTGCTGACCCATGCGCACCGCATGAGGCTCGATCGCGGGAGCCTGGCGGGCTACCTCGCCGGGACCGAGGGCGGGGTGAAGGCGATCGTCAAGGCCGAACGCCGCCTGCGCCGCGAGGAACAGGGCAAGCCCGTAATCGAAGATCACGCCGCGGTGCGCGAGGCGCTCGCCCAGGCGCTGCGCGCGCTGGAGGCGATCAGCCTCGAGGAGCTCGACGGCGGGGCCAGCGAATTCGCGCTGGCGCTGATCCGCCGCGACGAGATCGGCTGCGCGGAAATCCTCGGCGAGATCCCCGAGGATGTCGCGATGATCGAACGCGCGGCACGCAAGCTGGTGGGGTAGGTTTTCGGCCGCGCTGGCGCGTGCCTGCGCCGCCGAATGCAGCACCCGCTTAAGATTGCGTTCAGCCGCCAGTCCGGTAGGGTGGCGGCAATGCGCGTTCGCCCCAATCTTCTGGCCAATTGCCTCGCCCTGCTGGCGAGCCTGCTCTTCGCCGCGCAGCCTGCCGCGGCGCAATCGATCCTGCGCGATGCCGAAACCGAACAGCTGCTGCGCGACATGCTCGCGCCGATCGTGGAGGCAAGCGAGCTCGAGCCCGGCAATGTCGAGGTGGTGCTGATCAACGATGGCTCGATCAACGCCTTCGTCGCGGGCGGGCAGGCGATCTATGTCCATTCGGGGCTGATCGGCGCGGCCGATACCGCCAACGAGGTGCAGGGCGTTCTGGCGCACGAACTGGGTCACATCACCGCCGGTCATGCGGTGCGCTTCGAGGAGCGCACCAAGGTTGCCAACGGCATCTCGATCCTCTCGCTGCTGCTCGGCGTAGGTGCGGTGCTGGCGGGGGCGGGGGACGCCGGGATCGGCATTCTCGCCGCCGGGCAGCAGGCCGCGATCGGCAGCTTCCTGTCGTTCAACCGCGATCAGGAGGCCGCGACCGATCTTGCCGGAGTGCGCTACCTTTCGGGCGCGGGCATCAGCGGCAAGGGGATGATCTCCTTCTTCGAGAAACTGCGCGGCAACGAGATCCGCTCGGGCTACAGTCAGGCCGACGAGGCCGCCTATTCGCGCACCCACCCGCTCACCGGCGACCGGATCCAGGTGCTGCGCGGACTGCTGGCGACCGATCCCGCCTGGGACACTCCGCCCGATCCCGAATTGCAGGAGCGCTTCGTGCGCGCCAAGGCCAAGCTGTTCGGCTTCCTGTCCGAGCCGCCGCGCACGCTCGCCGCCTACCCGCCCACCGACACCAGCGTGCCCGCGCGCTATGCCCGGGCCTATGCCTATCACAAGGACGCGCGCATCGATATGGCGATCGCCGAGACCGACGCACTGCTCGCGGCCGAGCCTGACAATCCGTGGTTCCTCGAGCTGAAAGGGCAGGTGCTCCTCGAGAGCGGGCGGCCCAAGGATGCGCTCGATCCGCTGCGCCGCGCGACCGACCTGACGCTCGCCCACCCGCTGATTGCAGGCCTGCTCGGCCATGCCCTGATCGCCACCGAAGACCCGGCCAATTTCGCCGAGGCCGAGGGCGTGCTGCGCGCTTCGGTGCAGAAGGACCGCTACAACCCCTTCGCCTGGTATCAGCTCGGCGTGGTCTATGAAGCGCGCGGCGACATCCCGCGCGCGCGGCTCGCCAGCGCCGAGGTGCAGGTGATGAACCGTCAGTACCCGCAAGCGCTCGCCAATGCGCAGGCCGCCGAGGCCTATCTGCCCTATGGCTCGCCCGACTGGATCCGCGCGCAGGATGTCGCGCTCGAAGCGCGCGCCGAACTGGAACGCGTGAAGAACCGGCGCTAGGCTGCCGCCAGCCCTTCCGCTAATCACGAAAGCCACCATGTCCACCGACGCACCCTCTAGCCTGCGCAACACGCTGCTGACCGCGCTGCTGGCGCTGACTTTCGGCTTTCTGGGCGCGGCGGCGTGGTCGGGATCGGGCCTCGCCGACAACCGCACGCGCAGCTATCTGCTCTCGCACCCGGAACTGCTGCCCGAGATGGCGGCGGCCTACGAGGAACAGGAAGCGGCCAAGCGGCTCGCCAAAATGGGCGGTGAAGTGTTCGAGGAATTCCCCGGCGTCGTCCTCGGCAATCCCAAGGGCAGCCGCGTGCTGGTAGAGTTCACCGATTACCAGTGCCCCTATTGCGAGGCGAGCCTCAAGGACGTGAAGCGGTTGGTGGCCGAGGATCCGGACCTCAAGGTGGTAATTCGCGAATGGCCGATCTTCGAAGGCTCGGACGCTGCCTCGCGCATGGCGCTCGCCGCAGGGATCCAGGGCAAGTATCCCGCCTTCCACGATGCGATGTTCAAGATGAACGATATCGATGCTGCGGCCAAGGCGGCCGGGCTCGACATGGCGCAGGCGCAGCGCGATGCGGCCTCCCCGGCGGTGACCAACGAGATCGCCAGGAACCTCGAACAGGCCCGCGCGCTCGGCTTCACCGGCACGCCGGCATGGATTGCGGGCAAGACACCGATCGGCGGGGCGGTGGGCTACGAGAAGCTCAAGGAAGCGCTCGCCGCCGCCGACACCGCGGGCTGAGGGGGGCGACGCATGCGCGCCCTCATGCTTGCCGCACTGCTCGCGGCCTCGCCCGCAGTGCCTGCCCCGGAGGCGCCGCCCGCGATCGACTACGCCGCCGAACGCGCTGCGATCGGGCGCTATCAGGACGCGAACCAGCGCTTGCAGGACGCCGGATGGCGCCTCGCCCGGGCCAATGCCGCCTTCTGCCCGGTGGTGATCCCGAGCATCGGCCTTCAGGTGCAGGACATGGCGAGCTATGGCGGGCCCGATGTCGCCCGTGCCGCGCTGGGCCTTGCGGGCGATTTCGCGGTCAACGCCGCCGCTGCGGGCTCTCCCGCCGCGCTGTCGGGGGCCTTTGCGCGCAACCGCGAGATTGTCCGGCTTGAAGGCTTCGACCCCAATGAATGGCCCGCCACGCCGCCGATGGCTTGGGAGCGCACCACCCGCGCGCATGATCATATTGACGCCACGCTGGCCGAACACGGCGGCATCACCATCGCCTTTGCCGACGGCACCGAGGCGCGCGTCACCCCGGTCGCGGTCTGCGCCACCCGCTTCGACCTCTACGCCGCCGAACACCGCGCCTTTGCCAACGGGACGCGGGTGATCTTCGGGATGGGCTCGCCCGCCTTCGGCTATGAAGAGCCGGTCTTCGCCGCGCTGGTCGCGCACGAACTGGCGCACAACGTGCTCGGCCACGACGCCTGGCTCGATCGCAACGGGAGGAGCGCGAAGAACGTGCGCCGGATCGAGCGCGAGGCCGACCGGCTGGTGCCCTGGCTGCTCGCCAACGCCGGCCATGATCCGGCCGCAGGCGCCGATTTCATGACCCGCTGGGGCAAGAAATACGACGCCGGGCTCAAGCTGCGCGTCACCCATGATGGCTGGGACGAGCGCGCCGAGAATATGGAGGCCGAAGTCCCGCTGGTCCGCACGGCATTGGCTGCCGAGGGCCGGGCCGATTGGGCGAAGCATTTCCGCCGCGAGATTGACCCTGCGGGCGGCGTCCTGCCTCGTGCCAAGCGTTGAAGCGTTTCGCGGGCACGGCGGCGCGCCCGAATAGAAGTGCCCTCTGCGACGAAATGAGTTAGACCCTGCGCGTTATGGCAGTGCTCCAGATCCAGGCGGCGCCGTTCTTCGCGAGCAAGAACCGGGCGTTCTGGAACCTCCAGCTGGCGGGCTGGGGCGCGGCGTTCCTGCTGCGCGCGGTCTCGGCGCTCGCCAACCAGCAGCCCTTCGACATCCTCGCGCTGATTCTGGTGACGACCATCACCGGCTTCTCGATCAGCCTGATCCTCTCGGTGATCTATCGGCAGCTGATCCACCAGCAGCCGCTGGTGACCTGGGGGCTGACCGCGGTGGTGCTGTTCTTTGCGGTGCTGCTCCACGCCTCGATCGACACTTGGGTGCAGGGTGTCTATTACGCCGCCACCCGCGACACGACGTTTGCGCAAAGGTTGATCGGGCTCCTGTATCTGCCGCTGACGCTGCTCGGGGGGTGGAGCGCGCTCTATTACGCGATCAACTTCTTTCTCACCGTGGAACAGCAGGCCGACCGGCTCGAGCGGCTCGAGGCGCAGGCCACCGCCGCGCAGCTCGCCATGCTGCGCTATCAGCTCAACCCGCACTTCCTGTTCAACACGCTGAACTCGATCTCGACGCTGGTGCTCTTGAAGCAGACCGAGCCTGCCAACGCGATGCTGACGCGGCTTTCTGGGTTTCTCAGGCACACACTGATCGCCGAGCCCGGGAGCCAGGTCACTCTCGCGCAGGAGATCGAGACCTTGCAGCTCTATCTCGACATCGAACGGATGCGCTTCGAGGAACGCCTGCGCACCCGGTTCGAGATCGAGGACGCCGCACTGCCGGCGCAGCTTCCGGCCATGCTGCTGCAACCGCTGGTCGAAAATGCGATCAAATACGCCGTCAGCTCACAGGAGGAAGGCGCGCAGATCGCGCTGACTGCGCGCGTGATCGGTGACAGGCTGCGGCTGACGGTCGAGGATACGGGGCCGGGGGCGGACGACAGCCCCCGTGATCCCGCCGCGCCGCCCGTGCCCGGGCGCCCGGTCTCGACCGGCGTCGGCCTCGCCAATATCCGCAATCGCTTGAGCCAGGCCTATGGCGACAGCCACCTTTTCGAAACCAAGTCCGAAGCTGGGGGCGGCTTCACCGTGCTGATCGAAATTCCCTTCACCCGCGCCGACAGAGCCGGGGAAGAGGCAGCACCCGCCGTGACAGACATCGGGAATGCCGCGGGCGGGAGCGACAATATCGTCCCCCTCAACCCCCCCCAAAGAACCATCGGAACAACCGCATGACCATCAGAACCATCCTCGTCGACGACGAGAAACTCGCGATCCAGGGCCTCCAGCTGCGGCTCGAGCCGTTCGAGGACGTCGAGATCATCGACACCTGCGCCAATGGCCGCGAGGCGATCCGCAAGATCAAGACAGAGAAGCCCGATCTCGTCTTCCTCGACATCCAGATGCCCGGCTTCGACGGCTTCAGCGTGGTCAAGGGCGTGATGGAGATCGAACCGCCGCTGTTCGTCTTCGTCACGGCTTACGAAGAACACGCGATCCGCGCCTTCGAGGCCAATGCCGTCAACTACCTGATGAAGCCGGTCGACGAACAGAAGCTTGCCGACACGATCGAACGCGTGCGCCAGCGCCTTGCCGAGAAGAAGTCGTCCGAGGATGCCGGGCAATTGCTCGAAGTGCTCTCGGAAATCGCGCCCGAACGCGCTGCCGATTTCGTCGAGACCACCACCCCGGCGGCCGAAAGCGCCGACCGCTTCGAAAAGCTCATCAACGTCAAGGACCGCGGCCAGATCTTCCGTGTGGAAGTCGACACGATCGAGCATATCGAGGCTGCGGGCGATTACATGATCATCTCCACCGGCGACAATTCGCTGGTGCTGCGCGAGACGATGAAGGACCTCGAGCGCCGTCTGGATCCGAGGAAGTTCCAGCGCGTCCACCGCTCGACGATCGTCAACCTCGATCTGGTGCGGCAGGTGAAGCCCCACACCAACGGCGAATGCTTCCTCGTGCTGGACAGCGGCGCAGAGGTGAAGGTTTCGCGCTCCTACAGGGATGTGGTCGCCCGCTTCGTGCATTGATGCCTCTTCCCCCGCCCCGGGCTTGACCCGGGGCCCAGCTTCCTCACGAGACCGCGCCGTTGGAAAAGCGAGCGGGG
>NZ_JAMNXL010000096.1 GCF_023653175.1 Erythrobacter sp. | reverse complement strand
CATCGGCTCGACCACCTACAAGGAATTCCGCAACCACTTCGAAAAGGACCGCGCCCTGCTGCGCCGGTTCCAGAAGATCGACGTGAACGAGCCGACCATCGAGGACACGATCAAGATCCTCAAGGGTCTGCGCACCGCCTTCGAGGATCACCACAAGGTCAAGTACACCCCCGACGCGATCAAGACCGCGGTCGAGCTCTCGGCGCGCTACATCAATGACCGCAAGCTGCCCGACAAGGCGATCGACGTGATCGACGAGGTCGGCGCGATGCAGATGCTGGTGCCGCCAAGCCGCCGCAAGAAGACCATCACCGCACGCGAGATCGAGCTGGTGATCGCGACGATGGCGCGCATCCCCCCCAAGTCGGTCAGCAAGGACGACAAGAAGGCGCTGGAAAACCTCGAGCGCGATCTCAAGCACGTGGTGTTCGGGCAGGACGATGCGATCGTGCGCCTGTCGACCGCGATGAAGCTCTCGCGTGCGGGCCTGCGCGATCCCGACAAGCCGATCGGCTCTTTCCTGTTCAGCGGCCCCACCGGCGTCGGAAAGACCGAGGTCGCGCGCCAGCTCGCCACCATCATGGGGATCGAGCTCAAGCGCTTCGACATGTCCGAATACATGGAGCGCCACTCGGTCAGCCGCCTGATCGGCGCGCCTCCGGGCTATGTCGGCTATGATCAGGGCGGGCTGCTCACCGATGCCGTCGACCAGAACCCGCATTGCGTGCTGCTGCTCGACGAGATCGAGAAGGCCCACCCGGACCTCTTCAACATCCTCCTCCAGGTGATGGACAACGGGCGGCTCACCGACCACCACGGCAAGACGGTCGATTTCCGCAACGTGGTGCTGATCATGACCACCAATGCGGGCGCTGCCGACATGGCGCGGCAGGGCATCGGCTTCGGCGACGTCAGCAAGCAGGACGCGGGCGACGAGGCGGTGAAGAAGATGTTCACCCCCGAATTCCGCAACCGTCTCGATGCGATCGTGCCCTTCGCCTATCTCGGCAAGAGCATCGTTGCCCGCGTGGTCGACAAGTTCATCCTCCAGCTCGAACTGCAGCTGGCCGAACAGAACGTCCACATCCAGTTCGACAGCGACGCGAGGAGCTGGCTGGCCGACAAGGGCTATGACAAGCTCTACGGCGCCCGTCCGATGGCCCGCCTGATCCAGGAAAAGATCAAGCAGCCGCTCGCCGAGGAACTGCTGTTCGGCAAGCTGGCCGAGGGTGGCGAGGTGCATGTCAGCATCAAGGACAACAAGCCGATCTTCGAGATGACCCCGGCCCCGCCCAAGGTGAAGCCGGCCAAGAAGGTCTCGATGAAGAAGGGCGCTTCTGCCAAGAAGCCCGCGACCGAGACCGACGAGGGCTGATGCGCTTCGGTTTGACGACAATGGCGGCGGCGGGGGTGCTTTTGAGCGCCTCCGCCGTCGCCGCGCAAGATGACAAGGACTTGGCCGCGGATTCAGCCGAACGGCCTGTCCAGTCCGGCAGCTGGCGCATGAGCGCCACCAAGAAGGGCGCGGACGGCAAGCCCGAATGCACCGAGGTGTGGCACTTCAACGCCGACGGCACGGGCCGGGTCGAGAGCGGCGAGGAACGGATCGACAAGACCTGGCGCACCGAGCAGAAGGAGGAAGGCACCTGGCTCTTCACCCGCTCGATGGCATCCAATGGCGCGCCCGACTGTCTGGGCAAGACCCGCGATCCCGCCAGCTTTCCGCGCAATCCGAGCGGGGTGCTGCTGATCTTCTTCAACAATGGCTACGCGATCCTGTGCCAGCCGACCTATTCCAGAGGCCCCGACGGCACTCTCACCCCCACGCATATGTTCAGCGAGGAAAACTGCTGGGGCCGCCTCGCACCGCTTGAGCCACTTGCCCACCCCTAACCCCTCCCGCAAGCGGGAGGGGGACTGGTTGGCGCTGATGCTCCCCTCCCGCCTGCGGGAGGGGCTGGGGGTGGGAATTGCACGGAACTCAAACCACCCGATTCCCGTATCTCCCCCATGACCGCCCCGCCCTTCTCCTGGATCCGGCCCGAGCGTCACGGCATCAACATCGTCCCCGCCGACGCCTGGGTCGATCCCTCGCGCCCCGTGCCGCGTGCGCTGGTGACACACGGGCATGCCGATCATGCGCGCGGCGGGCACGGCATCACCATCGCCACGCCTGCGACGCTCGCGATCATGGAGTTGCGCTACCAGACCCGCGAAGGCGCCTCTCCGGCGGAGTATGGCGAGCGCATCGACATCGGCGGCGGCGTGACGGCGACCTTCCTTCCCGCCGGCCACGTGCTCGGCTCGGCACAGATCCTGCTGGAACACGCGGGCGAGCGGGTCATCATCACCGGCGACTACAAGCGCAGCGCAGATCCGACCTGCCCGCCCTTCGCAGTCACCCCCTGCGACATCTTCATCACCGAGGCGACCTTCGGTCTGCCGGTCTTCACCCACCCCCCCATCGCCGAGGAGATCGGCAAGCTGCTCGAAGCGCGCGCGCAGAACCCCGACAGCTGCATCCTCGTCGGCGCCTATGCGCTGGGCAAGGCGCAGCGGGTGATCGCGGAGCTGCGGGCGGCCGGGCACAGCGAGACGATCTGGCTCCACGGCGCGATGGAGGCAATGTGCCGGCTTTATGAGGAACACGGCGTGATGCTGGGTGATCTGCGGCTGGTGAGCGATGCGACCAAGGATCAGATGCGAGGGAGCATCGTGATGGCCCCGCCGTCAGCCCTCACCGACCGCTGGAGCCGCCGCCTGCCCGAACCCGTGACCGCAATGGCGTCAGGCTGGATGCGCGTCCGCCAGCGCGCCCGCCAGCGCGGGGTCGAGTTGCCGCTGGTGATCTCCGACCATGCCGACTGGACCGAACTCACCCGCACGATTCAGCAGGTGAATCCGCAAGAGACCTGGATCACCCACGGCCGCGAGGAAGCGCTGCTGCGCTGGTGCGAGCTGAACCAGCGCCGCGCCCGCGCGCTGGCGCTGGTGGGGTACGAGGACGAGGATGATTGAGGCGAGGATGATTGGCACCCCCGCCCCCGTTCACTTGCGTTTACTTGATTTCCGCCAGCCCGGCGGCGATCTTTGCCAGCATGTCCTCGGTGATCAGCCCCTGCGAGAAGGGGGCGAGCGCCTTGAGGCTCAGCGACTTGAACTGCTCGTAGGCCGGGTGCAGGGTGATGTCCTGCCCGTTGAAATTCGCAGTCACCACCGCCTTGGCGCGCTCGTCCGCCATCAGCGTCTCGATCGGGGTGTCGATGGTGAAGGCCGGCGCGGGCGCGGGGGTGGCGGTATCCTGCGCGAGTGCGGCGGCAGGTGCGGTCACGGCGGCAAGAGCAAGACCGAGGGCGGCAAGAGGCGCAAACTTCATGGAGCGGTTTCCTTGTTGGCAACTGGGCTGACACGAATGTCAGCAGAGCCCTCTAGCGAATTTATGTGGCCGCGCAATGAACGGGCGGGGCGTTCAGGGGGCTGGGCCTGATGGAGGAATTCGCCGCCCTGCTCGATGCGCTGGTCTACACCACCAGCCGCAACCGCAAGCTCGCGCTGATCGCTGCGTATCTGCGCGGCGCCCGCGATCCCGACCGCGGCTGGGCGCTCGCCGCACTGACCGACGGGCTCGATTTCCCCGCGGTGAAGTCCTCGACGGTCCGCAATCTGATGATGGAGCGGGTCGATCCCGTGCTGTGGGCGCTGAGCCGCGATTTTGTCGGCGATACGGCCGAGACAGCGAGTCTGCTGTGGCCCGAACCGGAGGACACCGCGCCGCTGCCCGATCTGTCGCTGGCCGAAGTGGTCGAGCGTCTTGCGGCGCTCACCCGCGCGACAGCCTCCAAAGAACTTCCCGCGCTTTTCGACCGGCTCGATGCCAAGGGCCGCTATGCGCTGATCAAGCTCGCCACCGGGGGGATGCGGGTCGGCGTCTCGGCCCGCCTCGCCAAGACCGCCTTCGCGATGGCCTTCGAAGTGGCGGTCGAGGAGGTCGAAGAATATTGGCACGCGCTCAGCCCCCCCTATGCCGAGCTGTTCGCCTGGGGAGCGAGGGGCGGCCCGGTGCCAGACCTCGCCCACACCCCGCGCTTCCGCCCCTTCATGCTCGCCCACCCGCTCGAGGACGGCGAGGTCGACCTTGCCGACTACGCCGCCGAGTGGAAGTGGGACGGGATCCGGGTGCAGCTGGTCAGGGCGGGCGGCATGACGCGGGTCTATTCGCGCTCGGGCGACGATATTTCCGCGACCTTTCCCGAACTCCTCGACGTGCTGCCGATCGACGCGGTGCTCGATGGCGAGCTGCTGGTGCGAGGGGTCACGCAGGGCGGCGCGGCCGGGGGCGCGGCGAGTTTCAATGCGCTCCAGCAAAGGCTCGGGCGCAAGACCGTCGCCAAGGCGATGCTGCGCGATTACCCCGCCTTCGTGCGGCTCTACGATGTGCTGCTGCTCGAAGGGACGGACTGGCGCCAGGCCCCGTGGAAGTCGCGCCGCGCAACTCTGGAGGCGCTGATGCCGCGCCTCCCCGCCAGCCACTTCGACCTCTCGCAGCTGGTCGAGGCACCGGACTTCGCGGCGCTCGCCGCGATCCGCGACACGGCGCGCGACGAGGCGATCGAGGGGCTGATGCTCAAGCACCGCGAGAGCCCCTATGTCGCGGGCCGCAAGGTCGCGCTGTGGTACAAGTGGAAGCGCGATCCGCTGCTTGTGGATTGCGTGGTGATGTATGCCCAGCGCGGGAGCGGCAAGCGGTCGAGCTTCCATTCGGACTTCACCTTCGGCTGCTGGGACGGCGATCCGGATGCAGGCGCGGAGCTGCTCCCCGTCGGCAAGGCCTATTCGGGCTTCACCGACGAGGAGCTGAAGAAGCTCGACCGCTTCGTGCGCCAGAACACGCTGAACAAGTTCGGCCCGGTGCGCGAGGTGGCGCGTGCGCTGGTGTTCGAGGTCGCGTTCGATTCGGTCCACACCAGCAAGCGCCACAAGAGCGGCCTTGCCATGCGCTTCCCCCGCATCCACCGCATCCGCTGGGACAAGCCCGCGCACGAGGCGGACAGGTTG
Source organism: Erythrobacter sp. (assembly GCF_023653175.1). GTDB lineage: Bacteria > Pseudomonadota > Alphaproteobacteria > Sphingomonadales > Sphingomonadaceae > Erythrobacter. The sequence continues at coordinate 8,749 of NZ_JAMNXL010000096.1, read as the reverse complement.
GAAACGCTCAGGGGGCTGATCAAGGATTGACGCAGGGCCGCGCGTGCCGCAAATAGGTTGCAAATAGCAACCGGAGAGAGAAGCAATGTCCTACGCCACCGCCGCCCTTGCCACCTATGCCAATATGCTCGGCACGCTCGATCACATCGTAACCAAGGCGGGAACCCACGAGAAGGGCGAGGCGCTGCTCCAGGCGCGACTGGCCGAGGACATGTTCCCGCTCGCGACCCAGATCCGCTTCACGCTTGATCAGGTGGTGACCGCGCTCAACCGCTTGGGGAACGCAGGGGCCGCCTCCGACGACAGCGACATCACCACCTTCGCCGAGGCGCACGCCCGCATCACCGCCGCGCGCGAATTGGTCGCTAACACCGATCCCGCCACCTGGCCGGCGAGCGGCGACATGGTCGAGTTCACGCTTCCCAACGGCATGACCTTCGCGATGCAGGCGCACGAATATTGCCGCGACTGGGCGACGGCGCAGTTCTATTTTCACCTCATGGCCGCCTATGCGATCCTGCGCGCCGAGGGCGTGGCGCTCGGCAAGATCGATTATGTCGGCTACATGATGCGCTACATGAAGCAGCCGAACCCCGCATAAGATGCACCGCTACGACCCTGCGCGCCAACGCCTCGCCCTCGGGCTGGCCGCGCTGGCGGGGCTGGTGGATGCGACCGGATTCGTGGTGGCGGGAGGTTATTTCACCTCCTTCATGTCGGGCAACACCACGCGGATGGGGGTTGAGCTGGTTCATTCCCCCGCCTTGGCACTCGCCCCGCTGGCGCTGATCGCGGCGTTCCTCGCAGGCGTGACCGGCGGCGCGATGGTAGGCCGGCGCTTTGCGGGGCGACACAAGCGCGTGTTGCTCGGATTGGTCGCCCTGCTGCTGACGGGCGGCGCGGGACTGCTGGTGGCGGGGCTCCCGGTGCTCTTCCTCGGCCTCGCGGCCATGGCGATGGGCCTCGCCAACAATGTCTTCGTCCGCGACGGCGAGGTGACGGTCGGCGTCACATACATGACCGGCGCGCTGGTGCGCTTCGGGCAGGGGATCGCAGGCCGGCTGGCGGGCGCGCCGCTCGAATCGACCCGCGGCTACGGGTTGCTGTGGAGCGCTCTTGCACTGGGCGCGGCGGTGGGCGGGGGGCTGTGCCTGATCGCGCCGCTGTGGGCTGCGGGGCTGGCGGCATTTGCCGCGCTGGCGCTGTGGGGCCTTGCCTTCGCGGTCGAGCGCTAGAGCTCCACCGCGAGCAGCTTCTCCCGCGAAGCCGCGCCGCGCAACAATCTCACCCGCGAGGGCGCCAGTCCGAGTGCCCGCGCCACCACCGAGATCACTGCCTCGTTGGCAGCGCCCTTGTCTGCCGGCGCGCGGACCTTCACCAGCACGGCTTCATCGAAGAGCGTCACCGAATCCTCGCGCGCCCCGGCCGTGACCCTGACGGCGAGACGCCCGTCGGCGCCAATCCGCCCCCGCAGCGCCTCCGCATCCGGCAAGAGCGCCGGAGGCCGCGCCATTACTTGAGCGCCGCCGCCACCGCCGCCGCGTGATGCTTGGCGTTCTCGGCATAATGCGCCGTTCCGATCCGCATTCCCATGATCGCGCCCTCGTCGAGATCACGCATCTTCCTCGCCGGACGCCCGCCCCACAGCTCGCGCGGCTCCATCACCTTGCCCTCGGTCAGCATCGCGCCCGCCGCGAGCATCGCGTCGCTGCCGATCACCGCCTTGTTCATCACGATCGCACCGAGGCCGACGAAGCCGCGGTCGTGGATCGTGCAGCCGTGCACCATCGCCATGTGGCCGATCAGCACATCATCGCCGATCATCAGCGGCGAGCCCTCGGGGTCGCCCGGGCGTGGCGGATCGCAGTGGAGCACCGAGCCGTCCTGCACATTGGTGCGCGCGCCGATGCGGATCGAGAATACGTCGGCGCGCAGCACGCAATTGTACCAGATCGACGAGCCCTCGCCGATTGCGACATCGCCGATGATCGTGCAGCCGGGAGCGATGAAGGCGGTCTCGTGGATCTTCGGCGTCTTGCCGTGGATCGGGATGATGTTGACGCCTGGACGGTTCATTTGCTCTCCCCTCAGTGGAAATTCTTCCAGATCAGATGCGGCAGGATCGAGGCATAGTCGTCGCGCCACACCTCGGCCGCCGGCGGGGCGAGTGGACGCCACTTGCCGTCGGCGGTGAGCGCCTTCAGCTGCGCCGGATCGCGCGACATCGCCACCCAGGTCGATCCGGTCAGGCCCTTGCCCGAGGGGCTGTCAATCCGCACGGCAGATGCCAGCTTGCCCTCCTTGGCCAAGGCCGCCAGCACCGGCTCGAGCCGGATGAAGCGGTTGGAGATGTGCATCAGCAGCAGGCCGTTAGGCGCGAGGGTGCGGAAATAGCCCTCCTGCGCCTCCCTGGTCATCAGATGGAGCGGGATCGCGTCCGAGGAGAAGGCGTCGACCACCAGAATGTCGAAGCTCCCCGCCGGAAGCTTTTCCAGCTGTAACCGCGCGTCGCCGATGATCGTCGGGGCCTCCGGCGCGCAGGATTGCATGAAGGTGAACTGCCCGCGGGTCGAATACTCGAGCACCGCCGGGTCGATCTCGAAGAAGGTCCAGCTCTGCCCCGGCTGCTTGTAGCAGGCGAGCGTGCCGACGCCGAGCCCGACGACGCCGATCCGCGCCCCCTCGCCGAACATCGCCGGAGCCTTTGCGAGCGCCAGACCCACCCCCGCCTCGCGGCCGTAATAGGTGGTCGGCTCGAGGATCTTGCCCGCGTCCAATCGCTGCACCCCGTGGAGCGTGGTGCCGTGGATCAGTTGCCTGAGGTCATCGGTCCCGTCACGCACGGTGTAGATCCCGAAATAGCTCCGGCTGCGCAGCCCCGCAAAGCTGGTCTGCGCCTGCACCATCGCGCCCAACGCAGCGATCAGCGCGGCGCAGGCGGCGACGAAGGCCCAGCGCCGCGCCGCGAGCAGCACCGCGGCAACGATCAGCGCGGCGAAGATCGCGAGGTCGATGACGCCCCACTCGTCGTTCAGCATCGAGCGATCGAACAGCCGCAGCGCGCCGATGAACAGCGCGAAGAGCAGCGCGATGATGCCGAGCCGCGCGCCCTGCTCGCTCGGGAACAGCCTGGCGAGGAGTCCCGACCAGGTGCCCAGCGGCAGCAGCGCGGCCGCCGCGAGGATCAGCAGAGGGTGTTCCCACGTCCAGTCGAACACCAGCGGCGCGATCAGCGCGGTGAACAGCCCGCCGAGCACGCCGCCCGCCGACATCACGAGGTAGAACTGGGTGAGGCGCGCAGGCTCCGGCCGATCCTCGTAAAGCCGCGCGTGGAGCGCCACCGCGACCACGAACAGCAGCATCAGGCTCGCCGCGACCGCGAGCATGCTCGGGCGCGAGGAGCCGAGCATTGCGAGAGCGCCAGCCGCCGCGATCACCACCGGAGCGATGACGGTCATGGCGCCCGCAAGGCCGCGCTTCTCGGCAAAGGCGAGGCTGAAGGACAGAAGGTAGAGCCCGAGCGGGATCACCCACAGGAGCGGCATCGCGAAGATATCGGTGGTGAGGTGGGTGGTGGTCGAGAGCATCAGCCCCGAAGGCACCGCCGAGAGCGCCAGCCATGTCAGGATGCGCCTGGCCCCGGGGGCGGGCTCTGCGGCGGTCGTCGCAGCGGCGGCGATCACCGCCGGGGCGGGTGCTGTGCGGCGGGCGAGGCCGACCAGCGCCACCAGCACCACCAGCGCGCCGTAGCCCGCGGCCCAGTATCGGCTCTGCTCGCCCAGGGGCAGCACCGGCTCGACCAGCAGCGGATAGGCGAGCAGGCCGGCAAAGCTCCCGAGGTTGGAGGCGGCATAGAGCGGATAGGGATCGCCCGCGCGCGGGTGCGCGGCGAACCATTGCTGCATCAACGGGGCCTGCGCCGAGACGACGAAGAACACCGGGCCGATGGTCAGCAGGAACAGGTAGGGCACCCACAAAGCCTCCTGCCCCGCCTCGGGCGGAGCGATCGCCGGAAGCGCGATGGGTAGCGTGAAGGCGGCGGCAACCAGCAGCGCCAGATGGATCAGCGCCTGCCGCCCGACCGCGAGGCGCGACAGCGCATGGGCATAGGCATAGCCGCCCAGCAGCAGCGCCTGGTAGACCAGCATCGCGCTGTTCCAGACATTGGGCGCCCCGCCGAGGCGCGGCAGCGCGAGACGCGCGACCAGCGGCTGCACGAGGAACAGCAGGAAGCTGCCCGTCAGGATCATCACCGCGAACAGCCAGCGGCGCGGGCTCGCGCCGGGCGCGGCAGAAATGTCGTCAGTCAAGGCTTCGGTCCCCATTGCCCCCGCGTGCCCATTGCCCGCGCGTGATCCCGTATTGGATCGCCGGGTTATACGCGGGTGGCATTGCCGGATCGTTGAAATCAAGCTCGGGCGCGCGAATCATGCCCAGTTTCTCCATCAGCCGCCAGCTGCCGACATTGTTTTCGATGGTGATGGCGACGATCCGGGGGGCGCCGTGGGTGGCAAAACCCCAATCGAGAACCGCGCGCATCGCCTCGTGGGCATAGCCCCGCCGCCAGCGATCCTCGCGCACCAGCCAGCCGATCTCGAAGTCTTGCGGGTTGGGCGCGAGCGGGTGGGCGACATGGCGCAGCCCGCAATGGCCGACCATCGCTCCGGTCGCGCGCTCCTCCATGATCATGAAGCCGAAGCCATGCGCGGCGAAACTGGCGCGGGCGGCGGCGTGCTTGGCGGCGATCACTTCGCGCGGCTGCACCCCGCCGAGATCTTGCATCACCGCGGGCGTGTTGAGCAGCGTCATGTGCGGATCGAGGTCGTCCTCGTCGATCTGGCGCAGGATCAGTCGCCCGGTGGTGAGCACGGGTGCCGTCACGCCGCTTCCCATACCTCGCGCGCGATGGAATAGGCGATGATGCGCGGGTTTTCGGCGTCGAAATCGGCGCTGTCGAAGTCGAGATCCTCGCGCCGCGCCATCCCGAGCCGCGCCATCAGCCCCCAGCTGGCGGTGTTGCGCGCCACCGTCAGCGCGATCACCTCGCCAGCCGCGAAGCGGCCGAAGGCGAGCGCCAGCGACGCCGCAGCCGCCTCCCGGGCATAGCCCTTGCCCCAGGCATCCTCGCGCAGGCGCCAGCCGACCTCCATCATTCCCTGCGGCCCGCCCGGCTGGTTCGAGCGCTTGAGCCCGCAGAATCCGAGCAGCGCGCCGTCCTCGCGCCGTTCGACGACCCAGAAGGTGTGGCCGTAATCGGCCCGGTAGCTCTCGATCCGCGCGCGGGCAGCGCCGCGTCCGGCTTCGTCCAGCACCCCGCCGAGCCAGCGCATCACCGGGGGCGTGTTGGTAACGCGCCAGAACTCCGGCCAGTCATCCTCGCGCCAGTCGCACAGGGTCAGACGGGCGGTGTCGTGGCGGAACTCTGGCGTCATGGTTTCCGGGGTGGCGCATCCAGCGACCACACCGTCGTCGGGTTGTCCTGCGGCGGATAGTCGGGATCGACATAGCCGAGCTCGGGACGGAAGGTGAAGCCGAGGCGGTGCATCATCCGGGTCGAGCCTGCGTTGGACTCGCTGGTCTGCGACCAGATGCGGGGCAGGCCCAACATCCCGAAGGCGAAGCCGAGGGCCCCCTCGGCCGCCTCGGTCGCATAGCCCTTGCCCCAATGGCTTTGCGCAAAAGTCCAGCCGATCTCGCGCTGGCCCTGCAAGGCGGGCGGAGCGGCGGGGGAGCGGAGGTGGAACAGGCCGACGCGGCCCACCCTTTCTTCGGCGTCACGCAGCCACACCGTCCAGCGCCTGTGCCCATCAGGCGCGGCAAAGGCGGCGATGTCGGCGGCAAGGCCCTCCTCCACCTCATGCGCCGTGCGCACCCCGGCGAGATGGCGCATGACGCTCTCGGTGTTCATGGCGGCGAGCAGCCACGGCAGATCCTCCGCCACCGGGGGACGCAGGATCAGGCGCGCGGTGGCGAGAGCCCCCTCACCCATTCAGCAGGCGGGCGGCGTGGGCGGCGTGGTAGGTGAGGACGCCGCTGCACCCGGCGCGCTTGAACGCCAGCAGCGTCTCGAGCACCAGCGCGTCGCGGTCCCCCGCGCCCGCCGCCGCCGCCGCCTCGATCATCGCGTATTCGCCGCTCACCTGATAGGCGAACACCGGCACGCCGAACTCCGCCTTCACCCGCGCTGCGATGTCGAGATAGGCGAGCCCCGGCTTGACCATCACCGAATCCGCGCCCTCGGCAATGTCCATCGCCACTTCGCGCAGGGCCTCGTCGCCATTGGCCGGGTCCATCTGGTAGGTCTTCTTGTCGCCCTTGAGCAAGCCGCCGCTGCCCACCGCATCGCGGAACGGGCCGTAGAAGGCGCTCGCATATTTGGCGGCGTAGCTCATGATCTGGACATTGGCGTGCCCATTCATCTCGAGTGCGCGGCGGATCGCGCCGATGCGGCCGTCCATCATGTCGGAGGGCGCGATGATGTCCGCTCCCGCATTGGCCTGATTGACCGCCTGATCGACCAGTGCGGCGACGGTCTCGTCGTTCACGACATAGCCCGCGTCATTCACCAGCCCGTCCTGCCCGTGGGAGGTATAGGGGTCGAGCGCCACATCGGTGAGCACGCCGATCGAGTCCCCGCAGACATCCTTGATCGCACGGATCGCGCGGCACATCAGGTTGTCGGGATTATGCGCCTCGCCCCCGTCATCGCTGCGAAGCTCACGCGGGGTGTTGGGGAACAGCGCGATCACCGGGATGCCGAGTTCCACCGCCTCCTTCGCGCGGGCGACGATGCCATCGACCGACCAGCGCGAGACGCCCGGCAAGGTCGCGATCGGCTCCTCGACCCCCTCTCCCGAGGTCACGAACAGCGGCCAGATCAGGTCCGCGGGCGTGAGGATGGTCTCGCGGTGCAACGCGCGGCTCCAGCCGGTCGCGCGGGTGCGGCGCAGGCGGGTGTTGGGGAAATGTCCGGTCATGCTTGCGAGACTTACGCGCAATCCTTGGCCGACGACAAGGCCTCGTTACGGCTTGCGCGGCACCGGCGGTTTGGGGGCAGGCGTCGGCCCCGCCACCTTATCGATCTCGCGCACCGGCTCCTTCACCTCGCCCTCAGCCGGGGCAAGATCCTTGAGCGCGGCGCCGACCTCGATCTCCTTCAGCTTGATCAGCTGGCGGCGGAAATCGATCAGCTCGGTGCCGGAAAGCAGCGCGCGACTGACGAACTGCACCGTGGCCGGATTGATGACCCGCCCGCCGCGATACATCTCGTAATGGAGGTGCGGGCCGGTGGAGAGGCCGGTCGAGCCGACATAGCCAATCACCTGCCCACGCCGCACCGACATGCCGGGGGCGACCGCCATTCGGCTCATGTGGCAATAACGGGTCGCAAGGCCGCCGCCATGCTCCAGCCGCACTTGGATGCCGCACCCGCCCGAGCGGCCTGCGCTGGAAACGCGGCCATCGCTGACCGCGACGATCGGCGTGCCGTAGCCGGCCTTGAAGTCGATCCCGGCGTGCATCCGGGTGTAGCCGAGGATCGGGTGGCGGCGCATCCCGAAGTTGGAGGTGACCGCGCCGGGCACCGGGGCCAGCAGCCCGCGGCGCTGTTCGCCCACGCCCGAGGCCTCGTAGAACCGCCCCTCGCTCCCCCAGCGCATCAGCTGGGTGCGCGGGTTGCCGCTGCGGTCGATCCCGGCATAGAGCAATTGCCCCGCCATCCGCTCGCCGGTCGCGGCGCGGCGGTAGGCGAGGATGATGTCGAATTCGTCGGTCGGGCGGACTTCGCGCTCCATGTCGATCTGCGCGTCGAGGGCTTTCAGATATTCCTGCACCGCGCTCGCTGGGACGCCCGCGGCGCGCATCGAGCGGTAGAGGCTGGAGCCCACCACCCCGCGCAACCGCAGCGGGGTCTCGTCGACGCGGATCACGTTGCGCTGGAGCGCGAGCGGCCCGGCGGGGATCACGGGGGTGCCGTCAGGATTGACCTCGCCCACACCGGGGCGGGTCAGCGCAAGTTCGAGATCGAAGCGCGCGCGGAACGACAGGCTGTCGAGCGGGCGCGGCTGGCCAGGCGCGGTGCGGCGGCCGAGGATCAGGTCCATCTGGGTGCCCGGCTGGATGTCGCCCACCGCCACCGCCTGACCGACCAGTGCGGCGGCACGGTCGATATCCTCGCCCGCCACGCCCGCACGGCGCAGCATTGAGGCGAAGCTGTCACCCGGCGCGAGGGTCACGACCATCTGGATCTGCGGCCGCTCGGGCGCGCTCTTGAGCGGAATCACCGCCTGGGTCGGCCCCATCCGGCGGCCAGAGTCGGCACCCAGCGCAAGCGGCAGGATCATCTGGCTGCGCATCTCGCTGTCGACCGCCTCGCCGCGCGGCATCGCGGGACGGGCTTCGAGCGGGGTGAGATCGGGCCAGCACGCCAGCGCCACCGCGCCCAGGCCGACCATCGTGCCGAGCCCGCGCAGCCAGCGGCGGCTGCCGATATCCTCGGCAAGATCGGGGGCGAGGTCGAGCCGGTCGAACCAGCGCGAGGCGTCAACGCGCCATGCCTCGTAAGCTGCTGAATAGCCGGCGATGCGCGTCGCCAGCTTGCGCCGGATGCGCTGGCCCAGCGTCGGCCGGGCGAGCTTCTCGCCGTTACGCAGATAGGGGATGAGTTCGCGCGCCTGCGACGGGTCGAGCGGCTGCGGGATAACCGCCAGCGCGCGGCCTTCCCCTTCGCCAAGGCTATCCCCGGCGTCCT
>NZ_JAMNXL010000095.1 GCF_023653175.1 Erythrobacter sp. | reverse complement strand
CGGCCCAGGCGATCAGCGCGGTGCGACTGGTCAGATCCCATTCGCGCCACGGGGCGATCACCTTGATGTCCGGGTCGAGCGCATAGGCGCTGAGCTCGAAGCGCACCTGGTCATTGCCCTTGCCGGTCGCGCCGTGGGCGATGAAGTCGGCGCCGGTCTGGTGCGCGATCTCGACGAGGCGCTTGGAGATCAGCGGCCGCGCGATCGAGGTGCCGAGCAGGTAGTCGCCTTCGTAGCGGGCATTGGCGCGCATCATCGGGAAGACGAAATCGCGGACGAATTCCTCGCGCACGTCCTCGATGAAGATGTGATCGTCGGGAATGCCCATCGCCCGGGCCTTGGCGCGCGCGGGTTCGATTTCCTCGCCTTGCCCGAGGTCGGCGGTGAAGGTCACCACCTCGAGCCCGCGCTCCACGCTCAGCCACTTGGCGATGACGCTGGTATCGAGACCGCCCGAATAGGCGAGGACGACTTTCTGGGGCATGGCGAGAGGTTCCTTGGGTATGCTTGCGCGCGCCCCTATCAGCGTGGGGACGAAGGGGCAATCGCGCTGTGGCCTGCGCACCGTTCTAGCGGCCTCTTGGCAATCGGCTGCTAAGAACTACCTGATAAGCCGTGCGCGAAGGCGATGCCACGCGTGGGGCAAACAGGGGTCGGATTATGCTGCGGATGTGGAGCAAGGCGCGCGAGCTGGCGGTGATGACCCCGCCCGAGCGCAACCGCTGGGTCGATTTCCTGCGCGCGATCTCGATCATGGCTGTGGTGGTCGGCCACTGGCTGATGGCGGGGCTTTACATTGATGCCGCGGGCGAGCTGCGGCGCGGCGATCTGCTATCGGTGGCCGACTGGGCGCATTGGCTCACCTGGGGCTTCCAGGTGATGCCGGTGTTCTTCCTCGTCGGCGGCTATGCCAATCAGGTGAGCTGGGAGGCGACCACGCGCAAGGCCGCCGCCGATCAAGCCGGCGTCTACCGCGACTGGCTGGCGAGCCGGGTGCAGCGCCTCATCACGCCGACCTTCCCGGTGCTCCTGCTGTGGGCGGGGCTGGCGGTGGTGATGACCCAGGTCGGCCTGCCGCGCAGCCAGATCCGCATGGCGACCGAGGCCGCGCTGATCCCGGTGTGGTTCCTTGCGGTCTACCTGCTGGTGACTGCCTTCACGCCCCTGGCGCAGCGCCTCTGGACCCGGCTCGGGTGGGGCAGCGTCGCATTGTTCGTGCCGCTTGCGATGCTGACCGACTGGCTGACCTTCACGGCCAAGGTGCCTTACGTCAATTTCACCAATTTCCTGTGGGTGTTCCTCGCCATCCACCAGCTTGGCTTTGCATGGCGGGCGGGCAAGTTCGAGCGCCCGCTATTCGCCTGGGGCTTCTTCGCGGTGTCGCTGGCGATTCTCGTGAACATCACCGTGTTCGGCTTCTATCCGGTGGCGATGGTCTCGGCGCCCGGAGGCTTCTCCAACTCGCTACCGCCGACGCTGGCGCTGCTCGCGCTGGGCGGCGTGCAGGTGGGGCTGGTGCTGGCGCTGGAGAGTGCCGGGCGGCGGATGCTCGCGAACGTGAGCCTCTGGACCGCGACGGTGCTGATGAACGGGATGATCATGACCGTCTACCTGTGGCACCTCACCGCCTTCGTGCTGGTGATGACGGTCGACTGGCTCTTGCTGGGGGGCTGGGGCCTCGGTCCGGTGCCAGGGACGGGCGAGTGGTGGGTGACGCGGCCCGTGTGGATCGCTGTCTACATCTTCGCGCTGCTCCCGCTGATCGGCATCTTCGCGCGCCACGAGCGCAGCTTCGGCCCCGTGCGCGGCGGGCGAACCGTGCCGCGCCTGCGCGCCGTCATCGGCGTGCTGGCGATCTGCGCAGGCCTCGGCGCGACTGCGGGGCTGACCATCACCAGCCCGGATTCGCTCTCCGGCATACGCTGGTGGGTGATCGCGCTACCGCTGGCCGGCGCGGCGCTGATGGGCTTCGGCCCCGTCTACCGCCCGCGTCAGCGCCCCGGCGCGCACGAGATGGGCTAGACGAGCATGCCCTTCGCCGCGAGGCGCTGGGCGAGCCATAGCAGACCCGCTGCGACGAGCACGACGATGCTCAACACCACTACCTGCGGTGTGCCGAAGACTGCAAACACCCCGAGCAGCGCATCCCCCGCCCATAGCGCGAGATAGGCGGCGAGCGATACCGCCAGCACCGCGATGCTCGCCCGCCGCTGCGCAAGCAGCAGCACCGCGCCGAGCACCCCGCCGAGCGTGCCGATCGCGAAAACCGCCGCCATCCATACGGGCAATGCGGCATAGAGCTGCGCCTGTTCGGGCGTCATTCCCCCTGCGATCAGCCCTGCCTCGTCGGTGAAAGTCTGGCGGACGAACTGCCACGCGCCAAACAGGCTCCAGAGCAATCCGGCCAGAGCGGCGATGCGCGCGGCGCGTGGGTAGGGGGCGGCAAGCGGAGAGGCAGGGGTAGTCATGCGCTTAGGTCCTTCTGTCCGGCCCGGCGCGAGAGGTGCACCGGGCTTGCAACAGGAAGACGCGCGCGCTCACGCGGATTCGACAGCGGTCGCGAAAAAATGCGCGGCCAGCCTCACCCCTTCAGCAGATAGTCCCGCGTGATCGGCAGCGCGCGGCGCGAGCGGACGTACTGGATCTGGTAATTGCCCATGCTCCCGTGCTCGAAGACGGTCGCGGCGCCTGCGAGGTAGAAGGTCCACATCCGGAAGAACTTCTCGTCATAAAGCGCGATGATCTTCTCGCGGTGCTCCATGCAGTTGGCATACCAGGCGCGGATCGTGTGCGCATAGTGGAGGCGCAGCGTCTCTACATCGCTTGCGATCAGGCGGAATTTCTCGCTCGCCGCCACCGTCTCCGACAGGGCGGGGATATAGCCGCCGGGGAAGATGTACTTGCGGGTGAAGGCGTCGGTGGTGCCGGGGCTGCCGAAGCGGCCGATGGTGTGGAGCAGCATCACCCCGTCTTCGGCCAGCATCCGCGCGGTGGCCTCGAAGAAGGTCTCGAACTGCGCGCGGCCGACATGCTCGAACATGCCGACCGAAACGATCCGGTCGAACTTGCGGCCCGAGGCGGCGGTGTCGCGGTAATCCTCGAGCAGGATCGTCACCCTGTCCGCCACCCCCGCCTCGCGCACGCGGCTACGGGCGAGCGTGGCCTGTTCCTCCGACAGGGTGATGCCGGTGACGTGGACATTGTGACGCTGCGCCAGATGGATCGCCATCCCGCCCCACCCGCAGCCGATGTCGAGCACCTCCTGCCCGGGCGAAAGGTGCAGCTTCTTCGCGATGTGCTGCAGCTTGGCCCCCTGCGCCTCGCCCAGCGTCGTGACGCCCTCGCCCCAATAGGCGCAGGAATATTGCCAGTGCTCGGGATCGAGCATCAGCGCGTAGAGATCATTGCCGATGTCGTAGTGGTGCGCGACGTTCTTCTTCGAACCCACGCGGTTGTTGATCTGCTCGGCGGCGAAGCTCGCGCGGTTGACGAGCCGCTTCAGTGCACTCGGCCGCAGGTTGTTGTCGCCGCGTTCCCAGCGGTCGTTCATCCTGAGCAGGCTGACGAGGCCCATCACGTCGCCCTCCACGATCAGCAGCCGCCCGTCGATGAAGGCCTCCGCCGCACCGAGCCGGGGATCGAGGATGATGTCGCGCGGCACGGCGCTGTCGGTGAAGCGCAGAACGATTTCGGGAAAGCCCTCGGCGGCGGTGCCATAGGTGCTCGCGCTGCCATCGGCAAAGACGATGCCGAGGCGGCCCTGCCTGACGGCACGGGACAGAAATCGGTCAAGGAGAGGCTTGCTCATGATGCTCCTTTCTAGGATGCTTCGAGGGTAAGCTTAGCCGGAGAGGCGGCTTTCGCAATATCATGGACTTGTGGCAGGGCGGGGCGGATGGCCGAAGCGAAGACGACGATTACCGCGGTTGAGGTCGAAGCGTTCATCGCGAGCGTCGAGCCGCCGGCCAAGCGCGAGGACGCTCGGGTGCTCGATGCCCTGTTCCGCAAGGTGACCGGCGCGGCGCCGAAGATGTGGGGGCCGACGATCATTGGCTACGGCGAATATTCCACAACCTATGATAGTGGCCGCGATGTGCACTGGATGCGTGCGGGCTTTTCGCCGAGGAAGGCCAAGCATTCGCTCTACTTCATGGGCGGCTATTGCGATCCCGTCACCGGCTCGGGACGCGATGAGAAACTGACGCGGCTGGGCAAGTATGCAACCGGCAAGAGCTGCCTCTATGTGAACAAGCTGGCCGACATCGACCTCGCCGTGCTGGAGGAGATCATCGCTGCTGACTGGGCCGCGATGCAGCGGCTGTTCCCGGAGAGCTAGACCCCGGCATACCACTGGTAGCCGGCGACATCCTCCCAGAACCCGCCGCCGCCTTGGCCGATCTGGGCAAAGCTGGTGACCGCCTCGATCGCCTTCACATACTTGGCCTGCTTGTAGCCGAGCTGGCGCTCGATCCGCATGCGCAAGGGAGCCCCGTTCTTCTCGGGCAGGGGCTCGCTATTGAGCGAATGGGCGATGATCGTCTGCGGGTGATAGGCATCGACCATGTCGATACTCTCGTAATAGTCGCGCCCGTAGAGCGTGTCGGCGCAGCGGAAGACGATGAACTTCGCGCTCTCCTTCACCTTGGCAGCATCGAGCAGCGCACCAAGCTGCACCCCCTGCCACTCACCAATCGCGCTCCAGCCCTCGACACAGTCGTGGCGGGTGATCTGGATGCGCTGGGGCAGGGCCTTGAGGTCGGCAAGGCCGAGCGCCAGCGGCTTTTCGACCAGCCCGCGCACTTCGAGCTTCCAGTCGGGAAAGCCCTTGGCGAGTTGCTCCTGATAGAAGGGATCGGCGACCGTCACCGAGCCATTGCCGCGGAAGGTCGGCGAGCGCTGGTCGGGGCGGAATTCCTTGGCGAGCCCCTGCTTGCCCGCAAGCGCGCGGTGTAGGACGCGGTGCCCGTCCTCGGCCGCCTTGAACAGGCTGCCGGCAGCCTCGCTGTCGTTGATCTTGGCGCAGGCCGAGGCGCCCAGAGCGGCGATCCCGGCAAGCAGCGAACGGCGCGGCAGGTCAACCATGAGCAGGCGCTCCTTCTTCGGCGGCGGGGGCTGGTTCGGGCTGGGGAGGAGTGGGCGGGGCGGCGCCCACGCGCTTGCCGCCGGTGAACATCTCGAGGATCAGCCGCCAATCGGTGAGCGCGAGAAGGATGTGGATCACGAAGAAGCCGAAGATCCCCCAGGCAGCGATGAAGTGGAGCGAGCGCGCGCTCTGGCGGCCGCCGAACACGTCGACCAGCCACGGCGCGAAGCCCGACACCCCGGGGCTGATTGCAAGGCCGGTGAGCAGCATCATCGGCAAGAGCACGCCGAACACGCCGCCGTAGAGGATTTTCTGGACCGGGTTGTAGCCATGGGCATGCCCGGCGCCCGGCCCCGAGTGCGCCTTCAGCGAGGCGATCACCGCACCGGGGGTCCAGTCCTTCGGCGCGGTCATAAGGTTGCGGCGGAAATGGCCGTTCCAGAGCATCGCCACCCAGATGAACAGCACCCCCAGCCCGAACGGCCAGGCCATGGTGATGTGCCAGTCGCGGGCCACGGCGAGGTTGTAGTGCCCGGGGATCGTCGCCCATCCGGGGAAGCGGATCACGTGGAGCCAGGCGTCGCCCGCATCGAAGCCGTAATGGCCCCAATAAAGGTGTCGGTGGGCGTTGGAGATGTTGAGCCCGGTCATGAACAGCACGATGATCGCGATCGCGTTCACCCAGTGCCACAGCCGTGTCGAAAGCGAATGCTTCTTCATGCAGATCCCCCCTCAGCATGCTCGCGGGCAAGCCAGATCACGTCGCGCGGCTGGTCCATCAGGTGCTGGCCGCTGTCGATGAACAGACTCTGTCCGCTGGCCAGCGCACCGCTCGCCAGGAACAGCGCCGCATCGGCGATCTCGTCAGACCCGGTCTTGCGAGCCAGGAGGTTCATCCGGTGTGAAATCTCGGTCTCCTCCTCGCGCTGGTCGTGGCTCGCCAGCACGGCGCCGGGCGCAAGGCCATAGGCCCTGACGTCGCCATTCCAATTCCCCTTGGCCAGCATGCCGATGGTGGCTGCCAGCGCGTGTTTGGACATGGTGTAACTGAAAAAATCGGGGTTCGTATTTTCAATTTTCATGTCTGTGACGTTGATCACGCTGCGCACGCCCGGCCGCCCCGCGGTGAGCGCGATGAAGCCTTGTGCAAGGCGGGCCGGGGCAAGCGCGTTGATCTGCATCGCAGCCCGGTTCGTCGCCGGGTCAAGCGCGGTTACAGGATCATAATCGAAAATTGAGGCTGAATTGACGAGGCAGCGCCAGCCGGGAAGCCGCGCGGCGAGCGCGGTGACAGCCGCGAGCGCGGCGTCATCATCGGCAAGGTCGAAGCGAAGCGTCTCGGCGCTGGGGAGCGTTGCTGCGAGCGCCTCGGCGGCGACGGCCGAGCTCCGGTAATGGATCACCGTGTGCCATCCGGCGGAGGCAAAGCGGCGCACGATCGCAGCGCCGATACGGGTCGCCCCGCCGGTCACGAGGACGGCGGGGCGAGGGGAGGGTGCGCTGCTGTCGGGGGAGAGGGGCATGACAGCAGCGCTAACAGGCGGGGCGGCGCGCTTCAATCGGCGAGAGGGCCGCGCGCCCAATGGGAGGCTTAGCGGCAGCGCAGCTCCCCGCGGTCGATCTCGCGGCCAATGAGGCCGCCGCCGATCGCGCCGAGCAGGGTGCCGACCGTGCGGTCGCCGCGGGTGTCGATGGTGCGCCCAAGCAGCGCGCCGACCCCGGCACCGATCACGAGACCCGTAGTCCCGTTGTCGCGGCGGCAATAGTAGCGGTCACCATCACGCCAGATCCGGTCGCTGCGGCTGAGGCGGCGCGGCTCGTAATAGCGGCCGCGATCATCATAGATGCGGTCCTTGCCGCGTTTGCCCCATGCCTTGGCGTGGCGCGGGGGATCGGCCATCGCGGGGGTCGCCATCGGCAGGGTCATGGCTCCGGCAGCGAGGATGAGAGCGATTTTCTTCACGGCAGTTCTCCTTTCGGTTTGCCTGCGTTCGCAAGGGTGTGGCTGGCATTGCCCCGCCAGCGAGGGAAGGGGGCGGGCGACGGGGCGGGCATCCGGAGCGCCGGATGCCCGCCCGCTTTCGACCGGTGTTAACGGCAGCGCGCTTCGCCGCGGTCGACCTCGCGGCCGAGCAGACCGCCACCGATCGCGCCGAGCAGCGTGCCGAGCGAGCGGTCGCCGCGGGTGTCGATGGTGCGGCCCAAAAGGGCACCGCCGACCGCGCCGATCACCAGACCGGTGGTGCCGTCATCGCGGCGGCAGTGGTAGCGGCCATCCTGACCGCGCCACACGCGGTCGTTGCGGCTCAGGCGGCGATCGCGCTCCCAGTCGCGGCGATCGCGGCGGTCACCGCGCCAGTCGCGGCGGTCGCGGCGCCAGTCGCGGCGGTCGTCCCAGTCGTCATCGCCATAGGCCGAGACGGGCGCGTAGTCGGCAGGCGCGGTGTGGTAGCCGGCAAATAGCGGCGAGGGGGCACCGGGCAACTCGGCAGCCTGGGCCGGAGCGGCGAAGGCAGCCATCGAACCGGCGGCGGCGAGGAGGGCGAGATGTTTCATGTCCGTGTCCTTGTGGCGGCTCCCCGATGGAGCCTCGCTGTTATCGTTCATCAAACTCGAACGCTGTATGAACGATACAGTGGGGAAACGGTTCAGGTTCGGCGCCTATTCCCGCCCCCTTGCCAAAAAGGGGACTATCGCTGCGAAGCTGCTGCTTTTTCGCGCAGTTTCGGGCTGAGCGGCGCGAGCGCGGCGAGCGCGGCGCGTTCTTCCGGCGTGGCCTTGCCCGCGACCAGCGCGCGGAACACCCGCGCGACGCTCCATTCGGCCGCGCCGATAGCCACGCGTTCGAGCGATTCGCCCGCGGCGACCTCGCCGGGTTCGATCACGCGGAAATACCAGCCGCAGCGGCCCGTCCGGATGATCGCGGCGACCATGCCCTTGTGGCCGAATCGGTGCTCGATCTTCCAGCACGGCTGGCGCGGCTGGCTGACCTCGATCAGCGCGGTTCCAAGCAGGAAGCGGTCGCCGATATGGACTTGGCTTTCGGTGAGCCCGCGCACCGCGAGGTTCGAGCCGAAGCCGCCGGGCTCGTCCAGCAGCGGGGAGGCGCCGATCTCGCCCCTCCACCAGTCATGGTGATCGAGCGGGTAAAGGTGGAGCGCCATCTCGGGCCCGCCGTGGACGCGGCGGTCGGCCTGCTCGTCGGGGGCGAGACCCTCGGCATGGATCTGCACGGGGCCGTCCTGTGGGCGCTTCTGGATCGCGCTCAATTCTACGCCGTTGAAGGGGCGGGCTGTGCCGGCGCAGACGGCCTCGATGGTCCAGCGGGTCATGGTTTGCTCACGATAAGATCGATCCAGTCGCGCTGCGTCCCGTCGCTGGCCTTGCCGGCGTAGTTCGCGTGCGACTCGATGGTGAAACCGGCCGAGGCGTAGGCGGTCAGCAGCCATTCGGGCGTGGGGAAATTGTGCAACCGGCCCAGCAGATCGCGGCCCTCACCGGGATTGGCCCCGTCGCCCAGCTTGTAACTGGAGAAGAACCAGCCCCCCGGCAGCAGGGCGCGGTGGATCCGGGCGAGCACATCGGGCAGCGCCTCGCGGGGGCAATGCAGCAGGCTCGCATGGGCCCAGACACCACCATAGGCGGCTTGCGTATCGAGTTCGTGGAAGGCCATTACCCGCGCGCCGAGCGCGAAGGCCTCGTTGGCGCGCTTGACGAGGGCGGGGGTGGCGTCGGTGGCGTCGATGATGAAGCCGCGCTTGCGGATATGGTCGGCATCGCGCCCGCCGCCGCAGCCGAGTTCGAGCACGGCGCTCCCCGTGGGCAGACGATCAAGAAAAGCGTCGAGCTGGTGGCTATGCGCTTCGCCCGAGTGGAACACCCAGTGCGGCGCGCGTGCCTGATAGAAGGCGATGGTGTCGGGGTCCGTGCTCACGCCAATATCACAGGGGCGGTCAGGACGCCGACTTCTCGAGCGGCATCACATTGTACTCGCGCACCTCGGCCTGACTCAGGCAATAGCGGGTCGAGGGGTTATCCTCGCTCTTCACCGCCTGCTGCCGGTACATGATGTCGGTCAGGAGCTTGCGGCTGATTCCCATGCGGATCAGGAAATCATTGTCCTCGCTCGCCAGAAGGGCCGAGGATTGTTCGATGCTGGCGATATATTCTGTGGTGGCCTTGCTGCCCTCGATGACCACGTCATCGATGGCGGCGCGGTCGCCGGTGTGGGTGAACATGTGGACCATGAACACGCCGCCCTCGTCGACCACCCGGCGGTCGCCGCCCATGAACACGAAATTGCAGGCCGAAAAGCACGCCCAGCCGGCGGGCACGCGGGTGAGCATCCCGCGATAGGAGCGGATGATCTTGCCTGCCTCGTTGCCCGCCCGCGCATTGCCGCCGCGGCTGCGCAGCCACACTTCCTCGATCCGCTCGTCGGCCTCGATCGCGGCCTTGAGGCGCTTGGGGAGGGTGGAGTCTATCGCGCCTTCAGCCAGCAGCACGCGCTTGCCGTCCCGGTCAGCCGGGGTGAGAGTCATCGCGGTCCTGGGGCCGAAGTCAGGATCGGCCGGGCAGGTCGGATTGTCAGCGTCCATCGGCGGGGCGGCGCCGGTCAGCAGCGCAAGCGCGGCCAGTGCGGCCGGGCAGCGCATCACGCGATGATCGAATAGCGCGCCGACCCCGGAGCGCGGCACATGCGCTTTTCGGCGCGGGTTTCCTCGCCTTCGACGATCACCACGTCTGTGACGGTGATGCAATCGCGCTGGCCGCCCGCATTGTCGCGGCCCGTGACGGTCGAGGTTCCGCTGACATTCTCGCGCGAGGCCGAGGTCCACTGCGCGCTTGTGCCGACTTCGGGCCGTGCGGCGGCGTCTTCGGTGCGGGTGGCGGTGAGCGTCGCTTCGGCGGCCTGCTTCTGCTCCTCGGGATCGAGCTTGCAGGCGATGCTTTCGGTGATCTGGTCGGAGAACTCGGGCACCGGCACGAAAGAGGGCAGGTTGGCCGAGCGCGCCAGCTGGTCGACCGCCCCGCCGAGCATGCCGCCGATGATCCCGCGTCCCTTGTCGCCCTTCTTGCCCTTGCCGCAGGCTTCGGCCTTGTCGGCGCCGCGTTTGCCGCTGCCCAGAATGCCGCCGAACTGGGCTTCGGCAGGCAGCGGGGCGGCCACAAGTGCCGCAAGGGCGGTCAGAGCCGCGAACCTCGATGCAGAAATTGCCACGCCGATCCTCCCTAGGCTGCGCGGGAAACTACGCCTGTGCGGCAGGAGCGTCAATCGCGGCAGCGGCAGCCTCGCGGTCACGCTGGGCGCGGGACTTCTTCTCGGCGGCGGTCTTCAACTGTCCGCAAGCCGCGTCGATGTCGCGCCCGCGCGGGGTGCGCACCGGGGCAGAGAAGCCACCCTCGAAGACGATCTCGGAGAAGCGGCGGATGCGCTCGGGCGTGGAGGTTTCATAACCTGCGCCGGGCCAGGGGTTGAAGGGGATGAGGTTGACCTTGGCCGGCAGGTTGAACTGGCGCAGCAGGCGGACGAGCTCGCGCGCGTCGTCGTCACTGTCGTTCTTGTCCCGGATCATCACATATTCAAACGTGATGCGCCGCGCGTTCGACGCGCCGGGGTAGTCGGCGCAGGCCTGCAAGAGGTCCTCGATGCCGTATTTCTTGTTCAAGGGCACCAGCTCGTCGCGCACCTCCTTGCGCACGCCGTGCAGGGACACCGCGAGGTTCACTCCGATCTCCTCGCCGCAGCGCTCCATCATCGGGATGACGCCGCTGGTCGACAGCGTGATGCGGCGCTTGGAGAGGGCGAGGCCGTCGCCGTCCATCACCAGCTTCAAGGCATCGCGAACGTGATCGAAATTGTAGAGCGGCTCGCCCATGCCCATCATCACGATGTTGGTGAGCAGGCGCCCGTCGGCGGTGTAGTGCCCCGCCTCGTCATCCTCGTCGATCACGTCGGCATCGCTGATCATGGTGCCGCGCGGCCATTCGCCCAGCGCGTCGCGGGCGAGCATCACCTGGCCGACGATCTCGCCGGGGGTAAGGTTGCGCACCAGCCGCATCGTGCCGGTGTGGCAGAAGGAGCAGGTGAGGGTGCAGCCCACTTGGCTGGAGACGCACAGCGTGCCGCGCGTCTCGTCGGGGATGAAGACCATCTCGAAATCATGGCCGTCGGCGGTGCGCAGCAGCCACTTGCGGGTGCCGTCGACCGAATGCTGGGCCTCGACCACATCCGGGCGGCCGATCACGAAGCGCTCGGCAAGCCACGGGCGCATCGGCTTGGCGATGTCGGTCATCGCCTCGAAATCGGTGACCCCGCGGTGGTAGAGCCAGTGGAACACCTGCTTGGCGCGCAGCTTGGCGGCCTTGGCGTCGAGCCCGGCCTCGGCGAACAGTTCGCGGATGCGCGGGCGGGGGAGGCCGATCAGGTCGACGCGGCCGTCGGCACGCGGCGTGATGTCGCGCGCGGCGGGCACCGGGTCGACGAGGCCCGGGATGGTCATGAGTGCGGTATCGGCCATGGGTGGCGGCCATATAGTGCGGGTTCGCCGGTTTGGCGAGTCAGCGCTTCGCACACCCCACGGTGGCCGCGTCGATGGCAGTCGCTGCGCCCGCGAGTGTGTAGCGGTCGGTAAAGCCTCTGCCCGACACGCTCATCCGGGTGCCTGAGCGCATCGCGGCGACAATCGCCGCGTCCCCGCGCGCATCGGCAGCCCAGGCATTGCGCCCCTTGGCGACAAGATCGAAGCGCTTGTCGCCCACGGCGAGCCGGAGGCGGGCCCCTTTTGCTCCGGTGTCGGCAACCTCGCGGCTGAGCACCAGATGCACGCTTCCACGCACCCCCCTGTCGGGCCACAGCGAGACGGTCGCATAGGCGGGGGCCGCGGTCTTCGCCTGCGCCTTGGCAATGGCATAGCAGCGCGCGGGCGAGGCATCCTTGAACGCCGCCCAGCTTTCATAGACCCCAAGGCTCTCGCGCGCCGCCAGAGGCGAGGCGGTGAGGGCAAGAAGGGCGAGAACCGGCAGGCGGGCGATCATCGGCGAAGCGATTGCCCAAGGGCAGCGAATTTGCAACAGCGCTTGGTCATGTCGAAGGAACTCGCCAAGCGCTCGCGCGCCCTGTCCTACTGGCTGCGGCACGCGCCCGAGCAGGGCGGGCTGACCCTCGATCCCGCGGGCTGGGCAACGGTCGCGGATGTGCTCGCCGCCTTGGCGCGAGAGGGGCTTGCGACCTCCGAAGCAGTGCTGCACGCCGTCGTCGAGGAGAACGACAAGCGCCGGTTCGAGCTGTCCGATGACCGCAGCCGCATCCGCGCGCGGCAGGGCCATTCGGTTGAGGTCGAGGGCAGCTGGGAGGCCGCGGCGCCCCCTGCGGTGCTCTATCACGGCACGGTCGAGCGGTTTCTGGCAGCGATCATGCGCGAGGGGCTTACGAAGCAGCAGCGCCACCACGTGCATCTTTCCGCCGATTTCGAAACGGCAATGAAGGTCGGCGCGCGGCGGGCGGAGGCGGTGATCCTGACGGTGGCAGCCGGGCGGATGGCGGCGGACGGCCACGCCTTCGCCCTCTCAACCAACGGCGTGTGGCTGACCGACCATGTTCCGCCCCGTTACCTCGCGTGCAAGGATCAGTCGTAGGCGATACTCATCACTTCCCACTCGCGCGTGCCCGAGGGGAGGCTGACGACGCGCGAATCCCCGACTGACGCACCGCGCAGCGCGCGCGCCATCGGGGAGTTCCAGCCGATCAGGCCCGCACCGGCGTCCTGCTCGTCATCGCCCACCAGCTGGACGGTCTGCCGGTTCTCGTCCTCGTCGGCGATGGTGACGCGCGCGCCGAAGAACACGCGGGAGCGGTCGACCTGTGCCGCCGGATCGACCACCCGCAAGGCCTTCATCCGCTTGATCAGATGCGCCAGTTCGCGGTCGATCTCGCGCATCTTCTTGCGGCCGTAGAGATAGTCGCCGTTCTCGCTGCGGTCGCCATTGCCCGCCGCCCAGCTGACGATCTCGACGATCGCCGGGCGCTCGGTGCCGAGCAGATGGTCATAGCGCGCCTTCAAGGCCGCCATTCCCGCAGGCGTGATCGGAGGCCCCGCCGGTTTCATAGGGCAATCAGCGCAGGAAGGTATCGACGGTGCGCGGCAGGCCCGCCTGTTCGGGATACATGTGCGAATAGGTCACCGCATTGCCGATCACGCGCATCACGTAATAGCGCGTCTCGAAATTGGCGGGGATCTTCTCGATCCAGGTCACCCAGTCGATCTCACCGCGGCGCGGGTCGCCATTGGCGCGCAGCCACTGGTTCACCCGCCCCGGCCCGGCGTTATAGGCCCCGATCGCGAGCGGGTAGGAGCCGCCGTAATAGCTCAGCATCCGCGCGAAATAGGCATCGCCCAGCTGGATATTGTAGAGCGGCGCGGCGGTGAGGTCGGCCGAGAGATACTGGACGCCGATCTTGCCCGCCTGCTCGCGCGCAGTGCCCGGCATCAGCTGCATGATCCCGCGCGCGCCGGCATGGCTCTCGCGGGTGCGGTCGAACTCGCTTTCCTGGCGGCCGATGGCGTGGACCATCACCCAGTCATTGACCGCAGGCGGCGTGGCGACGGTGGGGAAGCCGATCCGCTCGAGGCCCGAGAGCCCCGTCTCGCCCATCTTGAGGCCGAGCACCACCGCCAGCTCGTCAAGCCCGGTCTCGCGCGCGAGCATGCCTGCCATCAGCATTTCGGTGGGGGTATCGGCCTCGTCGCCCAGCGCCTCGAAGAAGCGGCGCTCGGTGCGCCAGTCGCGGCGGTTCTTGGCGAGGGCGCGGATCGCCTGAACGACGGGGCGCGTCTCGAACTCGGCACGGACCGAGGCGTCCATCGCCGGCTGCGGCAAGCCTGCAAACGTGGGCATCGGGCGGCCGAGCGCGCTTAAGGACAGT
>NZ_JAMNXL010000094.1 GCF_023653175.1 Erythrobacter sp. | reverse complement strand
GGAAGGCTTTTTTGCTTTTATGCTGTGTCTCATTGTCTCCAACACGGGAGCACCGGTCACCCCTTCAGCGCGCGGGCCAGCGCCACGAACTCGGCGACGCTGACGGTCTCCGCCCGCCGCGTCTCGTCGATGCCGAGCTGGCCAAGGGCTGCGAGCGCGCCGGGGACACCCTTGAGGCTCTGGCGCAACATCTTGCGGCGCTGGCCGAAGGCTGCCTCGGTGAGGCGTTCGAGGGTGCGGGCGCTGACGCCCTCTGGCATGGCGGCAGGCGTAACATGGACGATCGCGCTCATCACCTTAGGCGGCGGGGTAAAGGCGCTGCGGTGGACCTTCATCGCGAGGCGCGCTTCGGAGCGCCACTGGGCGAGCACGGCGAGGCGGCCGTAGGCGTCCTCGCCCGCCGCCGCCACGATCCGGTCGGCGACCTCGCGCTGGAACATCAGGGTGAGCGACTGCCACAGCGGCGGCCAACTCTCTCCGCCGAGCCAGCGCACGAACAGCGCGGTGCCGACGTTGTAGGGGAGGTTGGAGAGGACGTGGAAGGGCTCGCCCTCCATGAGCGCGGCGTGGTCGAGCTTCAGTGCATCGCCTTCGATTACAGTGAGTTGATCAGGGAAGCTCTCGCCCAATTCAGCCAGCGCTGGCAGGCAGCGGCGGTCCATCTCGATCGCGGTCACCCGCGCGCCCGCTCGCAGCAGCGCGCGGGTCAGCCCGCCGGGCCCGGGGCCGACTTCGAGCACGCGCTGGCCCGCGAGATCGCCCGGCAGCGCGGCGATGCGGGCGAGGAGCTGTTCGTCGAGAAGGAAGTTCTGCCCCAGCGCCTTGGAGGCGGCGAGGTTGTGGCGCGCGATGACCTCGCGGATCGGGGGAAGGTCAGGCGCGCCGTCAGCCATCGGCGGCGGCCCGTGCGGCGGCCATCTCGCCCGCCATCACCAGCGCGGCGGCCATGGCTCCGGGGTCGGCCACGCCTTGTCCTGCGATGTCGTAGGCGGTGCCGTGGTCGGGGGAGGTGCGGATGATCGGCAGCCCGAGCGTGACGTTGACCCCCTGGTCGAACTCCAGCGCTTTCAAGGGGATGAGCGCCTGGTCGTGGTACATGCACAGCGCCGCGTCATACCCGGCGCGGGCGCGGGGGGTGAACAGCGCGTCGCCGGGGACGGGGCCGAAAGCTGCGATCCCCTCGGCTTGCAGGGCGGCGATGGCAGGGGCGATGATGCGCGCCTCTTCGTCGCCGAATTGCCCGCCTTCGCCTGCGTGCGGGTTCAAGGCCGCTATCGCAAGTCTCGGCTCCACCACGTTGAAATCGCGGCGCAATCCTTCCGCCACGATGCGCGCCTTGTGGGTGATCAGCTCCACCGAGAGCAACCCAGACACCTCGGCCAGCGCGACGTGGACGGTGAGCGGCACGGTGCGCAAGGAGGGCCCCGCCAGCATCATCACCGCATCGCGATAGGGCCTGCCGCAGGCGTCGGCGAGGAACTCTGTCTGGCCGGGGTAGTCCCAGCCGATCGCGGCCAGCGCGCCTTTGGAAACCGGCGCGGTGACCAGCCCCGCGGCGACGCCCGAGAGCGCGAATTTCGTGCCCCATTGCAGCGAAGCGAGTGCCAACCGGGCACCAACGGCATCGGGATGACCGGGTGACAACATGCCATCGAGCCCGGCAAGAACCGGCAACCCGGCGGCATGGGCAAACAGCGCCTCGGCAGGATCGGCGATGGGCACGATCGGGCAGTCGATGCGCAGGGCTTCGGCGCAGGCCCGCAGCAGTTCCGGCCCGCCGACCACGAAGGAAGGCGGCGCGCGGCGCTCGGCCCTGAGCCGCGCCCAGGCCCCGAGGATCACCTCGGGGCCTATGCCCGCCGGATCACCGAGCGATATCGCAAGGGGTGCAGCCAGCGGCGTCAATTGTACTCGATATAGGCGTCATTGCGCAGGTCGCGCAGCAGGCGCTGGGCCTGCTTGTTCACCCGGTCGTCCTCGATCTGCTTCATCACCGCCTGGAAGGTCGGCGCGCCCGCATCCTTGGGATCGTCCCGGCCGCACAGCATCAGCACACGCACGCCTTCCTGAATGCCGCCGAAGGGCGGGGTGGCCTGGCCGATCTGGAGCTGGAGCACCACGTCGCGCAGCTGCGGCGGCAGGCTCGCGGCCTTGATCTGGTCGTTGGAAATCACCTCGGCCCCGATCTTTGCCGCGCCCGCCTCGACATCGGCGCAGCCGCGCAAAGCACTCAGGTACTGGCCGAATTCGTCAACCTTGGCCTCGGCCTGTTCCTGGGTCACGCCGGGAGGGAAAGCGATCGAGATCTGCTTGAGGCTCAGCAGCGCCTCGGCCGGATCGGCCATCAGCACCTGGCGCTTGTTGATGAGATAGATGATCGAAAAGCCGCCGGGGATCTCGATCGGGCCCTGGAGCTGGCCGGG
Organism: Erythrobacter sp.; assembly: GCF_023653175.1. GTDB lineage: Bacteria > Pseudomonadota > Alphaproteobacteria > Sphingomonadales > Sphingomonadaceae > Erythrobacter. The sequence continues at coordinate 11,744 of NZ_JAMNXL010000094.1, read as the reverse complement.
CTGCATCGTGCGCACCGCCGCGGCAAGCTGCGGAGGCAGCTGGCCGACGCGCACCCAGCCGAGATCGCCGCCGACGACCTGCGTGCTCGCTTCGGAATATTGCCGCGCATAGGCGACGAAGCTGCCGCCCTGCTGCAATTGCTGCATGATCGCCTGCGCGTTCTGAAGCACCGCCGCGCGATTCTCGGTGGTCGCCGAAAGGTAGATCTCGCCCAGCCGGTATTCATCGGTGCCCTTGGCCTCGTTCATCCGCTTGAGCGTCTCGTTGACCTCTTCGGCCGAGATGTTGACGCGGGGCATGACGTTGCGGCGCAGCAGGTTCTCCCACGCCACTTCGCCCTCGATCTGGCGCTTGAGCGAGGAAGCCGAGGAGCCGATCGATTCCAGATAGGCGTCCATCTTCTTGGGATCGCCGCCGAAATTCTGCGCGGCGAGCTGCTGGTAGGTCTCCTCGACCTCCTCGCGCTTGACCTCGAGCTCGTCGGCCTCGGCGGCCTGGATCTTGAGCGTCTCGTCGATCAGGTTGCGCAGCACCTGGACGCGCAGGCGCAGCATCTCGTCCTCGGGGATCGGCGCCTCCGACGCCGCCGTCACCAGCGCCACGCGCTGGTCGATGTCGGTGCCGGTGATGACGAAGCCGTTGACGATCGCGGTGGCGGTGCGCTTGTCCGGGTCGGCCTTGCCGAACAGGGTGATGTCCTCGGGCAGGCCGAAGGGATTGTCAGCGGTCGGCACGGCAACGGTCTGCGCAGCCGCGGCCATCGGCGCGGCGGCAAGGCCGAGCATCGCCGCGCCCGCCAGCGCGGTTCCGGTCTTGGCAAAGAGCGTCTTGGAAAACAGCTTCACACTCACTCGTTCATTCCCGCCTTGTGGCTATCGCATCGCGTGCGGATCGCACCCGTTGCTGCGCCGATGCCGTGCACCGGCTGAATGGAAGCTGAGTCCGCGCCCGATCCCGAGGGTGCGGCCAGCCAGTTTCGGGCGCTTCCTTAACGCCATTTGCGCGCCCTGCCAATTCTTGCAGGCAATTCGTGCAGGCTCGGCGGAAACCCGGGTTCCGCCCCCTATGTTTAGCGGAACCCAAGGTTCCGCAGGGCGAAGAAGATCTGGAACGCATTGCCGCGCCGCGCGTCGCCCGCGTCGATGAAGTCGCGCCGCCAGGTTGCGCCGAATTCGATGCAATCGTCCGAATAGGCGACGCCGAAGCGCGTGCGGATCGGCTGGAAGCCGTCGGGCTGGAACACCGGGTCTTCCTCGCGATCGGTGAGGTTGAACACTCCCGAGCCGAACATCGACCACTTGCGCCCGATCGCCACGCGCGCGGCGGCGCGCAGCTCCTCGCGGTCACGCAGGTCTTCCACCGTCGAGATGTCGCGGTTCAGCCGCAGATAGCCGACCTCGACATAGGTCCGCCGCGAGCCGATGGTCGCGTCGACCTCGTTGCGGCGGATCGCGAGACCGTCCTTGTCGAGCCGGAAGCGGTGGGTGAATTGCACCAGATTGCGGAAGCGCACCTCGGTGCGGCCGACGAAATCGGTGACTCGCTCCGAAAGCCCCGTCCCTTCGGGGAACAGGCCGTCGCGCGGCGCTTGCAATCGGAAGGACTGGCCGATGGTGGTCTTGATCCGCCAGCCGGGGCGCTGCAATTCCCAGTCGACCCCCCAGGTGAGGCGGCTGCCGTCCTCGACCCGGTCGTAGCCGGGGAAGCGGTTCAATGCGAAGAGGTTCGAATCCTCGAGATCGATTGCGCGCGCATCCTCGTTGGGAACGGCAAGGTTGCGGATGCGCGGGGATGCGACGAGTTGCAGGCGCGGTTTGAACACCTGCGTGCCGCCGAAAGCCTCCCCGACGAAGGGCCATTCGATGTCGAGCGCGGCGGTGGCGATGCCGCGCGTGGTCCAGCCCTCGGTGCCGCGATAGGCGAGCGTGGTGGTCGCGAGGCTGTTGTTGGTGTTGTAGACATCGCCGCGCACCAGCGCCGTCAGGGTCACGACCTGACCGAGCGGGGTGAGGCGCTTCAGATCCCACTGCGCGCCCGCAAAGGCGCGCTGGGTGTCCTGCCCCTGGTTGCGCAGCAGCGCGAGACTGTTCGCCTGCACCATCAGGTCGCCGCCAAGGATCCTGTCGCCGATCTTCTGGCGGTAGTCGATGGCGGGCAGCGCCAGCGGCACCTGGCCCTGATCGGCATTCAGCCGCAGCGTCTGCGTCGCCCAGCCGGCGATCGAGAAATAGGACCGATCGGTGATGCGCTCGAGATTGATGGTCGAGCGCAGCCGGTCATCACGGCTGATGTCGTAGCGGCGCAGGAAGGTGCGGTCGCTGGAGAGGCGGATCGAGCCGGTCAGGCTCCAGTCGGGCGAGAACTGGAACCGGCCATTGGCATCAAGGTAGCCGCGCGGATCGGTGCGCAGGCTCTGCCCGCCCACGAAGTCGGTCGCGCGGTCGGAGAAGGTGGCGTAGCCGGTGACCTGATAGGCGCCCTTTTCGGTGAGGTGCCGCCACTTGGCGCTCGCCATCGGGGCGACGTTGGAGAAGACATAGGCGCCCAGCGTCAGATCGGCATTGTCGGCCATGTGCCAGTAATATTCGCCGCTGAGTTCCAGCCCGTTGACCTGCGTGATGCGGACATCGGGGACGAGAAAGCCCGAGGCGCCCTTGCCGTCGGTCCGAAGGCCGAGGCCCGGCAATGGCAGGATGCGCGCGCCGAACAGTTCGAGCATCGCGCCCGAGAAGCGGATCTCGTTGGCCTGCTGATCATAGATGACGCGCCGTGCAGTGATCCGCCAGCTCGGTTCCTTGGCGCAGCCGTCTTCGCCGACCACCGGGCAGGCGGTGTAGGCGGCATCGGTGAGCACTGCGACACCGTCGGCGCCGCGTTCCGCCGAGCGTGCGGCGAGCCGGCCCCCGGCGCGCAGGGCGATGAGGAGCTCGCTCATTGCGCCGGTGTCGAATTCCTCGGTGAGTTCGACCTGATCGGTGAACAGCTGGTTGCCCGCTTCATCGACAAGCCGGATATTGCCGCTGGCGATGATCCGGCCCGACTTGCGGTCCCACATCACCTCGTCGGCGCGCACCGAGCGGTCTTCGGAGCGCAGGATCACATCGCCGCGCGCGGTGACGGTGTCGGTCTGGTCGTTGTAGCTGAGTTCGCGCGCCTCGAAGTCGATTTTTCGCGGGGCTTCGTTGCCGGCGGCAGCGGGGGGCGGAACGCTCGAGGCCTCCTGCGCGGCGAGCGGCGCGGCGGCGAGGCCGAGCGCAAGGCTGAGCGCGATACGCGACACCGCACCCTGCGCCGGGAAGCGCGGGGCAGGGCGCGCTGGGTAGCGCGGTGCGTCTTGCAAGCCTCCCGACATGGCCTTGCCTATTGCACCGCTCGCGCTTAATCGCAATCGCCATTACGGCCCGCCCGCGCGCGGTCTGCCGCAACCCGGCGGCGTCCCGACAAGCCCCGGTGCAGCAGTGTCTTTTGGCAAGTGTCCTTCGGAGTATCCATGCAGATCCATCTCACCGCCGCCGCACCTTCCGACATCCGCTTGGCTGCGCGGGTGGTGAACCAGGGGCAGGCGCTGGCCGGGCTCGATCCGGCGCTGGTCGAGGGCGCGGCGGCGAGCCGGTTCTCGGGCCGCGCGGGCCAGGCGTTCGAGGGCTTTGCGAGCATGGACGGCGCGGTCAAGCGCATCGCCATCGCCGGGCTTGGCGAGGCAGGCAGCGCCGAACGCCGCGTGAATTGCGAGCGCGCCGGCGCTGCGCTGACCGCCAAGTATCTCGTCTCGGGCGAGACCGCGATGGTGCTGGATCTTGGCGGCGCGGGGCTCACGGCCGACGATGCCGCCGCCGTGCTGCTGGGTCTGCGCCTGCGCGCCTGGCGCCATGACGCCTACCGCACGCGCCTTGCCGCCGACAAGCGCCCCTCGCTTGCCGCCGTCCATGTGGTGAACGCGCCCGAGGGCACTGCTGCGGCGTGGGAGCGCGAAGCCGCGCTGGCGAAGGGGGTCGAGTTCACCCGCGCCCTCGTCACGGAGCCTGCCAACATCATCTACCCCGAGAGCTTCGTCGCCGCCTGCCGCACCGCCTTCGAGGGAACCGGGGTCGAGATCACCGTGCTTGGCGAGGCGGAGATGACGGCGCTCGGCATGGGCGCGCTGATCGGGGTCGGGCAGGGCTCGGCGCGCGAATCGCAGCTGCTTGCGATCCGCTGGAATGGCGGGGCGGCGGGCGAGAAGCCCACGGTCTTCGTCGGCAAGGGCGTGACCTTCGACACCGGCGGCATCTCGCTGAAGCCGCCGCCGGGGATGGAGGACATGAAGTGGGACATGGGCGGAGCAGGCGCCGTCGCGGGCGCGATGCTGGCGCTGGCGAGCCGCAAGGCCAAGGCCAATGTCATCGGCGTCATGGGCCTCGTCGAGAACATGCCCGATGCCGCCGCGCAGCGCCCGGGCGATGTTGTCACCACCATGAGCGGCCAGACGGTCGAGGTGCTCAACACCGACGCCGAGGGCCGGCTGGTGCTTTGCGACGCGCTCCACTGGGCGCAGGAGCAGTATGATGCGGCGCGGATCGTCGACCTCGCCACGCTGACCGGCGCGATGATCATCAGCCTCGGCAACGAATATGGCGGGATGTTCGCCAATGACGACACGCTGGCCGAACAGCTTGCCGCAGCGGGCCTCGCCAGCGGCGACAAGCTGTGGCGGATGCCGCTCGGCCCCAATTACGACAAGCTGATCGATTCGCCGATCGCCGACATCAAGAACGTCGGCCCGCGCGAGGCTGGCTCGATCACCGCCGCGCAGTTTCTCCAGCGCTTCATCAAGGACGGCACCCCCTGGGCGCACCTCGATATCGCCGGCATGGTGTGGTCGCAAAAGCCCGGCCACACCTGGGAAAAGGGCGCGACCGGCTATGGCGTGCGCCTGCTCGACCAGTTCGTGCGGGATGTGGTCGAAGGCTAGTGTGAGCGCCTCATGCCGAAAATGAGGCGGAAATCCGATTTGCCCACCAAGACCTGCCTCGCTTGCGGGCTGCCCTTCGCATGGCGCAAGAAGTGGGAGCGGGATTGGGACAATGTGAAATATTGTTCCGACCGCTGCCGCAGGACGAGGCCCGCATCATGAAACTCGATTTCTGGCAGGTCACCGACGATCCGGTCGAGAAGGTCGTGGCGCTCATCGCCCGGCGCGTGCTGGGCGAGGGCGAGCGGGTGCTGGTGGTCGCTGCCGACACCGAACAGCGCGCCGCCATCGCCCGCGCGCTGTGGGAGGCGGGGCCGGAGAGCTTTCTGGCGAATGGCGAGGCAGACAGCCCCGGCGCGGATCGCCAGCCGATCCTCCTTGCCCCCGAGCCCGACCCGGCCAACGGCGCGAGCCACGTGATCCTTGCCGACGGCACCTTCCGCGAATGCACAGGCTTTGCGCGCGTGTTCCTGCTCTTCCCCCCCGACCTCGCCCCCGCCGCGCGGCAGGCATGGCGCGCGGTGGATGGGCGCGAGGGGCTGGAGCGCGCCTATTTCGCGCAGGAAGCCGGGCGCTGGGTCAAGAAGGGCTGAGCCCTTGCCCGAATCCGCCTGATGGGAGATGCTGCCTCTCGCGTTGATCAGCGGGGGACAGGCGATGAAGCAGGCGGCACTTGTGATGGTGGGCGGCGCGGCGCTGATGCTGGCGGCGTGCGGATCTGAAACCTCGGGCGAATTCAAGACCGAGAATGGCAAGGATGCCGAATACACCATCGACAAGGAAACCGGCGAGACCAGCATGACCATCACGGACGAGGATGGCGAGGCCTCGTTGCGGGCGGGCGCGAATGTGCCTGTCAGCCTGCCCGACGGCTTCACGCTGTTTCCCGGATCCAAGGTCGTCAACAACGCGGTGGTCAACCAGCCCGACGGGCAGGGGACGATGATCACCTTCGAATCCGATGCCCCGGCCGACAAGGTCGTCGCCCATTACCGCGACGCCGCCAAGGCCGCCGGGTTCGACATCCAGCTCGAGATGAACACCAATGGCACCCAGATGGTTGCAGGGGAGCGCAAGGCGGACAGCGCAACCGTGTCGGTCACCGCCACGCCGGGCGAGAGCGGGAGCGTGACCACCGGCCAGATCATCATCGCCACCAAGAAGGGCGGCTGAACCGGCCTCAGCCTTCGGCGAGCACGATGTCCCAGCGGTAGCGGTCGGCCTCGGCCTGCTGCTGCTGGGCCATCGCCGTCACCGCATCCTCGCCGAGCTGATTGTAGAGCGCGTCCTTCGAGTTGGTGGTGTGATCCTCGGTGAAATACATCTGGGTGATGAGGCGCACCTGCCGACCCTTGATGTCGAAGTGGATGTGCGGCGTGCGGTGGCCGATGGGGCTGTCATAGCCCGAGGGCTTGATGGTGCGGAGCCGCCACTCGCCGCTCGGCCCGGTCATCAGCCTGGCGAAGCCCTGGAAATTGGGATCGAGCGGCGCAGTCGCGACATCGCCCGGATGGGCATAGCGCCCGGCGGCATTGCACTGCCACAGCTCGAGCGCGGCGCCGCGTACCGGATTGCCCTTGCGGTCGAGCACGCGCCCCGTGACCTCGATCACCCGCCCGAGCGCCCGGGTCTTGCGCCCCTTGATGTAGGTCATGTCGAAATCGTCGTCGCCCGGACGGATGACCGGATAGAACGGCCCGAGCGGGCCTCCTTCGGTCAGCGCGGGCGCCGCCGCGCGGGCGATCCCGCCGCCCACGACAAGCCCTGCCGCACCCAGCGCCGCTCCGGCAAAGCGACGGCGCGAAATTCCGTGATCGTGGTCCATGCTGTTCCCCCCTTGAAGCCCCGGCTGAGAGAATATCACGAGGGTCGCCACTTTGGAACCACATCGGCAGCAACCGCGGCGCACGCACGCTTGCCATTTTGCAGCGCAGCAACTAGGGGCGCGGCCAAAGATCCCCCACAACGAAAAGACGTTCACAGGAGCATATCATGGCGGTCACCCGCACCTTCTCGATCATCAAGCCCGACGCCACCCGCCGCAACCTCACCGGTGCGGTCACCAAGATGCTGGAAGAAGCCGGCCTGCGCGTCGTCGCCTCCAAGCGCATCCACATGACCCGCGAACAGGCCGAAGGCTTCTACGCGGTGCACAAGGAGCGCCCCTTCTTCGGTGAACTCGTCGAATTCATGATGAGCGAGCCGGTGGTGGTGCAGGTGCTCGAGGGCGAGGACGCCGTGACCCGCAACCGCGACATCATGGGCGCGACCAACCCCGAGAACGCCGAACCCGGCACGATCCGCAAGGAACTGGCGCTGTCGATCGGCGAGAACACCGTCCACGGTTCGGACTCGGAAGAAAACGCCGCGATCGAGATCGCGTACTTCTTCAAGCCGGAAGAGATCGTCGGCTAAGTCTTCGCAACTGGCGACAGGCAAAGGGCCGTCCCGCGAGGGGCGGCCCTTTTGCTATCCGGCTTCGGAAAACCGTGCGAGTTGCGCGGCGTGGGCGCGGTGGTGGCCGCCCTCGCTCGCCGCCATGATCTTGCGCATTGCCGCGCGCGCAACGGGGGTGAGGGCAAGGCCGAGATCGGCATAGATGCCGGCGATGGCCGTCTCCCAATCGGCGTTCAGCGCATCGAAGCAGGCGCGCGCGACTGGCCCCTGCCAGCCTTCGAGCGCCTCGGCCATGCGCGCCTCGCGCAGCGCGATCTTGTGCCGCCAGCGGGCCCCGATCGCATCGAGGCAGCAAGTGTCCGACTGCATCGCCATCTGGTTGGCCGCGAGGCTGATCGCGCTCTTGAGCACCGCCTCGTGCTCGCGTGTCGCCAGCACCAGCCGCGCGTCCGGATAGAGGGCGAGGAGCGTCGCCAGATCCTCGGCAAAGGCGGGGACTTTCAGCACGCGGGGGAGACCTGCGAGGCCGCGATGGGCGGCGTCGGTCGCAAGGATGCGCTGAAACTCGCGGTAGACCGGCAGGGGGGAGTGCGCCTCGCTCCACGCCGAATAGGCCGGGATGTGCCACTGGCTCTCGTAGATCGAATGGTGGAGCGCGGCCGAGAGCCACGCCAGCTCCTCCTCGACCGCGGCGGGCGCCATCGGGTGGATCGACTGCATCCACGGATTGAGCAGGCCGAGCATCGCCAGCTCCAGCGCCGCCTTGACGCGGTTCATGCCCAGCGGCGTCGGGACGGGATGATAGGCGTCACAATAGCGGGTGTGCGCGTGTGCCGGATCGGCGGCGAGCAGGGTGTGGATGCGGGTCGTGCCGGAGCGCATATGGCCGATGACGATGATCGGCGGCGCGAGGCGCGTCTCCAGCAGCTCGGGCCGCTCCAGCCACAAGGCCCCGAAGGCGAGGCGGTTCTTCACCATGCGCGAAAGCTGCCCCCAGGCCATCGCCCGGCCCAACGGGTTGAGATCGGCCTCGTCGCCGATGCTGGCGATGAGCCGCCCGAGCCGCTCGCGGAAATCGGCGACGTCCTCCTCGCTGCGCCCGCCATGCTCGGCCGCTTCCGCGCGCGCTCCGTGAGGCTTGGCGGCGAGCGCCCACAGCGCGTCGGCGTCGAGTTCGGGCGGAGGCAGCCAACCGCGCTCCCACGCACGCCCGAGAAAGGCGTTGGCGCGCTCGGCAAGCGGGCCGCGGGCCAGCAGGTGATCGCGGGTCGGGGGCGCCATTAGAATGCGTCCGCCACGTCCATCAGCCGGGTCAGCCGCTTGGGCGCCGCGCCGCGCCAGCTGCGCTCCAGCCATTCGCCGACCGCGTCCCAGTCCACTCCCGGGCGGTTGAGGATGATCCCCACCCACCCGCTCGCGCCGTAATAGGCGGGCTTGAAATAGACCTCGGGCTGACCTTCCACTAGGCTCAGCAACTCGTCCATCCCGCCGGTGCGCACAAGGCAGGCGATGTGCGGGCTGCCGTGATGCTGGTCGGCGAAATAGGCGAAATATTTGCCGCTCTTCTCCCCGCCGACGCGAAAGCCGGGGCTGCCGTGGCTCTCGCGCTCGTCGGTTTCGGGGAGGGCGAGGGCGAGGGCGCGCACCCGTGCGAGCAGCGCCGCCGGATCGCGCCAGCGCGAGACGTAATCGGCCACGGCGCGCGGGTAGAGCTGGTGCTCGGCGAGCTTCACGCGTTCAGCGAGGCTTGCGGGGGTTTCATCGGGCGTGATCGGCACCGCGATCTGGGCCAGCACTTCGCCTCCATCGAGTTCCGGCGTCACCAGATGGACGCTCGTCCCGCCATGGCTGTCGCCCGCCGCGATGGCGCGCGCATGGGTGTCGAGGCCCTTGTAGAGCGGCAGCAGCGAGGGGTGGATATTGAGCATCCGGCCCTCCCACCGCGCAACGAATGCGTCGGAGAGGATGCGCATATAGCCGGCCAGCACGATATATTCGGCCCCCGCCTCGATCACCGCCGCTTCCATCGCCGCGTCATGGGCCTCGCGGGTCATCCCCTTGTGAGGCAGAGCGAAGGTGGCGATCCCCTCAGCCTGCGCCAGCGCGAGGCCTGCCGCGTCAGGATTGTTGCTGGCGACCAGCGCCACCTCGTAGGGGCTATCCGCCATGCGGCTGGCATAGACCAGCGCGGCCATGTTGGTGCCCGCGCCGGAGATGAGGACGGCGATGCGGGCCTTCTCAGCCAAGATGTGTCGCGCTCCAGTCGGACTTGGCCGCCCATGTGCCCCGGCAGCCTTTGACCGTGCAACCGCGCTGGCCTTCGATCACGTTTCCAACGACGCCGAACGCCTCTGGCGTGTCGTGGAGACGATCCATGACAGTCGCAAAATTATCTGATGACACGGCCAGAACCATTCCGACGTCGCAGTTGAAAGTGCGCGCCATCTCCTCAGGCTCGATGGCACCTTGCGCCTGCAAGAAGGCCATGAGGCCGGACTGATCCCATGCCTCGGCATCGATGACCGCGTGTGACCCTTCCGGCAGGATCCGCGGGATATTCTCGAGCAGCCCGCCGCCGGTGATGTGGGCGAGGCCGTTGATCAGGCCATCACGAATAAGCGGCAGCAGGCTCGCCACATAGATGCGCGTGGGTGCCATCAGCGCGTCGATCAGCAATTGTTCCTGATCGAACAGGGCAGGGCGATTCAGCTTCCAGCCCTTGTCCGCCGCCAGACGCCGCACCAGCGAATAGCCATTGGAATGCACGCCCGAGGACGCGAGGCCCAGCAGCACGTCACCCGGCGCGACCTTGTCGCCCGTCAACTGCTCGCCGCGCTCCACCGCGCCGACACAGAAGCCTGCAAGGTCATAGTCGCCGGGCGCATACATCCCCGGCATCTCCGCCGTCTCGCCGCCGATCAGCGCGCAGCCTGCCATCTTGCAGCCTTCCGCAATCCCCGCGATCACCCGCTCGGCGACGCCGTTCTCGAGCTTGCCGGTGGCGAAATAATCGAGGAAGAACAGAGGCTCAGCGCCCTGCACGATCAGGTCGTTGACGCACATCGCGACCAGATCAATGCCGACCGAGTCATGCCGGTCATGCTCGATCGCGAGCTTGAGCTTGGTGCCCACGCCGTCATTCGCGGCCACCAGCAGGGGATCGCTGTAGCCCGCGGCCTTGGGGTCGAAGAACCCGCCGAAGCCGCCCAGCTCGCTCGTCGCGCCGGGGCGGGCGGTGGCCTTCGCCAGCGGGGCGATGGCTCGGACCAGCGCATTGCCCGCAGCGATCGACACGCCCGCATCGGCATAGGTGTAGCCCGAGCCCTGCGGCTTGCTCTCGTTTGTCCCCGAAGTCATGCGCAACGCCATAGCCATTCGCGCTTGGAATTCCACCCGCCTTTGGGCAAAGGGGCAGGGCTTTCCCCATGCGTGCGACGCTTTCCCTTCCTGGCCCGGTGGCCGCACCCTCCCGCGCCCGCCGGCGCTGGCTGGCGGGCGTGCTGCTGACGCTCGGCCTGCTCGGCGGCGGCTTCGCCCTGCTCGCGCAGGTCGCGGGCGAGCGCGGGATCGCGCCCACCGCTGCCAGCGCCGACATCGAGGTCAAGGGCATCAGTGTCGACGTTCAGGGCAAAAGCGCCGAAGACGCGCGCGCCAATGGCTGGCGCGAGGCGCAGCGCAAGGCGTGGGAACAGCTCAAGGGCCCCAAGCTCTCCGACAGCCAGCTTGAAGGCCTCGTCTCGGCGATCGTGATCGAGAAGGAACGGCTCGGCCCCCGGCGCTACATCGCCACATTGGGCGTGGTGTTCGACCGCCAGCGCGCGAGCGGCTATCTTGGCGGGGCGCAGCAGACCGCCCGCTCGGCGCCGCTGCTACTGATCCCGGTGCAGGAGAGCGGTGGGGCCTACATCACATTTGAACAGCGCAACCCCTGGCAGCGCGCCTGGGCCGAGTTCAACCCGGGTGCGAGCCGGATCGATTACGTGCGCCTCTCGGGCGGCGGGGGCGATTCGCTGCTGGTCAATTTCGGCCAGACCGGGCGGCACAGCCGCGGCTGGTGGCGCTCGACCCTCGATCAATACGGCGCGACCGATGTGCTGATGGCCTTCGCCCGGCTAGACCACCAGTTTCCCGGCGGCCCGGTGAGCGGCACCTTCACCGCGCGCTACGGCCCCGACAGTCGCCCGCTCGAGACATTCACTCTCAAGGCCGACAACCCCGACGCCGTGCCCGCCATGCTGGCGCAGGCGGTCGAGCGGATGGACCAGATCTTCACCGCCGCGCTCGCCTCGGGCAAGCTGCGTCCCGACCCGACCCTGAGGCTCGGCGCGGGCGGCGTGATCGATCCGGCGATCCAGCGCCTGATCGAGATCGGCCGCGCGGCGCAGGCGCGAAAGT
>NZ_JAMNXL010000093.1 GCF_023653175.1 Erythrobacter sp. | reverse complement strand
CGGGATCGTCGCGGGCGCCATGCCGGGGGCGAGCCTCCTCGCGTCGGCGGCGGCGCAGCGGGCCGGGGCGGGCTATGTCAGGCTGCTCGCCCCCGCTGCCGACCCGCGCACCCCGCCCGAGGTGGTGACCGACACCGCACCGCTTGGCGAAGCGCTGGCGGATTCCCGCATAGCCGCCGTGCTGGTCGGCCCCGGTCTGGGGCGCCACGAGGCGGCGCGGGCGAGGCTGGGTGACGCGCTCCGGATCGCCCCGGCGCTGGTGCTCGATGCCGACGCGCTGATGCTGCTCACCCCCACCATGCCCGGCCGCGGCGTCCCCAAACTCGCAACCCCGCATGACGGCGAGCTCGAAACGCTTTGCCGCGCCTTCGGGGTGATCGCCGAAAGCCGCCGCGACCGCGCGCTGGCGCTCGCCAAGGTGAGCGGCATGGTGGTGCTCGCCAAGGGCCCCGACACCTGCGTCGCCGCGCCCGACGGCAGGCTGGCGCTCGCGCCCCCGGCTTCGAGTTGGCTGTCGGTGGCGGGCACGGGCGATGTTCTTGCCGGGATCGCCGCGAGCCGGATGGCCACCGGGCGCGATCCCTTTGCCGCCGCCTGCGAGGCTGTGTGGCTCCATGGCGAAGCCGCACGGCGGGCCGGCCCCGCCTTCTCGCCCTCGCAGCTTGCCGAAAGGGTGGCGGACGCGCTAGCGGCGGCGCTGTGAGCACCCCTGAACAGATTATCCGCATCGCCGCCAAGGGCGACGGCGTCACCGCCTCGGGCCGCCATGTCGCAGGTGCGGTGCCGGGCGACATGGTGGACGAGGCCGGGGCGATCACCCCCGGGCCGCACCACCAGACCCCGCCCTGCCGCCACTTCGCGACCTGCGGCGGGTGCCAGTTGCAGCATGCCGATGACGCGGCGCTGGCGGCTTTCGTCACCGAGCGGGTGGTCAATGCCGCACGCTCACAGGGGCTGGAATCGGCCGAGCTGCTCCCCGTCCATCTCTCGCCCCCGCACACCCGCCGCCGCGCGGGGCTGCATGGGCTGCGCACGGCGCGGGGCGCGGTGCTCGGCTATCGCGAGGGCGGCGCTACCCGCGTGGTCGACCTTGCCGAGTGCCCCGTCCTGCATCCTGCATTGGCCGCGCTGATCGCGCCTTTGCGCAAATTCGTCGCCGCGCATGGCCCAAAGGCGATGGTCGGGATCAACCTGACGCTCGCCGATCAGGGGGTCGAGGCGAGCCTCTCGCACTTCCCGCTGGACGGCCTCGGCCCGACCGAGGCAGCGCTCGATTTCGCGCGCGAACAGGGGCTTGCGCGGCTTTCCTTCGACCAGGGCTATGGCCCTGAAACCATGTGGGAGCCCGAGCCGGTGACGGTGACGCTCGGCGGCGTGCCGGTCAGCCTGCCGCCCGGCGCCTTCCTTCAGGCGACCCACGACGCGGAAACGCGGATGGCTGCCGATGCCGCCGCTTGGCTGGAGGGCGCGCGGATGGTGGCTGACCTGTTTGCCGGGCTCGGCACCTTCGCCTTTGCGCTCAAGGAGGGCCGCAAGGTGCTCGCAGTCGAGGCCGAGCAGGCCGCGCACCTTGCCTGCAAGACTGCGGGGGCGCGGACGGGCGGAAACGTGCTGGCGCTCCACCGCGACCTGTTTCGCGCGCCGCTGCAACCGGCCGAGCTCAACCGCTTCGACGCCGTGCTGCTCGATCCGCCGCGTGCAGGCGCGCGGGCGCAGATCGCCGAGATCGCCGCGAGCACATTGCCCCGCGCCGTCTGTGTCAGCTGCAATCCCTCAAGCTGGGCGCGCGATGCGGCGGTGCTGGCGGCGGCGGGGTTCCGGCTGACCAAGTTGCGCCCTGTCGGCCAATTCCGCTGGTCGACCCACGTCGAACTGGTGAGCCTGTTCGAGCGTTAGGCTCGCAGGGCTTCGAGAAGCTGCACCCTCAGCCAGTCGCGGTGCGCGGGCTCGACATAGGCGTGGCCTGCGCCCTCGCAGCGGCGGATGCGGGGATCGTTCCTGTCCCACGCCGCCTCGAACACTTGCGCGGTGCGATCGGCGGTGGCGAGTAGGATGCGCACATCACCGGCGAATCCCGCAAGGCCCGCAGCCATATCCTGCGCGAGGCTTGACGGCGGCGGGGGCGGCTTGAGCGCGTGGACCATGCCGCGCGCGAGCTTGCGCAGGTCCACACCTCCGCCGAGCAAACGCTTGACTTCGGAAGGATTCCTCAGCTTCTCGAGATACCGCGCCCGCACCGCATCGGGGGGCGGTGTGCTGTCGTCAGCTTCGCTGTCCTCGATGGTCCAGGGGTTGGAGAGCACCAGCGCCGCCAGCCCCGCGCCGCCCGCCAGCATCAGCGCCGAGGCCGCGTCGCAATTGCCGAAGCCGATCACGCGGGTGATCTGCGGGGCCATCGCCCGGAAGGCGGCCAGCGCAGTGGCGATGTCCTCGGCGCAATCGCGGAAGCCGCGATTCTCGCCCTCGCTGTCGCCGATCCCGCGGCGGTCGAAGCGGAAGACGGGGTAGCCCGCAGAAGCGATCCGCTTTGCCATGTCGGCCTGCCCACCGAAAGCGCCCGAGCGGATCTCGTTGCCGCCGGTCACGATCAGCAGCCCGGTGGTGCCGAGCGCGGTGTCGAGCGTTCCGGCGAGCATCTGCCCGTCGCAGGCGAAGGCATGCGAGCGGCGGCTCATGCGGGCCCGCCTGCGAGGCTCTGGACGATCCGCGCGGCGAGGCGGTCGGCCTGCCTCGCGTCCTCGTCCGGTTCGGCGCGCAGCCACAGGCCGGGGCCGCCCAGCGCGCTCTGGGCAAGGTCGGACTGGCCGGGGGCAAGCGCGGGCTCGGCGTTTTCGAGCGCAGCAAACATCGCAGCGCTGATCGCCCAGCCGCCGAGCGTAAGGCCCTCGGCTCGGCCAAGCGCCATCAGCGATTCGGAACTCTCGGCCAGCCCGGCCTCGCGCGCGGCGATGGTGCGGGCGCGGATCATGCCGCGCAAAAGCTTGGGGCCGGACTGCGCGGCGTAGTGCCAGCCGGGCAGGGCGGGGGGAGCGACGAGCGCCCCGGCGCGGATCGCCAGCACATGGGTGGCGCGCAAGCCTTGCGCGGCGGCGGTCATGGCCGCGCGCCAGCTTTCGAGTGTCTGGTTCGGCAGCGGGGCAAGGCTCTCGTTGCAGCCGGGAAGATCGGGGAGCAGGCAGTCCAACCCGGCGCGGTCGAGCCGCCGTATCACTTCGAGAGTGAAGCGCCTGAGCTTGTTCGCCTCGTCGAACCACGCCGGGCAGACCAGCAGGCGCAGGTCGCGCCCGCGGTCGAAGGCGACCAGCAATTCTGCCTCCGCCGGGGTGCCTTCAGGGGCGGGCGGGGTCCAGGTGGAAATCACGGGGCCGGGGAAGCCGGGGCTCAGCGCGCGCCGAGCTTGGCCTCGGCAAAGGCGCGCAAGCCCCCGTAGGTCTCGAGCATTTCGCCATCAACGTCGTCATCCTCGATGACGATGCCGAGCCGGTCTTCCATCTCGGTCAGAAGCCCCGCCACCGCCATCGAATCCAGCTCGGGCAGGTGGCCGAACAGCCCGGTTTCCGGACCGAAGGTCTGCGCCTGCTCGGGATCGAGGCCCAGCACGTCGGCGATCAGCCCCTTGAGTTCAAGGTCGAGCGCGGCGCCATCGAGGTTGTGCGAAACGGTCATCGGCTTTGCAAAAGTCCCTGTTCAGCCCTGTTGTCCGGGCCGTGGCGGCGGGGCTTAGCCATGCGCGGGCAGTGGTGCAAGTTTTGCGCCGCGTTGCAGCAACCGCTTGGCGAGCGGGGGCCAGGCGCGCAGGCGCCGCGGATCGAGGCAGTCGATGCGGTAGCGGGTGCGCACCTCCTCCATCCAGTCGGCCTTGTAGCTCTGGTCGCCAGTGCCGAAATCGACCAGCGCGACGCGGTCGATGTCGATCACGTGGCGGAACAGTTCGGCGGTCAGCGTGGTGCCGGCAGAGAGGTGCTTGTGGCTTTCGAGATAGGCGAGCTTGTGGATGAAGGCCGTGCCGTTCTCGACCGTCCAGGCCTGCGCGGCGACGGCGAGGCCCTCGGTCCGGGCGATGCCGAGCCTTAGGCGGCCCGCTGCGCCTTCCGCCTCGGCAAAGGCGCGCAGCATGGCGGGCTGATCCTCGGCGGGCTTCCAGCTTGCGGCGTAGATCGTCTCGTAATCGTCCCAGACTCCATGGTCGAAGCGGGTGAGCACTTCCACCTCGACCTTCTTGGCCTTGCGTTTGAAGGTGGTGCGAAGCGGGCCGGGGCGGGCCTCCCAATATTCGGCGAAGCTGCGGCCCTTCACGGGGAGGACGTGGTTTATGTCGCAGGGCTCCACCGCGACCTGCCAGCCCGCCGCGCGGAAGGCACGCGCGAGCCGTGTCGCCGAGCCGTCCTCGCCCGGCACGGGTTCGAGTGTCACGCGCCACCCGCGGCTTTTCAGCTGGCGCGCGATGGCCCCGAGCAGGCGATCACCCGCTTCGTCCGCCGGAGCCAATTCGCGCCAGGTGAAACTGTACCAGTTGCGCAAGGGGGTGATGCGCCCATCGTTCTCGGTGAGCGCGAGTGCGGCCGTGGCGCCCGCATCGCTGGCGATGGCGACCAGCGGGACGAGGCCGGTCTCGGCCAGCAGCGCGAACCACTCGGCCCGGTCGAAGGGCGCGCAGCTCTCCGCGCCAGACAGCGCTTGCAAGACGTTAACGCTATCGTGATACCGCGCTTCGATCACTGGGAACCTGCTCCACACCATGCACCAACCGCCCGATCCGCTCCCGCGTCCGCTCGACCACCTTGCCGAACTGGCAGGGGTGGCGGGGCTTGGGGAGCATCCGGCGCTGGTGCTTCGGGGCGGCAGCCTTAACCACAATCAGTTAAGACAGCGTGTTGCGATGCTCGCCGGATGGCTGGCGCAAGCGGTGCCCGAGAGAGGCGCACGGGTGGCGAGTTGGGCGGCGAAGGGCGAGCTTACCTGCCTGCTCCCTCTGGCAGCCGCGCGCGCCGGGCTGGTGCATGTACCGATCAACCCGCTGCTGAAGCGCGCGCAGGCTGCGCATATTCTCGCCGACAGTGGCGCGCACCTGCTGATGGGCACGCCCGCGCGGCTCGCCAGCATCGAGGCGGGCGATCTGCCCGAAGGCTGCGCGGCGCTGGACGAAGCCGAGGCGCTGGCGGCGGCTGAGACGGCGGGGCTGGAACTCGCCCCCTCGCAGGCCGACCCTAACGAGTTGGCGGCGATCCTCTACACCAGCGGCTCGACCGGCCGCCCCAAGGGAGTGATGCTGAGCCATGCCAATATGTGGCTGGGCGCGGTGAGCGTGGCGCATTACCTCGGGCTTGCCGAGGACGACGTGACGCTTGCGGTTCTGCCGCTGTCCTTCGACTACGGCCAGAACCAGCTGCTTTCGACGTGGTATGCCGGAGGGAGCGTGGTGCCGCTCGATTTCCTCTTCCCCAAGGATGTCGCCAAGGCCTGCGCGAAGCACGGCGTGACGACGCTCGCCGCCGTCCCGCCGCTGTGGGTGCAACTGACCGAGACCGAGTGGCCCGCCGAGGCGCGCGCGCCCTTGCGCCGCCTCACCAACAGCGGCGGGGCGCTGACGGTCGATCTGGTGCGGAGCCTTCGCGGGATGTTCCCTGACGCACGCCTGTTCCCGATGTATGGGCTCACCGAAGCCTTCCGCTCGACCTACCTCGATCCGGCGCTGGTCGACACGCATCCCACCTCGATGGGCAAGGCGATCCCCTTTGCCGAAATCCTGGTGGTGAACGATGCGGGCGAGGTTGCGGCCGATGGCGAGGAGGGCGAGCTGGTTCATTGCGGCCCGCTGGTGGCGCAAGGCTACTGGCAGGACCCTGAGCGCACGGTGGAGCGCTTCAAGCCTGCGCCCGCCGCGTCGCAGTATGGCGGGATGGCGGTGTTCTCGGGCGACCGGGTCAGGCGCGATGCAGACGGATTGCTCTACTTCGCTGGCCGCCGCGATGCGATGATCAAGAGCGCGGGCAACCGCATATCCCCGCAGGAGATCGAGGAGGCGGCGCTCGCCTCCGGCTTGGCGGCAGAGGCGGTGGCGCTTGGCGTCGCCCATCCGCGCTTGGGCCAGGCGGTGCATCTGGTGGTGCGCGGCGATGAAGCCGCGCGCGAGGAGCTGGTGAAGCGGCTCCAGCGCGACTTGCCCAATTTCATGCAGCCGCAGATGATCCACTGGCGCAGCGCGATGCCGCTCAACCCCAACGGCAAGATCGACCGCACTGCGCTGCAGGCCGAATTGAACAAGGAATTCGCGGAATGAAGCCCGTCGGCCCGATCCCTCCCGGCTTCGAAACAATAGGGGGAGAACTCGCCATCGCCGGGCGCCGTGCGAGCGAGTTGGTCGCCGAGGCGGGGCGCACGCCGGTGTTCGTCTATTCCAAGACGCTGCTCGACCGGCGCGTGGCCGAATTGCGCGCCGCGCTGCCCGCGCGCGTCGGCTTGAACTTCGCGGTCAAGGCCAACCCGCATCCCGCAGTGATCGCTCACATGGCGGGCCAAGTGGACGGCTTCGACATCGCTTCGGCGGGCGAGCTTAAGCTGTGCGTGGCCGCCGGGATCGATCCACGCCGGATCAGCTTTGCCGGCCCCGGAAAGCGCGACGAGGAGCTCGAGGCCGCCATCGCCGCCGGCGTCACCCTCAACTGCGAGAGCGAGGGCGAGGGCGCGCGCGCGCTTGCCATCGGCGAGCGGCTCGGGCTGGCGCCGCGCATTGCGGTGCGGGTCAATCCGTCTTTCGTGATGACCGGATCGGGAATGAAGATGGGCGGCGGAGCCAAGCAGTTCGGGGTCGATGCCGAGCGTGTCCCCGCGCTCGCAAAACACCTGATCGCGCAAGGGGCCGAGTGGCGGGGCCTCCACATTTTCACCGGCAGCCAGACCCTCAGCGCGGACGCGATCATCGAGGCGCAGGCCAATGTGCTGACCCTCGCGGCGGAGCTCGCCGAGGCGATCGGCCATCCCCTGCCCAAGCTCAACATGGGCGGCGGGCTGGGCATCCCCTATTTCCCCGGCGACACGCCCGTCGACCTTGCCAAGGTCGGCGCGGCTCTGGCCGAGAAGGTCGCGGCCCTGCCGCCGGTGCTGGCCGGGACCGAGCTGTGCATGGAGCTCGGCCGCTATCTCGTCGGCGAAGCGGGGGTGTATCTCACCCGGATCGTCGATCGCAAGCAAAGCCACGGGGTGACCTTCCTCGTCACCGATGGGGGCCTGCACCACCAGCTGGCGGCTTCGGGCAATTTCGGCACCGTCGTGCGCCGCAACTATCCTTCGGCGATTGCAACGCGTTACGGGGCGGAAGCGACCGAGGAAGTCAACATCGTCGGCTGCCTGTGCACCCCGCTCGATCGCCTCGCCGACAACGCCATGATGCCGCGCGCCGAGGTGGGCGATCTGGTCGCGGTGTTCTGCGCCGGGGCTTATGGCGCAACCGCAAGCCCGAGCGCCTTTCTCGGCCATGGCGCGGCGGCCGAACTGCTGGTCTGAGCGCCCGTCCCAACTGGGCCGCGCGCCGTTAACCGCGCGCGTTAAGGCCTGCCCGGGCGCTGTCCCGATCCGGGATGGGGCCCACTTCGGCGCTGTATAACTAATCTTATCTTCACCATTTCCGGCGACAAGAAGCCCGTAATTCCGGGCGCTCCGTGTCGCAGGTCGCTCCTGCGCACCGGCGGAGCTCCCGGACCAGGCCCAAGGATCCAAGACGCATGTTCCAGCTTCCCGACCTCAAGCGCCTTCTGGCCCTCGGATTCCTGGCGGCCCTGCTCGCCGCCTGCGCGAGTGGCGGCAAAGAGCTTCCGCCGGCCTCCTACGGCGATGGCAGCGTGGTGCCGAGCGAGGAATACACCATCGGCCCGCTCGACGAGATCACCATCCATGTCTGGCGCAATCCCGAACTCAGCGCCGACAAGGTGCGCGTGCGGCCCGACGGGCGTCTGACCATCCCGCTGGTGCAGGACATCCCGGCCGTGGGCAAGACCGCGACCCAGCTGCAGGACTACATCGCCGGCGAGCTGTCGAAATATATCGAGCAGCCGATCGTCTCGGTGATCGTCAACACCCCCGAGGGCAACTTCACCCAGCAGGTGCGGATCATCGGCGCGACCGCGCAGCCCGCCTCGCTGCCCTACCGCGCCAACATGACCGCCCTCGACGCGATGATCGCGGTCGGCGGGCTCAACGAATTTGCCGCCGGCAACCGCGCCAAGCTGATCCGTCTGGACCGCGCGCGCGGCACCCAGATCGAATACCGCCTGCGGCTCTCGGACCTCGTCCGCAAGGGCGACTCGACCGCCAATGTCATGCTCAAGCCCGGTGACACGATCATCATCCCCGAGAGCCGGTTCTAGGGGCGCGAGCGGGATGAGCGAGATCTTCGACGAACTGCGCGCAGCGCTGTGGTCTGTGTGGCACCGGCGCTGGATCGCGATTGCGGTCGCCTGGGGGGTGTGCCTGCTCGGGTGGCTGGTGGTCAGCATGATCCCCAATGCCTACGAGAGCAAGGCGCGCGTCTATGTCGATGTCGAGGACGTGCTGTCCAAGCAGCTCGGCATTGCCGGTGACGGCAAGGAAGAGATCATGCGGGTGCGCCAGACCCTCTCGAGCGCCAAGAACCTCGAGAAGGTCATCACCACCACGCGTCTGGGCGAAGGCATCACCGAGCGCGGCGCGCTCGACGGGGCGGTCGCCGCGCTCGAGAAGAAGGTCAAGGTGACCTCCGAGCAGGACAACCTGTTCCAGATCACCGCCGAAATCGGCCGCAGCGAATTCTCCGACGCCGAGAACGCGGTGCTGGCGCGCGATGTGGTGCAGAAGCTGCTCGACATCCTGCGCGAGGAATATGTTATCGGCAGCCGCACCGGGATCAGCACCGCGATCGGCGATCTCGACCGCCAGCTCGAAGAACGTAAGGCCGAGCTCGAACAGGCCGAACAGCGCCGTCTCGCCTTCGAGGGGCAATATCCCGACCTCGTCGGCGGTTCGGACAGCCTGTCGAAGAAGGTGCAGGACGCGCGCTCCGAATTGCGCAATGTCGAGGCCGATCTTGCCGCCGCGCAGAGCGGGCTGGCGGCGATCTCGGGCCAGATCTCAAGCACGCCGCGCACCGTTGCCGGCGGGCGCGATGCTACGGGGCCGCGGGCGGCGCTGATGCAGGCCCAGACCCAGCTTGCCGAATTGCGTGCACGCGGGCTGACCGACAGCCACCCCGATGTCGTCTCGACCAACAAGCAGGTCGCGATCCTTGCGCGTCAGGCGGCAGCGGCGGGCGATGATGCGGGCGGCGCGCCCAATCCCGCCTATGCCTCGCTGGTCGCGATCAAGAGCGAGCGCCAGGCGAGCGTCGAGGCGCTCCAGGCCCGCCGCGCCGCGCTCCAGAGCAATTTCGCCGCATTGATGGCGAGCCAGGCGAGCGAGCCCGCGGTCGCGGCCGAAGCCAACCGCATCAGCCGCGACTATGACGTGCTGCGCCAGAACTACGAGAAGCTGCTCCAGGACCGCGAGGCGCTGAAGACCCGCGGCAAGGTCGAGGACAAGGCGAGCCAGTTCCGGTTCGACATCATCCAGCAGCCAGGCGTCCCCCAGAGCCCCGCCGCGCCCAACCGGCCGCTGCTGCTGCTCGGTGTGCTGATCGTCGGGATCGGGGCGGGCTTTGCCGCAGCCTATGCGCTCGGCCAGCTCAAATCGAGCTTCGCCACGCCGCAGAAGCTCGAGCGCACCTTCGATCTGCCGGTGATCGGCGCGATCTCGCTGACCGTCTCTGAGGCCGCGCGCGCGGTCGAGAAGAAGCGGCTCAAGCAGTTTGCCGGGGCCTGCACCGGGCTTGGCGCGATGTTCGTGATTTTGCTGGCGATCGAGTTCGTCTCGATCGGCGGCGTGGCCTGAGGACGGGGCAAGAGACATGACCGATCAGGGCAAGATCAATCGCGAGGGCGCAAGGCCGGCATCGCTGTTCGAACGCGCGGATGCGGCTTTCGGGCTCGATCCGCGCAAAGACGGGCTGAAGCTGCCGCCGGTGGCGCCGGGCCTGCCGCCGGTGCCGCAAGCGCTGCGCCGTCCGGCTCCGCAACCGCAGCCGCAACCGCAGGCGCATGTCCAGCAGCCGCAAGCCGCACCCGCACCCCAACCCGCTCCGGCGCCCGAACCCGCCACGCCGCCGCCGCCGCGCGCGGTGGCCTTCTGCGGTCCCTCCGCGCGGATCGACCGCGAGCATCTGCGCGACGGCGGGCTGATCGTTCCCGAGGACCCGGTGACCGGGCTTCTGGAAGAATTCCGGATCGTCAAGCGCGAGCTGCTCGCCGATGCCCGCAGCGGCGCGTCTCCGCTCGCTCGCCGCATCCTCGTGTGCTCGCCGCATACCGGCGAGGGCAAGACCTATTGCGCCACCAACCTCGCGATCGCGCTCGCCGCCGAGCGCGGCCTCGAGGTGCTGCTGGTTGACGCCGACGTGGTCAAGCCGAGCATCACCGAGCGTCTCGGGATTGACGCCGAGGAGGGCCTGATGGACGCGCTCGCCGACCCGCGCATCCTGCCCGAAAGCCTCGTCATCAAGACCGATATCGACGGCCTGTACGTGCTGCCCGCGGGCCAGGCCACTGCACGCGATGCCGAATATCTCGCCAGTAGCCGCACTGCCGATCTGCTCGACCGGCTGACCGAGGGCGCGCCCGACCGCATCCTGATCTTCGACACGCCGCCCGCGCTCGCCGCCTCGCCTGCCGCCGAACTCGCCAAGCATGTCGGCCAGGCGCTGCTGGTGGTGCGCGCCGACGAGACCAGTCGCGCCGCTCTGGAAGACGCGCAGCAGCTGCTTTCGGCCTGCGGCGATATCAAGCTCCTGCTCAATGCCGCGCGCTACAGCCCCTCGGGCCGGCGCTTCGGCTCCTATGGCGCGAAGGGGAAATGACCATGCGTGCCCGCACCTTCACCAAGTTTCTGCTGACCGCCGGCCTTGCCGCTGCCGCGGCCACGCCCGCTTTCGCCCAGGCTCAAGGGCAGGGGCAGGGCGGCGATGGCCCGTCCCAGCGCGGCAATCGCGTGGTCCAGCCCTATATCGAGGTCAGCCAGATCGTATCGGCCGAACTGAGCCCCGGCAATGACGTGGTGACCTTCACGCAGATCGCCGCCGGGGTGGACATCAACGTCCAGGGCCGCAACAGCGGCGCGGCGGTCTCGCTGCGCTATGAACGCAACATCGCCTACGACGACGACGCGGTCGACACCGACACGGTGAGCGGCATCGCGCGCGGCACGCTGGGAATCGTGCCGGGCAAGCTCAGCCTCGAGGCAGGCGCGCTCGCCTCGCGCACGCGCGCCGATGGCGGCGGGGCGGTCACCGCCAACCCGCTGGTGCGCGAGGATGCCGAGAGCCGGATCTACAGCGCCTATGCCGGGCCGAGCCTGCGCACCCGCGTCGGCGATGTCGCCGTCGAGGGCGTGGCGCGCGTGGGCTACAACCGCTTCGAGATCGACAACGCGCTCGTCACGCAGGGCGGCAATGTGGTCGACACCTTCGACGATTCGATCACCTACATGGGCCAGCTGCGCGCCGCGACTCGCCCGGGCGAGCTGCTGCCGGTGGGCCTCGCGGTCACCGCCGGAGGTTTCCAGGAGGATATCGGCAATCTCGACCAGCGCGTGCGCGACCTCTACGTGCGCGGCGATGTGACCTTGCCCATCTCCCCCACCCTCGCGCTGGTCGCAGGGGCGGGTTACGAGGATGTCGAGATCTCCAGCCGTGATGCGCTGCGCGATGCCAATGGCGTGGCCCAGCGCGACGAGAACGGCCGCTTCATCACCGATGCCAGCGCCCCGCGCCGGATCGCCTTTGCGGTCGACGGCCTCTTGTGGGACGTCGGGGTGCTGTGGCGCCCGTCCTCGCGCACGTCCTTGCAGGCCTCCGTCGGCCGGCGCTATGATTCGACCACCTATTACGGCACCTTCACCTACGTCCCCAACGAGCGCAGCGCCTTTGCGGTAGCCGCCTATGACGGAGTGAGCGGTTTTGGCGGGGTCATCAACAACGGCCTTGCGCGCCTCGACAGCGATTTCGAGGCGATCCGCAATCCGGTGACCGGCGACTTCGGCGGGCTTGTGAGCGGCACGCAAGGGCAAGCCATCGTCGGCGCGCTGGGCTCGACCCGCTCGGCCGCCTTCCGCGGGCGCGGGGTGAGTGCCTCCTACCAGCGGCAGATCGGCCGCACCACGGCAGCGCTGGGCGCAGGCTACGACCGGCGCACCTTCATCGCCGCAGCCGGCACCGTGCTCGCCCCCGTCAACGGCCTGACCGACGAGAGCTACTATGTGATTGGCGGCCTCAGCCGCGATATCGGGCAGAACGCCAACATCGCCACCAATGCCTATGCCAACTGGTTCGACGGCGCGGGCGGCAATGACGCCACCGCCGCAGGGGTCTCGGCGGCCTACAACCAGTCAATCACCCGCCGCCTGACAGGCCGCGCGGCGATCTCGGTCGATTATGTCGACAGCGAGTTCACTGCGGAGGACTTCGCCTTCGCCACCGCGCTGGTCGGCCTGCGCTACGATTTCTGAGGGGAGTGCAAGAGCACATGTACGAGAATTTCTACGGCTTCAGCGGACGCCCCTTCCAGCTGACTCCCGATCCGCAATTCTATTTCGAGAGCGTCAGCCACAAGAAGGCGATGAGCTATCTCGGCTATGGCCTCAGCCAGGGCGAGGGCTTCATCGTCATCACCGGCGAGGTCGGCGCGGGCAAGTCGACGCTGGTTGCGCATCTGATGGAGCGGATCGATCCGGCCGCGCTCACCGTGGCGCAGGTCGTCACCTCCGCGCTCGACGGGGCCGAGATCGTCCACGTCATCGCGCAAGGCTTCGGCCTGCCGGTCGAGGGGCATGACAAGGCGACCGCGCTGGGCGCCATCGAGCGCTTCCTCCAGGACGAGGCGCGCGCCGGGCGCCGCTGCCTGCTGGTGGTCGACGAATGCCAGAACCTCGAGCTGACCGCGCTCGAAGAGCTGCGCATGCTCTCCAACTTCCAGCTGGGCTCGCACCCGCTGCTGCAATCGCTGCTGCTCGGCCAGCCCGAGTTCCGCGCGACGCTGGCCCAGCACCCGGGGCTCGAACAGCTGCGCCAGCGGATCATCGCCTCGCACCACCTCGAGGCGCTGGATGCCGGCGAGGTCGAGCATTACGTGCGCCACCGCCTCGGCCATGTCGGATGGCGCGGGCGGCCGGATTTCGAGGCGGGGCTGCTCGATGCGCTCTATCGCCACACCGGCGGGATCCCGCGGCGCGTCAATCAGGTGATGAACCGGCTGCTGCTGCTCGGCGCGATCGAGGAGCGCGAGACGCTTAGCCACACCATGCTGGGCGACGTGATCGCCGAGATGTCGGCCGATCAGAGCCGCGGCGCGCGCGCGGCCAGCGATCTGCGCAGCGCGCCGGTCGTCGAACCTGTCGCCCCGGCTCCTGCCGCAGCGCCCGTTATCCCTGCGCAGGGCAGCCTGCCGGCGACCGAAGTCGCGGCCCTGCTCGCCGAGCGCGACGCGCGCACAGCCGAGCTTGAAGCGGCGATCAGCGAATTGCAGGCCGCAGGCATGGCGCGCCCCGGCACCGCCGGCGGCGAGGCCCTTGCGCTTCCGCCGGAGGAGGCCCGCGCCGCAGAAGCCCGGCTCGCCGCCGCGCTCGAGCGGATCGAGGCGCGGCTCGAGGAGCAGGAGCAATCCTTCCGCCATGTGCTCACGATGCTGATCGAGTGGCTCGAGGAAGACCCGTCGCGCAGGGCCGCGTGACCATGAACGCGCCGTTCCCCGCCCCTCTGGCCCGTCCCTGCGGTTCCGGCATCGTCAACGGCCTGTCGGTCGATGTCGAGGACTGGTTCCAGGTCGGCGCCTTCGAGAACGTGATCGCGCGGGCCGAGTGGGACTCGATCAAGACCCGCGTCGAGGACAATGTGTATCGCGTGATCGACCTCTTCGCCGAGGCCGATGTCAGCGCGACTTTCTTCACGCTGGGCTGGGTGGCCAGGCGCCAACCGGGCATGATCCGCCGGATCGTCGATGCCGGACACGAGATCGCCAGCCACGGCTATGACCATGCGCGGGTGTTCACCTTCACGCCTGCCGAATTCGCCGAGGATATCCGCAAGGCGCGCAAAATTCTCGAGGACGCGGGCGGAGTGGCGGTGACGGGTTACCGCGCGCCGAGCTTTTCCATTGACCACCGCACACCGTGGGCTTTCGCGGAACTGGCCGAGCAGGGTTACGCCTATTCGTCCAGCGTCGCGCCGGTCACGCACGATCACT
>NZ_JAMNXL010000092.1 GCF_023653175.1 Erythrobacter sp. | reverse complement strand
GGCACTTAAAGCCGGCATCACTGTCGCTGGTCACTATCGTGATAAGCAGGGTGACATCGCATGGCTAACGGAGGATGGCTATGCCGCGCGCCTTGCGCAGGGACAGGCCGCCAAAGCCAAATACGAGGCAACCGGCGAAATCATCTATATCCCCGGTGTCGATGAAACCGATATGAACGTGGGCATGCCCGGCAAGTTTGTCTGGGACTGGTATCATGTCTGGGCGGAAAAAGGCCTGTGGGACAATCGCTATGCCGTGATGAGCGACGCCGACTTGCTGGCTTATGAATCGATCACTGCCGCAGCAAAACAAACCAAGCCCTATTTGATGATCCATAGCGATGCGAGCTTCCTGCCCGATGCCGCAAAACGGCATTTCGATGCCATGCCATCAACCTTAAAAAACCTGATCTGGGAAGGCGATACGCCGCATCTGAGCTATTATGACCAACCCGAAATACTCGACCGAACCGTCGCGCACATCACGGGTTGGATGAAAGAAATCTGACTTCTCCACAACATGTCCCGGCCAGTGCGGCAGCTTGGCACTGGCCGGGATTTAAAGCGGACTGTCCCCCCCCCCAACATTCGAGACATGATCGCGCGATCTGCGCAAGTCACCACCCCGCTCTTTGAGGCCAATCCGTTGGCCGACCCCAAGCCTCCTTCAATCAACCCGTAAAGGGTCCGCTACGCTGCGCGTGCGGCCACTGCGTCTGCGCCTTCGTGGTGATTGCGGCTTTGCGCCGTCTGTCCGGGGCCTGTCGAGCGGGGATGGTCCCTGCTCCGAGACAGGAGCTCGTACATGTCACTCACCGTCGCACAGCGTCACGCCTGGAGCCTCGCCCGCACACTAATGGTCTGCGTTACCTTGTTCCAAGCCGGTAATGGCTATGCCGCCGTTCCCACCGCCGAATTCGATGGCGATGCCGACAGCGTCATCCATGAATATGACCCGTTCAATCCCTGACCGCGTCAGATTGCGTTGCGGCGCATGGCTGGATGCCCATCGGGTATTCCAGCCGATGCGCATTTCTGCTATGGATTCCATGCACATTGCGCTGCGGTGGAGGTGGAGAGCGCGTCCCTTACCCTTGATTCCAAGGAGGACGCCATGCTGATCGGCTTTGCCCTGATAATCGTAGCAGTATTCCTGTGCTGCGCGCTTCTGTTTCGCCTTTCGATCTACGCCCTTCCACTGTTTGTCGCGTTTCTTGCGGGTTCGGCGACTTATCGCACCGACAGCGGTATTCTTGCTGCGCTCGCCGCCGCAGCCATATCTGCGATCATTCTGCTTGCTGCAGCCCGGTTAGCACTGGCGTTCGCTAAGTCCGACCTGACGCGGGCAGCGATTGGCCTTGCCTTTGCCGCGCCCGCAGCCATTGCAGGCTATCACGCAGTCCACGGCATTGCTGCGGCGACCATGCCGCCAAGCGCATGGCAACACGCCTTTTCATTGCTTGGCGCTGCGACAATCGCGGCTGCATCCTGGACGCAATGGAACCGCGCCCGGCCCTAGCTTTGCCATTTTCGAACGCCCGCCCGGCAGGTGCCCGGCGGGGCTCGCACGGCCAAATCGGCAAGTACGAGGCAAGCGTTGTGTTCGAGTGGCAGTTTCTGCGTCCCTCTTCTTGGGTCAGCTTGGTCTGGGCGTTTGCGCGGTCGGAGCGAGGCCGAGAATTCGCAGCCGGTTTTGAGCTGGCCAGTGGCGGACCGATCGCGCTGATCTCAATCAGGCCCGGATTGACGCATGGCCGTTGCCGACATCTGCGATTGCGGTTACCACTAGGCAGCACACCGGTGACGACACCTTTCTCATCGCATTTCGGTCTTGGAAGTCCGGGAAGTGCCATTTCTCCCGGTCAAGTGTGACCCGAGCCCACTGCTGCCTCGTCAATGGCCGTGGTTGGCAGGGGATGGCTTCGCCGCTTGATCCCTTGCTGCAACGCCGTCTGTACCAACTTTCTTCCCCTGGGCGTACCGCCCATTCCTCGCGAGGCAAGAAAGCCGTCTGGCCGTCGTCCTCCACTGCGTTTCGGCCGTTCCGGTGCAGCGGGCGCAAGCCCCTGCCTTCAACCAGCCATCGAGGCCGCGATGGGCGCGGGTTCGACCAACTTGAAGGAATGCATCATGGCCAACATCGGAACTTTCACCAAGACCGGCAACGAATACAAGGGCGAGATTGTCACCATGTCGGTGCAGCAGAAGAACGTCCGCATCGTCCCCGAAACCAGCGACAACGAAAATGCGCCTTCGCACCGGGTTTTCGTCGGCCGCGCGGAAATCGGCGCCGCCTGGACCAAGACCTCCAACGAAGGCCGCGAGTATCTCTCGGTCAAGCTCGACGATCCCAGCTTCACCGCTCCCATCTTTGCCAACCTCTTCGATGACGAAGACGGCAAGAGCTTCAATCTGATCTGGTCGCGCGCCCGCCGCACCAACGGCGACTGACCGAACAGCCAGCCCCGCCCGGCACCTGCCGGGCGGGGCTTCCGGCATTCTCATTCGTCTGCTGACGTCACTCTCATAAGGAGTTCTGAGGCTTCAATCCCGAGCGCTATGGAAAGATGCTCAAGCTTGTCGACCGAGGCACTGTAGCGTCCACGCTCAAGGCTGCTGACATAGGTTCGATCGAGATGGGCCTGATGTGCAAGCTCTTCTTGCGACAGGCCAGCAGCCAACCGATAGCGTTTCAGATTCGCAGCCAGGACCTCGCGCAATTTCATTGCACGAACTCACCACCGTTGCAGAGTATTTAACCACGGAGTATACTCTTCACGAATGGAATTCGGCTGAGTTCAGCAGGCTGGCAACGCCCACGGTTTATCCGCGAAAAGGTACATTTCTCTGCCCGTTGTCGAACAAGCCAAGTTTTCGCCATTTTGGTGGGTCTTGGTGCTAAGAGACCGTGGATGCAAAAATGAGTCGGAACCAAAGGCTCGGACCATGACGATTGCTTCTTTCGAAAAAAGCCCGCCCCTCTCGGATACGGTAACGCCGTATGACGAACGCCATTTTGTCACGTATTTACGGCTACTTGACGCCGCGGACGAAGGTGCGGAATGGACCGAAGTTGTGCAGATCGTCTTTGGGATCGATCCTGCCCTGGAGCCGGTCCGGGCGCGTCAGGTCCATGAGACCCACCTCGACCGAGCACGCTGGATGACGTCCCACGGCTACCGACATCTGCTTGAGAAAGAACAAAAAGGCTGATTTTTCGGACACGGATTGGACGCCTTGCCCTAAGCGCTCCGTCAGAATTTCTGCGCCTCCGGGCATAAGCATCCCCAGATTTTGATACTTGCGGCTTACCCTTGATTAACAAAAACTTGATGCTTGGCCTTTTTGCCTGTGTTTTGCAGGGGTCTTTATGCCCGGTGGTTCGTCATGGCGGTCACCATCGACCGCGGATCAATATCGCGATCACGACTATGCGGACTTCGCGCAGGAATTCCTGCACCGTAATGCTGATTACCGCCGCGATTTTGCCGAAACTAAAGAGCGCATTGCTCGCTTCCCATCGGTCGAACACCATGAAAAGGAGGGCCTGTCCCGGCGATGGGGCCTGAGCTTTCCCCACCGATCCGCAAGCAAATCCGCGCCAGAGCCCGGCCCATTGGTCGCCCAGCGCATCGCCCGACGTGATCATCGTCGAAACTTCTAACCCGGACCTGCCTCTGATGTGGCTGTCGAGCTGGAAGCCGCTGGCAGAGATATCGACATCAGTCGGCAAACATCTCGTTTATACGAGGGGCAGCTCCAAGCTGCGACTTTGCATTCAATACCGAGCCGCCTTGCCCGTGCCCGCCGTCTCGATACCGTGCGACGAGACCTATGAACTTCGCATCGCAGCTGTCACGCGTATGCATCTGATAACGCGCGCCTCCAGCTCCACATCCCAAGGCGCTCACGTCATCACGCACAATCAACGACTGCGGTTGAGCCGCTCCCTTGCGATTCACGATGCGCTTGTGGCGGGTGCGTCTTCTCGTGACCTCGCCTACGGCCTGATCTTCCCCAACCACCGTCCTCTTGTCGGAGCGACCTGGAAAGCCTCGAGTGAGCGGCGGCAGGTTCTTCGGCTGATCGCCCAAGCGCGTAGCCTCGTCTCCCGCGGATATCGCGATATTCTTTTACACCGCTGACCGAGACATTCGGGGGTGACATATTGCGTCACCTGCATTCGGTCACTCCCTGCCCATGCCAATCTTCCGCCAAAGCTCGCGAACCCCAGCGACAGCCCGCTGCTGCTGCCAACCTTCGCCGGAGCCTTGCCATGGATGCCAGACCCACCCCCGTGACTGCACGATTTTTGCGGACGCCTGATGCTGCAGTGCACCTCGGGCTTTCGGCGCGCACACTCGAAAAACACCGCTGTTTCGGGACGGGGCCAGTCTATCGCAAGCTCGGTGGCCGGATCGTCTATGCGGTGACAGATCTCGACGCATGGGCAGAGCAAGGGCTGCGGCGGTCAACCAGCGATCCCGGAAAAGGCATCGTCCACCCAGCCAAGCGGCTTGATGGCTATACTCCGCCGGTCCGGCGCTGAGGCACGCAATGCGACGCCTGTCCGCCTTCTCAGCCAAGCCTGCGCAGCTTGACCTGTTCGTGTCCCAGGGCGGCGACATTGCCGCGCGCGATGCGCAGGATTTGATGGCCTGGCCGTTCTTCAGCCTCTCCAAATCGAAGCGGGTCCGTCCGATCGATTTCCGGATGGGGGAGGTTTCGATCTTGGTCGAAGCGACTGCCGAACATGGCATGGCAACCATCTGGGACGCAGACGTCCTCATCTGGGTAGCGAGCCAGATCGTCGAAGCGCGCGATGCTGGTCGGCCTACCTCGCGATTGATCGCCGCGACCCCGCACGAGATCCTTGCCTTCACACGGCGGGGCACCGGCAAAGCCAGCTATGAGCGGCTGAAGGCCGGGCTGGATCGACTGCAATCGACCACTATCGCGACCTCGATCCGCCAGCGTGACGCGCGGCGGCGGCACCGCTTTTCTTGGATCAATGAATGGAAGGAGCGTCTCGACCATTCGGGTCGCGCGCTCGGGATCGAGATGATCATCCCAGACTGGTTCTACGAGGGCGTGATCGATCAGGCGCTCGTGCTCACCATTGATGCCGACTACTTCGCACTGACCGGTGGTCTGGAGCGCTGGCTTTACCGCCTCGTGCGCAAGCATGGGGGCAAACAGCGCGGAGGCTGGAGCTTCGACTTCCAGCATCTGCACATGAAGTCAGGTGCGCTCTCGCCGCCGAAACGCTTCGCATTCGAGCTGCGCGACATTGTCCGCCGCCAAGCACTGCCCGGATACACGCTCACCATCGAGCACGCGTTCGGCCGCGAACGGCTGAACTTCGTCGCCGTCCGGCCCGACCCGTTCGACGCCGCAATGCGCCGTCTCAGACTGCGCTCCACCAACCATCACCCTGTGGATATGTCATGATGCAGCACGGACTATCAGGAACCGCCACACTCGGACCATCAGGAACCGGAAGTTCGGACTATCGGGAACCAAAACGCCGTCCAAATTACGGGAAAACATCGGCAATTTTTGCCCTTAACTATCCTAACAAAGAATCCTTCGGATTCTTGCTAACGGCTGCGAGCCTGTGGACAAAAAGCGGGGCGGACCCCGAAAGGCCTGCCGGTACGAGGATGGGTGATGACCCGCAGCTGACCCATGTGACGCTGGTCTGGCGCGAAGGCCAGCATGAGGACTGGATCAAATTCGGCAAGCCCGTTGCACAGCGGATCCTCAGCCGTAGCAAGCGGATCGAGAGCTATATGGCGGGCCAGGTGTTCGCCTTGGTCCGGTGGGCGTCCAACGATTATGGCACCGTCCGTTCAACCCTGGACATCGTCCAAGCTGTCAGCCTGGGCAAGCAATGCGCAACCGTGCCGCAGGTCGACCCCGGTGGCGCGCTGCTGCTTTCGGTCCATGGCTGGCCCAAGGTCGCGCAAGTCTTCCGGCTTATCGATGCCATCGAAGCATCAGGCATAGACCTCTGCGATGTTGCTCCAGAACATTGGCGACACATCCACAACAGGATGGCGGCCCGACTTACCCCGCGTGATTACACGCCCGCGCGCCACCAGGCCTGGCTCCAGCGCAAGGCACTTCTGCCATGAAGCGTCGCAGCATCGTCTTCGCAGCGATCGTCGCTTGCGCGACACTCACGACGCTGGCCGTGCCAGTCGCGCGCTATGCGGTGTGGAATGCGACCGCCTCGGTCCCTACCGGGCTCTATGCCATCCGCGGCACGGAAAGCCTGCATGTTGGCGAGCGGATCGCCGTTGAGCCGCCGCCCGAATTACGCCGCTTGCTCGCCGAGCGGCACTACCTCCCGACAGGCGTCCCGCTGCTGAAGCGCATCGCGGCTGTGCGCGGCCAGCGCGTCTGCCGTGATGCCTTGAGCATTACGATTGACGGCCAATATGTCGGCGCGGCGCGAGCGCGCGACCGCTTGGGCCGCCCGTTGCCGACCTGGACGGGCTGTCATGTGCTGCGCACGGGCGAGTTGTTCGTGATGAACCCGGCGGCGCCCGACAGTTTCGATGGGCGCTATTTCGGCGTGCTGCGTCTGACCCAGGTCATCGGTCGCGCGGCGCCTGTCTGGACCGATGAGGCGGGCAACGGCGACCATGTCTGGTTCGCCGACCCGCGCGCCTCCGACACTTCTTTACCCTCAACCCAAGGAGATGAACCCATGCGTATCGGGACTTTTCGTGCCGTTGGTGGCGGCTACAGCGGGCAACTGCAGACGCTGTCGCTTAACATTGAGATCTCACTCGTCCCGGCAGACCCATCAGACAGCGAGAACGCTCCGGACTTCCGTGTGGTTGCTGGCGAAGATGCGGACGCGCGCGAAATCGGCGCAGGCTGGAAGCATGTCGGGGAGAAGACGGGCGACTATGTCAGCGTGCAGATCGATGATCCTTCATTCGTGCAGCCGCTGAGGGCCAACCTGTTCAAGGGCGATGACAACGGCCATGTTCTGGTATGGTCGCGTCCCTCGCGGCGCGAAAAGGCGAACTGAGCCATGCAGCTACGCCGCTTGGGCTTCGCCGCCGTCGCTGCGCTGGCTTTGTTCGGTTCCGCGCCTGCCTTTGGGCAGGACGCTGCCGACTCGGCAACGCCGCGCACCGTCGACATTGCAGCGCACGTTGCTGAGGCATCGCTGCGTTTCGGCATCCCGGAGCAATGGATTTATGCGGTCATGCGGGCCGAGAGCGCTGGCCGGATCGGCGCGGTATCGTCGGCCGGAGCGATGGGGCTGATGCAGCTCATGCCCGGAACATGGGCGCGCCAGCGCGCCCGTTTCCGCCTCGGCAGCGATCCGTTCGACCCGCGCGATAACATCTTGGCAGGCACCAGCTATCTTCGCGAAATGTACGACAGTTACGGCGCCTATGGCATGCTCGCTGCCTATAATGCAGGCCCCGGGCGCTATCAGGAGTGGCGCGATCGCGGTCGCCCACTTCCCCCAGAAACCCGCGCTTATGTCGCAACAGTCGCACCGATGCTGCAATTGGACAGCACAGCAAATGTCGTCGCCAGCGCGTCGCCTGTGCGGCCCGTGCGCATTGCGTGGACGCAAAGCGGGCTGTTCACAGCGCGAACTTCCGCAACTGAGGCAGCGCCCAGTGCAGACATCGGCGAAGAAACAGCGGCTGCGCCGTCTGCTTCGCTGCGTCCGCACGGCGGCCTGTTCGTCCCTGTCTCGGGGAACCGCGACCAGTGACTGGCCCCCTCCCTATCTGGCGCGTCATGGCGTGGACTAGCGCAAAACTGTGCGGAAGCGGGGTTGCAGGAAAGGATGGGTCAGGAGGATGGCAAGATGAAAGCGGAGCCAGCCGCCGGGGTGTGGGGCCGCAGAATTGCGGGATTTTGACAGCCAGCCGCCCTACCTCATGGCTGGCTCCAGTCTCGATAATTGTCGCAATTCCGCCGTTCGATGAGCCAGCCGCTGTACCGCATTGCTTGACCTCATGAGTGATGACGATCTGGAAATCAGGCCTGGGCGCATCCGAGATCGCAGTTCCGGCGAAGGCAAAGCGCGCACACTCAAAGCCCAACTGCGGGCACTTGCCAATCGGTCAGGACATGGCGGCCGAGCGGGTGGTTCCGGGTCACGACGCAGCACCGGTCGCCTTGCCCGAGGCCGCATCGCAAGCCTGCAAGCAAGCTCCCGCGCAAGTCAGCGCCGTGTGATCGTCAAGGCGAGGATCGTGCGACATCGCGGGCCCCGCTTCACTGCAGCGCCGCTGGCAAAGCACCTGACCTATCTCAAGCGCGATGGCGTGACCCGCGACGGGAAGGACGCAGCGCTTTTCGACAGCGGGGACGATACCGTCGACGGCGGAGCCTTCGCCGAGCGCTGCGCCGATGACCGCCACCATTTCCGTTTCATTGTTTCGCCCGAAGACACGGCCGAACTGGCCGATGTGCGGAGCTTTACCCGAGACCTGCTGACCCAGATGGAAAAGGATCTTGGCACAGGTCTCGACTGGGTCGCCGTTGACCATTGGAACACCGACAATCCCCACATCCACATTCTGGTCCGCGGCAAGGCCGACGATGGCCGCGACCTGGTTATCGACCGCAGCTACATCAGCGAGGGCATGCGGGCTCGCGCCGCGCAGCTGGTGACCATGGAACTGGGCGCACGGACCCAGCAGGACATTGATCGAAGTATGGCTCGCGAGGTGCAGGCCGATCGCTGGACCGGTCTTGATCGCCAGTTGCAAACGCTTGGTGACGGCCTCGGCGGCGTAGTCGACCTGCGCCCCGATCCGCAGCGGATCGCCAACCCGGCCAACCAGCATCTCATCGGCCGCGCCACAAAACTCGAACGCATGGGCCTGGCAGAGAAGATTGCGCCTGGCTGTTGGCGGATAAAGCCAGCACTCGAGCAGACCTTGCGAGATCTTGGCACCAGAGGCGATATCATCAAGACGATGCACATCGCCATGACCGGGCACGGCCTTGCCACTGAAGCGGGGCGATTTGCTCTTCATAATGAAAGGGCGAGCGAGCCCGTCATCGGGCGACTGGTCGAGCGTGGCCTGCACAATGAGTTGACCGGTCAGGCCTATGCCGTGGTCGATGGCGTGGATGGCCGGGTCCATCATTGCAAATTCTCCGACATCGACATGACCGGTGATGCTGCCACGGGTGCAATTGTCGAGCTCCGCTCCTGGACTGACCGGCGCGGCCGCGAGCAATCCTCGCTCCTGACACATTCCGACTGCGATCTTGCTACCCAGGAGCGCAGCCGCGGAGCCACCTGGCTCGACAAGCAATTGATCGCATCGGAGCCGCTGCCGCTCGGTCCGGGCTTTGGCAGCGAAGTCGAAGCAGCGAAAACTCGCCGGCTAGAATATCTGGAAAGCGAAGGTCTTGCCCAGCGGCGCGGTGACCGCTTCGCCCTGTCCCGCAATCTGCTTGGCACCTTGCGCGAGCGCGACCTTGCCGACGCTGGTGCAGCACTCTCGCGTGAACATGGCTCGCCACACCGCCAAAGCCGATCATCCGGTGAGGTGTCTGGCGTATATCGCCAGCGCATCCAGCTCGCTTCGGGCCGGTTTG
Source organism: Erythrobacter sp. (assembly GCF_023653175.1). Taxonomy (GTDB): domain Bacteria; phylum Pseudomonadota; class Alphaproteobacteria; order Sphingomonadales; family Sphingomonadaceae; genus Erythrobacter. The sequence goes on along the minus strand of NZ_JAMNXL010000092.1, from coordinate 4,739 downwards.
CGATGATCGACGATGGCCTTGGGTTTTCGCTTGTCCCTTGGTCGAAGCAACTAGACCGGCATCTCGGGCAATATGTGAGCGCCCAGCTGCGGTCTGGTGGTGGCATCGAATGGACACTGGGCCGAAGCAGGTCGATCGAGATATGATGTGGCAAGCTGACGGGTATCAGCCCAATCTTGACAAACGCACCATGTGATGCGTATATTCGCGTCAGGAGAAACGACCATGGCAAGCGCAGCAATCACCCATCAAGCGGCCCCGGCAGCAGCAGGCCTGGAGACCTTCTCGGGTGAAGGAGATCGCAAGCGACTGACCGGGGCGGCCATCAAGGCCGTGTTGCGGCTCGTCGATGCCTGGGGTGGCAGCAATGCCGAAGGTGCCGCGCTGCTCGGCGTATCCGAGAGCACATGGGACCGCATAAAGGCCGGCAAATGGGACGGCACCTTGAGCCAGGACCAGCTGACCCGCGCCTCGGCGCTAATCGGTGTGTTCAAGGGCCTGCACCTGCTGTTCGCCGACGGAATGGCGGATCGCTGGCCGCGCCTGCCCAACCGTGCGCCGGTGTTCGGCGCAAAGTCGCCGGTCGAAGCGATGATCGAAGGCGGCATTCCCCGCATGCTCGAGACCCGGCAGTATATTGACGCGCTGCGTGGCGGGCTCTGAGCCGCACTCCGCGCTGCCGCTGGTGCGTGAGGCGTTCCCGCGCACCATCAGGCTGGCCGCGAGCGCGCGGCTGCGCGAAGCCGTGCTCGCACCGCTGGCAGACGATCCCGACGAGTTGGCGCTGCTCGCCGAGATCGAAGGCGCGACCAGCGGGCGGTTAGTTGCCGAGGAACGCGGGCTTGGCGCACTCAGCCCCGAAGAACTGGTTCATGGCGTGCCGCATGCGCGCTTCATCAATGCCAGCTTCGCCTATGCCAAACCGCGCGAGCCGATGCGCTTCAACCCGGCGGACCGCGGCGCATGGTACGCCGCCCTCGCGGTTGAAACCTGCATTGCCGAAGTCGGGCATCACCTGACCAAGGCGCTCGCCGACGCAGGCGATTTCAACGCGGTCGTTGAATATGGCGAAATGCTGGCGAGCATGGCCGGCGTGTTCGTCGACCTGCGTGAAGCCCCAGGCCATCCCGCGCTCGATGCCGACCCCGCGACGGGTTATGCCGCTGGCAATGTCCTTGCCGCGCAGGCACGTGTCGAGGGCCACAATGGCATCATCTACCCCTCGGTTCGCCACGCAGGCGGCACCTGCATCGCTGCGCTCTGGCCGAATGTCGTGCAATCGGTGGTGCAAGGCGCGATGGTTCGGCTGACCTGGTCGGGTACGCCCGATTATACCTGGGAGCCGATCTAGCGATCTGCGCCAGCCTGTCCGTTTCTGCGCCAAGGCCTGCACAACCCAACTGCCCTCTTGCCAACCTCTCCGAAGCTCACCGACCTAGGCGTGAACGAGGCGGAGTTGCGCTATGTCTGCTGCCAAAATCCTTTGGGGTCAGATCCTCGCGGTGCTGATCATCATTGTTGCGAGCGTCTGGTCCGCAACCCAATGGACAGCCTCGGCGCTTGGGTTCCAGCCAGAACTCGGTGCGCCCTGGTTCCGACTGTTCGGCCATCCGGTCTATCGCCCCTATGACCTGTTCTGGTGGTGGTTCTCCTATGATGCCTACGCTCCGCAGATTTTCGATACGGGAGGGATGATCGCTACCTCGGGCGGGTTCATAGCAATCGTGGTCGCCATCGCGCTGTCTGTCTGGCGCGGCCGCGAGAACCGCAACGCCAACACCTACGGAACCGCACGCTGGGCGACCCGCGATGACATCCGCAAGGCCGGATTACTGGCCGACACCGGGGTGGTGCTCGGACAGTTCCAGAACAACTATCTTCGCCATGACGGGGCTGAACATGTTCTGTGCTTTGCGCCGACACGCTCCGGCAAAGGCGTCGGCTTGGTGATCCCGACCCTGCTGACCTGGCCGGGATCGGCGATTGTCCATGACATAAAGGGCGAGAATTGGGATGTCACCGCCGGCTTCCGCAGCACGTTCAGCCGCACCCTGCGTTTCGATCCAACCAGTCTTGAATCGTCCGCATACAATCCGCTGCTGGAGGTGCGCCGCGGCCTCAATGAGGTGCGCGACGTGCAGAACATCGCAGATATCCTGGTGGATCCCGAGGGGAGCCTCGAGAAGCGCAACCACTGGGAGAAGACAAGCCATGCCTTGCTGGTCGGAGCCATCCTTCACGTGCTTTACGCTGGCGCTGACAAATCGCTCGCTGGCGTCGCGGCTTTCCTCTCCAATCCCGACGAGACCATTGAGAACACGCTTTATGCGATGATGGACACCCCGCATCTCGGTGAATCGGGCCCGCACCCGGTCGTTGCCAGCGCAGCGCGCGAACTGCTCAACAAGTCTGACAACGAGCGGTCAGGCGTGCTGTCGACCGCAATGTCCTTTCTGGGCCTCTATCGCGACCCCGTCATCGCCAAGGTCACCAGCCATTCGGATTGGCGGATCGCCGATCTCGTCAGCGGCCGGCCGACGTCGATCTATCTTGTCGTCCCGCCATCCGACATCAGCCGCACCAAGCCGCTGATCCGGCTGATCCTCAATCAGATCGGCCGCCGCCTCACCGAAGAATTCGATCCTGCGACCAAGCGCCAGCGCGTGCTGCTCATGCTGGATGAGTTCCCTGCTCTGGGCCGCCTCGATTTCTTCGAGAGTGCCCTCGCCTTCATGGCGGGCTACGGCCTCAAGGCCTTCCTGATTGCCCAGTCGCTGAACCAGATCGAGCGTGCCTATGGACAGAACAACGCCATCCTCGACAATTGCCATGTTCGCGTTGCCTTTGCGACCAACGACGAACGCACGGCCAAGCGGGTCTCAGAAGCTCTCGGCACAACCACTGAGCAGCGCTCGATGAAGAATTATGCCGGGCACCGGCTATCACCCTGGCTTGGTCACCTGATGATCTCGCGCTCTGAAACGGCGCGCCCACTCCTCACGCCCGGCGAGATTCTGCAATTGCCGCCGACCGACGAGGTTGTGCTCTTGTCAGGGGCACCGCCGATCAAGGCCAAGAAGGCGCGCTATTACGCTGACCGTCGACTGCAGTCCCGAGTGATGCCCGCCCCCGAGATCTGCGGCCAACCCGTTGGCGCGCGCGCCACCGACGACTGGAGCGCTCTGCCCCCGATTGAGCCAGACCCCAAATCAGCCGAAGACGGTGGCCGCCGGATCGATCCTGCCAATGGCGGTTTACGGCGCGAGCCTGACCTGCCTGAACATGTCGAAGTGGTTGCGCGGCCCAAGTCTCCTGCAGCCGAATTCGAATTTGCAGAAGCTGACAGCGCAGACGCTGACCAATCAGCCGCTAACAACGAGCGGATCCGGCGCACGATGGAACGAGGCGCGCGGCAAGCCTCGCTCGACCTTGGGGACGGGATCGAACTGTGAAGCTGAAGCGCACTTTCCGGCTTCCACCCGATGTGATCAAACAGCTTGCCGAGTTCGCAATGCGCAGGCGCGTCGGCCAGCCCGATGTGGTGGAGGCCGCGCTGCGGTCGTTTATGTCGCCAGACAACCTTGAGCAGCTCGAGGCAGCGCTAAGTCGCCGCCTTGACCGCATCGACCGGCGGCTAGGCCAGCTCGATACGCAAACCGAGATTACCACTGAGGCGTTGGCATTGTTCGTGAGGTTCTGGCTGACCGCCAATCCGCCGCTGCCGGATAGTGGCCTTGCCGCAGCGCAAGCGCAGGGCAAGGAGCGATATGAGGGGTTTGTTGAGGCACTGGCGCGCCGATTGGAGGGACGGTCCCGGTTGGGAGATTTTTGAATCTAGAAGGGGCGGAGCTCGCCAACAGAGCGGTCATTCGACTGATAGACGCTGCTCCCTGAAACCTGCCCATTGTTAATCAGGCAAGCGCAGCATAGCGATCGACCGGCCTTCGGCAGGAGCCGACTCCGGTGCAAGACGGTGTCATCTTCGGTTTCCCCGATGACCGCCGATTGAAGGCTGACTGCGTTTCAGACAGTCAATCTGGGATAGCGGTCGCTAGCGTACCAGTTGAGGATTCGTTTTGATGGTGGGTAGCGGAAGATCGTTATTCACGCTGGGCAGTGCGAAGGCCGAGCTTAGGTTTTGCAACCCGCACCGTTGGCGCAGTCTCGAGAACAGGCGCCGTCTGCCGATGGATAATCTCCACGGGTGAGAATGCCGCGCGCAGTTTAGCATCGTTAAAGAAGGGCCGTATTGCGTCGATGTCGCGTTCGCTTACCGGCGGCTTACGGTTGCCGAGTGCGACGTAAAGTGATTGGACGGCCAGGGAAACCGTTTGCTGAGGATTATCGACATCACTTTCGAAACCATCGGGCATGACGCCCATGGCATCATCGTGCATCCGGGCAACGTCGATGGTCAGTGTTAGAACATCGGCGTCGTTGCGCTCTACACGCCATGACCTCAAAAGGCTCCACAGTAGATAATCCTCATTGTAGCGGACGATCTGCCGTTCGGACTTTTTGGCGGCTGCTTTAGCAACAAGGGCTTTCAGCTGCTCCACAGGGAGATGGGCGGAAGCTGTCAGTGCTAAGTGTCCGTCCTGCCCCCTGCGCGAATGAGACAAGATGCGTGACAGCACATAGAGAATAGCTGCCTGAACTTCGCGGTCGGCGTTGCGCGCGGCAAGGAGCATGTCCGCGAGGACTGGGAAGGTGTTTCGTCCCCGGTGAGCGAAATCCTT
>NZ_JAMNXL010000254.1 GCF_023653175.1 Erythrobacter sp. | reverse complement strand
CCTCGAAGCCCCAGCAGTCGGCATCGCCCTGAAGGTACTGGAAGACGGGGAGGTCGTCCTCTTCTTCGCCGGTTTCCTCGAGGAAGATGTAGTTGGAGAACCATTGGCGATAGGCGGTGAGGCCGAAGGTGCCCTTGCCCAGCTGGCCGCGGGCGAAGGCTTCAAGGCCCCAGGCGCGTTCGGTGGCAAGGTCGGGGTCGCCGATCTCGAAGGCCTGCGTGGCGATGTGCGGGCCGTCGGAGAACAGCTCCTCGGCGCTGGGCGCACGTTCGGCGCGCGAGCCGTTGATGCCGAGGCGGACGCCCTCGATGCCTTCATAGACGAGGCCGAGCGCGCCCGAGACAGTGTCGAAGTCGCGCTCGATGCCGAGGGTCTGGGCCTCGACCTTGGTGAACTCGGCGCGGGCGGCGGCCTCGATCTGGAACGGGCCGGTGCCCCATTCCTGAAGCGTGAAGAGCGCGATCTGGTCGGTGAGGTTGGGCGGGACGTAGGCTTCGGCGCCCACGGCGAAGAAGTCGCGGTGGGTGTATTGCAGGCCGGTCGCGCCGCGCAGCACGCCATCGGCGTTCTGCACCAGCTCGGCGCGGGCTTCGATGCTGGCGCTGTCGAATACGGTGCCAACCTCGGTGCCCTCGAATTCGGTGTGGGTGTAGTCCGAGTAGCCGACGCGCAGCTTGAGCCGCTCGAAGGCGCCTTCGCCGAGGTAGATGTCGCCCTTGAAGTCGGCGCGGAACTGGCGGAGGCCGATGGTGACGCGCTCCTCGCCTTCCTCCTCTTCCTCGGCTCCGCCTTCCTCGCGGTGGTGGCCGGCGCCGGGGCGGGTGGGGACGCCGTAGCTGGTGTCGTACCAGCCGATCGCGGCGCCGAAGGTGCTCTCGCCGAGGACCAGGCCGAGCCCGGCGTTGATAGTCCAGCTTTCGACCGCGGTGTTGGGCACGAAGTCACCCTGTGATGCCGCTTCGCGCAGTTCGGCGGCTTCCTCGAGCTCGCCCTCTTCCTCTTCCTCGGCGGCATTGGCGAGGAGGTCGGCGCGCAGTCCAGGGGCGACCTGGAAGCCGCCGATGTCGATATCGCCGGTCTTGCGCCACGATCCGTCGATGTGGGCGACGAGGTTGGGGCCGATCCCGACATCGAGGCTCGCCGCGCCTGTGCGCAGGTTGGTGGCGCTGTCGATCCCGGCGAAGGCGTCGACGTGGAGATCGTGGTCGGGCATCCGGGTCGGGATGCGCTTGTCGATGACGTTGACCGCGCCGCCGATCGCTTGGCTGCCGTAGAGCAGCACGGCGGGGCCGCGCAGCACCTCGATCCGCTCGATGGTGATCGGCTCGAGCGTGGTGGCGTGATCGACCGAGGTGTTCGAGACGTCGGCGGTGCCCACGCCGTCGACCAGCACGCGCACGCGCTCGCCCTGCTGGCCGCGCAACACCGGCCGCGAGGAGCCGGGGGCGAAGCTGGTCGCCGAAACGCCGGGGAGCTTGGCGAGGAGGTCGCCGATCTGGCCGGTCGCCGCGTCGCGTTGGACGTCGGCGATGTCGAGCACGCTGGTGCCGGCGAGGAGGTCGAGCTCTTTCAACCCGGCGGTGCTGACGATGATCTCGCCCGCGGTGCCGGTCTGGCGGTTGTGGACGTCGTCATCGGGCTCGGCGGCAGCGGGCTGGGCAGCTTCGGCTGCGGCTGCGGTCTCGTCGGCCAGCACCGGGCTGGCGGCGGCGGCAAGGCCGAGGGCTGCAGCCAGAGCGAGGCGCGAGGGGGCAAGGGAGAGCTTGCTGGCGTTCATGGGGGTTCCCGTGGCTTATATGTGATAACGTATCACGCGACTAGCGCCGTGCGCGGGCGATGCAAGCGCAAAATCGGAGAGGCGCTCCAAGCGGTCGACGAAATGCAGGCCTGCAAAAGAAAATGGCCCGGTCGCGGGTGCGACCGGGCCATCCCCTGTTGACCGCTGATCGGTGAATCAGAAGGTGACGCGCACCCCGCCGGTGTAGCGGCGGCCGAAGCGTTCCCACTCGATCGTCAGATTGTCGGTGAAGGGGGTCGGCGTCCCGGTGGCGGTGAGCAGGTTGCCCGGTTCGGAAAAGCGACTGCCCTGCTGGTTGGTCAGGTTCGATGCGTCGAAGTAGACCTCGATATTGCGATTGAAGGCATAGCGCATCGAGAAGTCCATCTCCTCGTCCGCCGCCCAATAGGTGTCGCCGGCATCGGTCAGGTCGTTGGCGATACCATCGAGCCAAGCACTGCGGCGCTGGTACTGGAGGCGGGCCGAGAAGCCGTACTTCTCGTAATAGGCGCCGATGTTGTAGACCACGTCCGAAGTGCCGGGCAGGCGCACGGTGCGTTCGGGCACGATCACCGTGCCGGTGTTGCTCAGGAACGCGGGCTTGGTCGCTTCGCTGTCGTTGAGCGTCAGGTTGGCGGTGATCCCGAAGCCGCCCATGAACTCGGGCAGGCCGAGATCTTCGGTGAAGGGCTCGAGCTGCAGCTGGGCCGCCATTTCGATCCCGACGATACGGCCTTCCCCTGCGTTGGCGATGCCGGAGAAGATGTAGTCCGAACGGTCGATCCCGCCGAAGTTGAGCGCATCCGAACCGAACGTGCGGCGATCAGTGTAGAGCACGTCGCGCACGTCGCGGTAGAAGGCACCGATCGACATGAAGCCCTGCGGTACGATGTACCATTCAAGGTAGCCGTCGAGGCCCCAGGAACGCTCGGGCCTTACTGCCGGGTTGCCGCCCGAGATCCGCTCGTTGGTATCGTCAATCTGCACGTTCGGGCGCAGCTGGTCATAATCGGCCCGCGCCGCGCCAGTGGTGTAGCCGATGCGCAGCTTGCCGTTGGGCGACACGTTGTAGTTCACGTGCAGGCTGGGGAAGTAGAAAGTATCGGCGCTCTCGGCAGTGATGCCCGTGGCGACGCCGCGGTTCTCGACCCGCTCGACGCGCACGCCGCCCACGATGCTGCCCCAGTCATAGCGCAGCGTTCCCATCAGGTAGCCGGCGAGGATGCGCTCGCGAACCTCGTAATCGTCCTCACCGTTGCTTACGGGTGTAAAGGCGAAATTCGCCCGCGCCGCTGCGGACGCGGCTTCCATTGCCGCGATATCGAAATAACGGAAGGTGTAGCCCAGCGGGAGCTCGCCCTGGAAGGGAATGTCGAGCGCGAACTGGTTGAAATCGGTCGGAATGCCGATCGTCGCATAATCCGCCGCCGAGGTGCGAAGGATCTCCAGGTTGACCGAGGTCTTGGTGCGCTGATCGTACTGGAAACCGGCCTTGAAGGTCGCTTCGCCGCCGAGGAAGCCGGTATCGTAGGCGAGTACCGCGCGGCCGGTGTAGGCATCGGTATCGTCGACGAGGTCGGCGACACGGAACTGCGAGAGCGGCTTCACGAAGCTGTCGACGCCGGTCACGGCCGCCCCGGCCTGGAAGCGGGTCGGGCTCGCCAGCTGGACAGTGCGGAACAGCTGTAGGCGGTGGAGCAGCGGATTGGTGAAGTCATAGGCCACCGTCGGGCGCTCGGTGCGGGTCGACGGGCTGTTCCAGCGTGCCTCGCCGGTCACCGAACGGTCATCGCGCGAGCGGGTGTAGTTGCCCAGCCACTCGAACCGCAATCCGCTGTCGCCGAAGGTGTGCTTGCCTTCGACAGTGTTGGTGAACACCGATTGCTCGAAAGCGCGCAGGGTCGAACGCTGGTTGATGTCGATCCCGTAAACCGTGCCGCGCAGCGGGGTGTTGCCGACGCAGATGTCGGCATAGCCGGTGGTGGTCGGGGTCGGATCCACGACGACCGGGCAGGCGGTGGTGGAGT
>NZ_JAMNXL010000091.1 GCF_023653175.1 Erythrobacter sp. | reverse complement strand
GCACGCCGCGCATGAACGCCTCGTGCTCGAACGCCTGCGCGCCGCCGGAGCAGACGCCGCCAACCGCCGCAGCCAGGCCCTGCTCGTCCCCGATGTGGTCGAGCTGGACGAGGTCGATTGCGACCGGCTGGAAGACGCCGCCGAAGGCCTCGCGCGCTTCGGGCTCGTGATCGAGCGCTTCGGGCCTGCCGCGATGCTCGTGCGCGCGCTCCCCGCGGCGCTCCCCAAGGCCGACAGCTTCGCCCTGCTGCGCGACCTTGCCGACGACATTGCCAAGCACGGCCGCCAGGAGGACAGCGGCGCGCTGCTGCTGGCGGAACGGCTCGAACTGGTGCTCGCGACCATGGCCTGCCACGGATCGGTGCGCGCCGGGCGCACGCTGAGCGTTGCCGAGATGAACGCGCTCCTTCGGGAAATGGAAGTGACGCCGCGCTCGGGCCAGTGCAACCACGGGCGCCCGACCTGGGTTAAGCTCAGCATGGAAGACGTCGAGAAGCTGTTCGGCCGCCACTGAGCGTCATACGCGCAAGGCGCAGAAGTGCCAGAATGCGCTTGGCAAATGCATCCTCCCGGCTAAGCTGCCCCGTGTTCAGCCAGGGGGTCGTTCATGCGTTTTGTTGCAGCCTTGCTCGCGGTTCTTGCCGCGTTTTTCGCCGTGCCCATCGCCGCGCAAGCACCTGCCGAAGGCGAATTGCCGCCCGAGGTCGTCAAGCTTCTCGACAGCCTCAACCCCGTCAACGGCAAGGTCGGCCTGCCCGAAGCGCGCGCGACGCTCGACCTTGGCGAGGAATACATCTTCTACGGCAAGGAGGACGCGGCCAAGATCCTCGTCCAGCTGTGGGGCAACCCGCCCCAGGCCGCCGAGGGCGTGCTCGGGCTGGTGATGCCCAAGGGCAGCACGCCTGCGAGCGATGCCTGGGGCGCGGTCGTGAGTTTCGAGAAGACCGGCTATGTCTCCGATGAAGACGCCGCCACCACCGATTACGACGAGCTGCTGACCGCGATGCAGGAGGGCACCAACGAAGCCAACACCGCGCGCGCCGAGGCCGGTTATCCCACAATCGCGCTGGTGGGCTGGGCCGAGAGCCCGACCTATGACAAGGCGACCCACTCGGTGGTCTGGGCGCAGAACCTGCGCTTCAGCGATTCCGACAAGAACGGCCTCAACTACGACGTGCGCACGTTGGGGCGCTACGGCGTGCTCAGCCTCAACCTGATCTCGAGCATGGACAAGCTCGGCGAGGTTCGTGTCGCGGCCAAGCAGTTCGCTCAGCATGCCAATTTCGATGCGGGCGCGCGCTATGGCGACTTCGACCCGGCCACTGACGCGGCCGCCGAATACGGCATCGGCGGGCTGATCGCTGCGGGCGCAGGCGTTGCCGTGGCCAAGAAGCTCGGCCTGTTCGGCACGATCGGGGTGTTCCTCGTGAAGTTTTTGAAGCCGATCCTCGTCGGCGTCGCGCTGCTGTTCGGGGGGCTGTGGCAGGCCTTCAAGGGCCGCTTGTTCGGTCGGAGGCAAGAAGAGGAGGTCTACGAAGACCCCGGCTACGACGAAACCGGCCCCGAGGCTGGCGCGGATGCGGAGGCCGAAGGGCAGGGCGGCTTCAGCCTCGCCAAGTCGGAGGACCCGGGCAGGGAGTAAAGCGCGTCGCGCTAGTGCCGCAGCGCCGCCTTCACATCCGCCAGCTTCCCATCGGCGTCGGCATCCTCCGGCAACCCCAGCACCGCGCGCAGCAGCGCGGCGACCGCGACGTTGTCGAACACCGGGAGCGTCTCGCCCCGCGCAAAGGCAGGCCCGCTGGCAATGAACAGCGCCAGCATCTCGGGGTCGGCATTGTCGTAGCCGTGGGCGCCGCCGGTCACGGGGTAGGGCGAGGGACCCGAGAGGATCGTCCAGCCTGCTTCGGCGATGCAGATGATCGCCGCGACGCGGGGGTTCTTCCCGTAATGCAGCCGCTCGGGCAGGTCTTCCTTGCGCGTGCAGGTCATATGTTCGTGGGGCACCAGCAGCGCCTTGGCGACGCGCTCGTCGGTGCCCGCGGCAGGCTCGATCGCGGCATAGGGCCCGGCTTCGACCACGACCATGCTGGCGCGGTCGATCAGCGTGTCGAGCTGGATCACGCGTGCCTCGTCGGTCTGCCGCATGCCGTGGTCGGCGACGATCACCCAGTTGATAGCCACGCCGAGCTTCGCCGCACCATCGACCATCTCGCCCACGCGCGCGTCGACCTCGGCCAGCGCGGCGTTCACTTCGGCGCTATCGGGGCCGAAGCGGTGGCCGGCGGTGTCGACCGTGTCGAAATAGACTGTCGCGAAGGCGGGGCGGATACTTGGCGGACGGCGCAGCCAGTCGAGCAGGGTGTTGACCCGCTGCACGTTCGCGACGTTCTGGTCGAAGCGCATCCAGTCGGACGGGCGGCGACCGCCGATTGCCACTTCGCTGCCCGGCCAGAACATCGTCGCGGTGCGCAAGCCCGCCTTTTCGGCAGTAATCCAGACCGGCTCGGCCTCGCCCCACCAGAAGGGGTCGAGCGCCTGCGCCGCATTGCCGAGGCTGAACACCACGCCCGGGCGGCGCGGGTCAATCATAGCATTGCCGACGATCCCGTTGCGGTCGGGCCGGTAGCCGGTGACGAGCGCGAAGTGGTTGGGGAAGGTCTTGGTGGGGAAGCTCGGCCGCATCGCACCCGTGGCGCCCGCGTTCGCCAGCGCGGCGAGGCGGGGGGTGACCCCGCGCTCCAGATAATCGGAGCGGAAGCCGTCGATACCGACCAGCACGGTGACCGGGCGGGTTGTCTCTCTGGCGGCAAGCCCGGCAGGGACGAACAGCAGGGCGAGGACGAGCAGGATGTAGCGCATGGCGATGCGACTAGCGCCAGCAGGTGACAAAGGCGAGTACCCTTTGCTCCAGCAGCACCCGATGCGTCAGGCTCGCGCGCGGCCGCTCGCGGAAAGCTCGGGGATGATCCGCCAACGCGCCAACACCGCGCTGAAAAGGCCGAACAGGACAAGACCGATCGCGACCAGCGTGAACAGCCAACCCGTCTCTGCCAGCGCTGCCACCGCTTCGCCGAGGGTCTTCACATTGTCCGCTCCGCGCGACAGAAAGCCCGCCTCGACCAGCGACCATCCGATGACAAGGAACACCACCGCGCGCGCGCCGTATCCGACCCCGCCGACGGCGCGGGTGGCACGCGGCGCATCATGCGCGATGCGTTGCATGAAACTGCCCGAGAACCCCTTGATAGCCTGAGCGATGGCCGCAGCGCAGAATGCGAGTCCTATCAAGCCGATTGCAACTCCGCCGAACTCGGCCGACAGCACGCCAGCGGTCGCCGCAGAGGTGCCGTCGCCCCCGCTCCCGCTCCCGCTGAGGAAGCTGACCGCGGTCCACGCCAGCAGAAAGTGCCCCGCCGCGCTTGATCCGTGGCCGACGCGCTTGGCCCAACCTTTCCCGTCCGAGCCGTTGCGCTCGATATCGAAGACGAGAGAAGCGAAACGGAACAGGCCATAGGCCGCAAGCCCCACCGCCAGAATGCCCAGCATGACCTTGCCGAGCGGCGCGGTCTCGATCGTGCGGAAGATGCCATCCGTGCCCTCGGCGACGCTCTGTGCACCGGTTAGCGCGATCAGACCCAGCAGGATGTAAAGCACTGCGCGCGAGAGAAAGCCGATACGGACGAGCGGCATGAGGTTGGCAGACAGGTCGGCCATGGCAGGTTGTTCCCCCTTTGCATGTTGCAAGGGGTTTACAGCGCGCAGCCTATCACTGTTCCGCCAAGGCAAGCCGCCCGACGCGTCTTCGGCACGCCCCGCGGGGGCAGTCGATCAGACGTTGAACTTGAAGAGCAGGATGTCGCCGTCCTGCACCACATATTCCTTGCCTTCCTGCCGCAGCTTGCCGGCTTCCTTCGCGCCCGCCTCGCCGCCGAGCGCGACATAATCATCATAGGCGATGGTCTCGGCGCGGATGAAGCCGCGTTCGAAGTCGGTGTGGATTTCTCCTGCCGCTTGCGGGGCTCTGGCGCCGTCGTGAAATGTCCAGGCGCGTGCTTCCTTGGGGCCGACGGTGAAGAAGGTCTTGAGGCCGAGCAGCTTGTACCCGGCGCGGATCACCCGGGCGAGGCCGCTTTCGGTGAGGCCGAGGGCTTCGAGGAATTCGCCGCGGTCCTCCAGCGGCATCGTTACCAGCTCGGCCTCGATCGCAGCCGAGACGACCACCGCCTGTGCGCCCTCGGCCGCCGCCTTGGCGAAGACCTTGGCGGACAGGTCATTGCCCTCCGCCGCATCTTCCTCGGCGACGTTGCAAACGTAAAGGACGGGCTTGGCGGTGAGCAGCTGGGCCTGCTTGAACAGGCGCGCTTCCTCCTCGTCGCCGGGGACGGTGAGGCGCGCGGGCTTGCCCTCGCGCAGCAGTTCGAGCGCTTGGCCGAGCACGCTCGCCATCGCCTTGGCCTCCTTGTCGCCCGCTGCGCCGCGCTTGGCGGCAGCGGGCACGCGCTTTTCGAGGCTTTCGAGGTCAGACAGCATCAGCTCGGTCTCGACCACTTCAGCGTCGGCAATGGGATCGACCTTGTTGGCGACGTGCTGGATGTCGTCATCCTCGAAGCAGCGCAGCACGTGGACGATCGCGTCGACCTCGCGGATATTGCCGAGGAACTGGTTACCGAGGCCCTCGCCCTTGCTTGCACCCTTCACGAGGCCCGCGATGTCGACGAAGCCTAATTGCGTCTCGATGATTTTCGCGCTCTTGCCGATCGCGGCGATCTTCTGCAGCCGCTCGTCGGGCACGGCGACCTGGCCGACATTGGGCTCGATGGTGCAGAAGGGATAGTTCGCCGCCTGCGCCGCCTGTGTCTCGGTCAGCGCATTGAACAGAGTGGACTTGCCCACGTTGGGCAGGCCGACGATCCCGCAACGGAAACCCATATTGTGTTGTGCCTTGGCTATTGGGAAAGCGCCGCCCTTAGCGGGGAGGGTTGCGGATGGCTAGAGCCTCGCAGGGCGCGGATTCAGGCGAGCTTGTTCAGGCGGCGCCATTCGGCTAGCGCGGCGGGGCTCCGGAGCCGCACCAGCGTGCCGGTGTAGCCCGCCAGCTTCGCCTCGGTGCGCAGGCGGGGGCCCGAGTTCCAGTTCAGCACGTACCAGAAGAAGGCCGCATCGAAGCGCTCGGGACAGCCTTCGGGCATGTCGGGGCGCGAGCGGCCGCGATGGGTGGCGATCCGCCGCACCAGCCGCCACAGGCACAGACGGACCGGGAAGTCGAGGTAGATCACCGTATCCGCCCGCTCGAGCCGAGGGGCGAGGAGGCTCCCGTAATTGCCCTCGATCAGCCACGTCTCCTGCGCGACGGCCGCAGCGAGCCGGGCAGCGAGTTCGGCGTCGTCGGTTTCGACCCACCCGGCGTTCCAGCCGAGCTGGTCCATGTGGACGAGCGGCAGGCCAAGGCGCGGGGCGAGGTCGCGGGCCAGCGTGCTCTTGCCCGACCCACAGGGCCCGATGACGATGACGCGGCGCATGCCGTTTGCCTAGCCCTGCTGCCTGAGCGCCACATCATTCATGAAGCGCACGTCATCACCCTTGGCGAGCCATTCCGCTTCCGCGCCGATCGCGCCGAGCATGGCGGCAAGATCGTCCTCTTCCGCCTTGGCGAAATTGCCGAGGACGTGGCCGTTGACCCGGTCCTTGTGCCCCGGGTGGCCGATGCCGAGCCGGATGCGGCGGAAGTCAGGGCCGAGATGCTGGTCGATCGAGCGCAGCCCGTTGTGCCCCGCATGCCCGCCGCCCTGCTTCACCTTGACCTTGAAGGGGGCAAGATCGAGCTCGTCGTGGAACACGGTGAGCGCCTGCGTGCCCAGCTTGTAGAAGCGCAGCGCCTCGCCGACGCTTCGGCCGCTTTCGTTCATGAAGGTTGCGGGCTTCAAAAGCAGCACTTTCTGCGTGCCGATCCGCCCCTCCTGTGCCCATCCGCTGAACTTCTTCTGGACGGGGCCGAAGTCATGCATGTCGGCGATCACATCCACGGCCATGAAGCCGACATTGTGCCGGTGGAGCGCATAGCGCGGTCCGGGATTTCCGAGGCCGACCCAGATCTGCATGACGTGTTCCCTATCGTTCCCTCGCAAAAAACGAAACGCCGGACTTCCCGCGAAGGAAGCCCGGCGTTCGCAAAGCCATTACAGGCGCGCGCTTACTCGGAAGCGGCTTCGCCTTCGCTGCTCTTGAGGCCCGACGGGGCGATCACGGTGGCGATGGTGAAATCGCGGTCGGTGATCACGCTGGTCACGCCCTTGGGCAGGGTCACGTCGCTGATGTGGATCGAATCCCCGATTTCCTTGCCGGTGACATCGACCTGGATTTCCTCAGGGATGTCGGCATTGGGGCACAGCAGTTCAAGCTCGTGACGCACGATGTTGAGCACGCCGCCCTTCTTGAGGCCGGGCGAGGCTTCCTCGTTGACGAACACCACCGGCACCGACACCTCGACCAAGCTGTCGCCGGTCAGGCGCAGGAAGTCGACATGGGTCGGACGGTCGGTCACCGGGTGGAAGGCGACATCCTTGGGCAGGGTGCGGACGGTCTGGCCACCGATCTCGATGATGACGATCGAGTTCATGAAGTGCCCGGTGCCGAGTTGCTTCACCAGTTCCTTCTGCTCGACGTGGATCATGGTGGGTTCTTCCTTGCCGCCATAAATGACAGCAGGGGTCCGACCTTCGCGGCGAAGTGCTCGGGAGGCTCCCTTGCCAGCCCGTTCGCGCGCTTCGGCCGGCAGGGTAAGAGTCTCGCTCATACGTATGCCTTTCGAATGCGTGTTTGATAGATAGTATCACACGGTGCGACCGCCTCCAGGGATGACCGGAAGCACCGAAGCGCGGGCCCTTAGAGAGAGATTGCCCGAAACGCAACCGGTTTAGGGGATGCGCCGGATCCGGTAGCCGCGTGCTTCCAGCAGCGCGGCAAGCCCCTCGCGCCCGACGAGATGCGCGGTGCCGACCGCGATCAGCGGGCGCGGGGCCTCGGCAAGCAGGGAGCCAAGCGCTGCGGCCCAGCGGCGGTTGCGCGCGGTCAGCAGCGCCTCGCGCACCGCCGGATCGGCCAGTACGCCCTCGCGGGTCGCGGCCTCGATGATCGCGGCATCGCCCGCAAGCCACGCGCGCTGGAGACGTTCAGGATCCCTGGCGACCGCCGCGCTGTCCTTGACCACCGCGGCGAGCATGGCGCGCTGCTGCGCCTCGGGCAGGCGGTCGAAAATGGCGAGCTGCGCGCGGGCGCCCTCGAGCTCGCGCACCCGGCGGCCCTTGAACTCGGCGATCAGCGCGCGGTCGACGCCATGGGCCGGATCGCCGGTCGCATCGATGCGGGCAAGGGTGAGCGCGGCAGCCCAGGTCTCGGTGGCGGCAAACTCCCCGGCAGCGAAATTGCCGCGCGCCAGCAGAGCAGCAAGGCGGGGGCGCAGGTCGGGGGGAAGACGGTCTTCAAGCGGCGGCAGGCCGGGGGAGGTGGCGAGGCCGGCGAAGGTCCGGGCAATCGTCGTGCCATCACCCAGCGCGGCGATCTCGACCACCAGCAGGTCGGCATTCGTGACGGCGGTGTCGATGGCGGGCGTGCGCCAAGGCACAAAAGCGGGGAGGGCATGGATGGTGCCGACCATCCAGCCCTCCACCGATCCATCGGCCGAAGCGATTTCGTAGAACAGCGGAGCGGGCGGGGCCGCATCGGCTGCAGGGCTATCGGACGCATTGCTGCACCCGGCAGCCAGAAGGAGGAGGAGGGGGGCGATGATCCCCGCGGCGCACCGCAAGACCATCGCCCCGAAGCCTTGCGTCATTACTTGACGCGGCTCACCTTGATGCCCTTCTGGGCAAGGTAATCCTGCACGCTCTTGGCGCCGGCAAGGTGGCCTGCCCCCACCGCGATGAACACGGTGCCGGGCGTGTCGAGGCGGGTGTCGATCCATGCGGCCCAGTTGCGGTTGCGGCTGAAGAGCAGCGCATCGGCGACCGCGGGGTCGTCCATGCTCTCGTTCATCACCGCAGCAAGCGCCTCGGGATCGCCTTCGGCCCACTCGGTGACCATGCGGTCGAGCATCGGCTTGGTCTTGTCGAGGCTGCCCGCCGCTTCCATCAGGAAGGCGATCTGCGCGTCCTGCGACATGCCGTCGAAGATGCCGAGCTGGAACTCTGCGGTCTCGAGCGCGCCCTTCTCCTTGTCGCCGACCTTGCCCAGCAGCACCTTCTCGACGCCGCTGTTGGGATCATAGCCTTCAAGGGTGAGCGGGAGGATCGACATGGTCAGCCCGACCATCCACGGCTTCAGCCCGTCGAACTGGCCCGCAAGCATCTCGCCCGGATTGGGCACCAGGCCCTTGGCCTTGGCGTCCTCGTACTGGGCGCGGGCTTCGGCCGGGGCCTGGGCAAGCTGCGCGGCTTCGATCTTGCTGCCGAGCTGGGTGAGCGCGGCGGTGTAGGCGGTCTTCTGCTCATCGTTCAGCAGCGAGCGCAGCGTGGTACCGGCCGGCAGCGCACCCTTCTGCATGGCAAGCTGCTGCATCGCGGCTTCGCTGGTGGGGTCCATCGGGATCTCGGTGACGAGGATGTCCGAGCCCTCGAGCGCGGTGGCGATGGTGGTATCATACCAGTCCATCCCCTGGGGCAGCACGTGGACGGTGCCGAACAGGTAGATGGTGGTGTCCTCGTCGGCGACCTTCCACAGCGCCGGGCCCTTGGGGGCGGTGGCGGTGGTGGCAGCCGCGGTGGCGGCGGCAGGCTCGGCGTGGCCCGCATGGTCCTGCGCCAGCGCGGGGTTCGCCGCGAGGAGGGCAAAGGGGGCGGCGGTCATGGCAAGCAGGGCAGAGAGTTTCATGGCAGTGGTTCCTTTCGGTTGGTGTTGATTGTGATGGAGTTACTTCAGGCAAACAAGGGTGCTGGCGCGACGGGGTAAACAGTCAGAGCCGCCAGCGGGCATAAAGGAAGGAGGCGATCATCGAGATGTAGGCGATCACGAAGATCCCGAAGGCATGGGGCGGGGGCACGAAGCCACCGGCGTAGAGCACCGCCCAGACCGGATAGCCGGCCAGCACCGACAGGCAGCCGCCGGTGAAGCCGATGAAATTGTGCTCTCGCTTGTAATCGTCGATCATGCGGAAGCCCCACAGGGGCAGCACGATGAAGCCGCCGATCAGCGAGGCCACCAGACCGAGCGCGAGCATCGGGGGCAGTTTCAGCTGCGCGAAGTTGCCGGCAAACAGGCTGCCGTCGCCCTGATCGAAGAAGCCGGTCGAGACGCCGATCGCGCCGCCGATCAACGCGGCAAGACCGATGTAGAGCATCTGGCGCCGCTGGCGCTGGCAGGTGCGGGCCTCGCCTGGGGATTGCGTGTCGGTCATGGTCGCCGTCGTCCTTTGTGCAAGGGGAAACATGTCTAGCCCGCGCGCTTCACGAACCAGACGGCGAGGAACACCGCCACCACCGCGAAGAACAGCGCGCCGTCATCGACGCCGGGAACAAGCCCCGCTGCCGCGGTCAGCCACCAGGCGGGGTAGCCGTAGAAATAGGCCGACAAGCCCCAGTAGGCGCCGGTCTTGACCGCCTCCAATTCGTGCTCGTCCATCTCGCGCTGCCAGAACAGGCCGGCCACCAGCCCTGTAGCCAACATCAGGACGCCGACCAGCGCCTCGCCCGGTGATGGCGTGAAGGTGCCGTCGATGATCCGGTCTATCGCGCCGGTGATGATCAGGTACATCGCGCTGACCAACCCGACGCCGATCGAGCCGAGCATGAACAGTTGCGATCGGCCCGCCTTGGACTTCAAGCTGGGCGGATCGAAGTCGCCGATCTTGATCCCGCCCGCGGCGGCGGCGATCCCGGCGAGCGTGAAGCCGCCTGCCACCAGCACCAGCGTAAGATCGACGCCCTTCTCGAGCCCGATCGCCACGCCCGCCGCCAGCCCGCCGCCCACGCAGCTCACGCCGATATAGACCAGCATCTGCGCCAGGATCTGGCGTCCGGTTGAAGCGGTGTCCTGATCGGCTTCGATGTCGTCAGACTTCATCATCGAAAATCTCCTCGATCTTCATGTCGAACAGCCGCGCGATGCGGAAAGCGAGGGGGAGGGAGGGGTCGTGCTTGCCGGTCTCGATGGCATTGACCGCCTGGCGCGAGACATCGAGCCGCCCGGCGAGTTCCGCCTGGCTCCAGTCACGCTCGGCGCGCAGCACCTTGAGGCGGTTCTTCACGGCTCAGAAGCCCAGCGCGCCGGTCAGCTTGGCGAGGATGTTGCCGATCGCAAAGCCGCTCATGCCGAGCATGGCAAACAGCTGCCACTGCTTCACGCAGACTCTTTCTTGCAGGTTGGTCATCAGAATTCTCCGTCAGGGCAACCCGACTGAATGTCAGGTTGTACTGACTATATGTCGTGATTCGCTGACTATGTCAAGATGACCTTACTTTGTGTCGTATCTGCATGACTTCGTAAGCCGGAAGATACCCCTTCTGCCGAGGGCAATCGCACGGCAGGCGGGGCTTTCGCGGGCGCATGCTGCGGTGCGGCATTGACGCTTGCGGGGCGTTCGGCCATGGCGAGCCGCCATGAGTGCCGCCCCGCTTTTCACACCCCCGCCGCGCGACCCTGCGCGCTCGTTTCAGGACATGATCCTGACGCTTCACGATTTCTGGAGTGCTGAGGCCGGATGCGTCATCCTCCAGCCCTATGACATGCGCATGGGCGCGGGCACCTTCCACACCGCCACCACCTTGCGCGCGCTTGGCCCCGAGCCGTGGAACGCTGCCTTCGTCCAGCCCTGCCGCCGCCCGACCGACGGGCGCTATGGCGAGAACCCCAACCGGCTGCAGCACTACTACCAGTATCAGGTGATCCTGAAGCCCTCGCCGAGCGACATCCAGGAGCTCTATCTCAAGAGCCTCGCCGCGATCGGCATCGATCCGCTGGCGCACGACATCCGCTTTGTCGAGGACGACTGGGAAAGCCCGACGCTCGGCGCATGGGGCCTGGGCTGGGAAGTGTGGTGCGACGGGATGGAAGTCACCCAGTTCACCTATTTCCAGCAGATGGGCGGCTTCGATTGCAAGCCGGTCGCGGGCGAGCTGACCTACGGGCTCGAGCGCCTCGCGATGTACATCCAGGGCGTCGACAACGTCTATGATCTGGCGTTCAATTCCTCGGGCGTTTCCTATGGCGAGGTGTTTCTCGAGAACGAGAAGCAGATGTCAAAGTGGAACTTCGAGGTCGCGAACACCGACGCGCTCTTCGACCTCTTCGCCAAGGCCGAGGCCGAGTGCCGCAACGCCCTGTCCGCTGGCGTCCCCATCGCCGCCTACGAACAGGCGGTCGAGGCGAGCCACGTCTTCAACCTGCTGCAGGCGCGCGGCGTGATCTCGGTGCAGGAACGCGCCAGCTACATGGGCCGTGTGCGCGACTTGGCGCGCTCGTCCTGCGAGGCCTATGCCGAGAAGATGAGCCCCGAATGGCAGGCGAAATACCCCGGGTGGAGTCTCGTCTGATGGCCGACTTCCTGCTCGAACTGCGCTGCGAGGAAATCCCTGCCCGGATGCAGGCGGGTGCGCGCGCGGAACTGGAGAAGCTGTTCCGGAAGCAAATGGATGCTGACGGGATTAGCTCAGAGGATTTGACAATCTGGTCAACTCCTCGTCGTTTGGCATTGATCGCTCGGGGCCTTCCGTCGGAAACCGATGCAACCTCAGTCGAGGTGAAGGGGCCTCGGGTTGGCGCACCTGATCAAGCGATTAACGGATTCTTGGGGCGCTACCTCGCCAATCGAGAAGAACTTGAAGAGCGTAACGGGGTCTACTTTTTAAAGCGCTTGGCTGCTGGACGCCCAATCTCCCGCGTTCTTCAAGAAGCTGTGGAAACGCTTGTTCGCGAATTCAGCTGGCCCAAGTCGATGCGCTGGGGCGAGGCGTCAATCAGCACAGATAGCTTGCGTTGGGTACGCCCGTTGTCTGGCATTGTCGCACTACTCGATGGCGATGTGCTCGAATGTGATGTGCCCGGTATTCCAGTTGGCCGCGAGACTTATGGGCACCGCTTCCATTCGAGCGGACCGATTGCTCTGCATCACGCAAATAAAGCGCATTATCTCTCAATACTGGCTGCAGAGAAGGTAATCGTTGACCATGAGAAGCGCGCCGCGATCATCCGCGAAGGCGCAGCCAAGGCAGCGGCTGACGCTGGCCTGACGCTGGTCGCCGACGAAGGTCTGGTGATCGAGAACGCGGGTCTCACCGAATGGCCGGTCCCGCTGCTGGGCCGCTTCGACGAAGCCTTCCTCGACGTGCCGCCCGAAGTCATCCAGCTCACCGCGCGGGTGAACCAGAAGTACTTCGTATGCGAGGATGCGCAGGGCCAACTCGCCAACGCCTTCGTGTGCACCGCGAATATTGATCCGCTTGACCCGGCCGTGGTGGTCGACGGCAACCGCAAGGTCCTCGCCGCGCGCCTCAGCGACGCGCGGTTCTTCTGGGAGCAGGACCAGAAGACCCCGCTCGCGGAACACGCCAAGAAACTGGCGCGCATCACCTTCCACGAGAAGCTCGGCACGGTTGCCGACAAGGTCGAGCGGGTGGCAATTATGGCGCGCAGCCTGTGCGAAGAGGAGGATATACTTGCGGGCGACCCCGCGCTGGCCGAGCAGGCCGCGCGCCTCGCCAAGGCCGATCTCGTCACCGAGATGGTCGGCGAGTTTCCCGAATTGCAGGGCCTGATGGGCGGTTACTATGCTGCAAAAGAAGGCCTGCCTGCCGAGGTAGCCGAGGCGATCCGCGATCACTACAAGCCGGTCGGACAGGGCGACGATGCTCCCAAGGCTCCTCTCGCCGTCGCGGTCAGCCTGGCGGACAAGCTGGACACGATTGCGTGTTTTTTCGCGATCGATGAAGCGCCGACCGGCTCGAAGGATCCGTTTGCCCTGCGGCGCGCCGCCCTCGGTGTCATTCGGCTGATCCTCGAAAACGACTTGCGCGTATCACTGAAGGGCATGATCACCTGCGCTTGGTCTTATGCCGTGTTCGTGGACATAGTGAACGAGATCCGGCGGCTGCAATCGGGCACAACGGGCCCGATGCTGCTGTCGCATGTCGGGCATTTGAAACCCCATCTTGGCTTTGCCGCAAAGAGCGACCTCGTCAGCTACCGTCAGGTGGACGGCAAGGTCGACAACTGGTCGTTCAGTGCCATGCCTTGGCACCAGATCGCGACGAGCATTGCGACGACAATCGATCCTGCGCCGGTTGTTGCCTTCTTCCTTGACCGCCTCAAAGTCCAGCAACGCGAAGCCGGCGTGCGCCACGACCTGATCGACGCGGTCTTCTCGCTCGGCGGTGAGGACGATCTCGTCCGCCTGCTCGCCCGCGTCCATGCGCTCCAGGCCTTCGTCACCACCGAGGACGGCACCAACCTCCTCGCAGGCTACAAGCGCGCGGCCAATATCCTCAAGAAGGAAGGCTACGAGGGCCCCGCCGGCACGCCCGATCCGCAGGTGCTCGCCAGCCTCAAGGAAGGCAACGACACGATCCCCGACACCGGCGAGGAAGACCCGCTGGCGATGGTCGACGATCCCGATGTGGGCGATATCCTCGCCGAGGAAGCGCGCGATAACTCAGCGCTTTCCTACACGCCCGAAGAGGCGGAAAAGGCGCTGATCGACGCGCTCGATGCCGCCGCCCCCCGCGCTGCCGCGGCGGTGGAGGCCGAAAAGTTCGCCGATGCCATGGCTGCGCTCGCCACCTTGCGCGCACCCATCGACCGGTTCTTTGAAGAGGTGACCGTCAACGACGCCCAAGCGGAGAAGCGCGCCGCGCGGCTTGCCCTGCTCGCGCGTTTCCGCGATGCGGTGCACCGGGTAGCAGATTTCAGCCGGATCGAGGGGTGAAACAAGGCCCGTTCACCCTGTCCGTCACTTTCGTAAAATACCTTTAATTACAGGTGATTATTAGCAATTTTCAGGGTGACACACTGTAATCTTTGTCACCTTCCCAACATAAGCGCAGGAACAGACATGACATTGAAGACGGTCTATGTTTTCGGAGGCTCCGCCGACCACTCCGATCCGCGCCAGAAGGACAAGACCGTCACCGGGGGCAAGGGCGCGAACCTCGCCGAGATGGCGAGCATCGGCCTCCCTGTTCCCCCGGGCTTCACCATCACTGCCGAGGAATGCGTTGCCTATCTGAGGGATGGAGCGGACTTCTCCGACAGCTTGCGCGGTGCGGTCGCCGCGGCGCTCGCCCATGTCGAAGCGGCTGTCGGCAAGAACTTCGGCGATGCTGCGGACCCGCTGCTGGTCTCGGTCCGCTCGGGCGCACGGGTGTCGATGCCGGGGATGATGGACACGGTGCTCAACCTCGGGCTGAACGATGCGACCGTGGCGGGGCTGGCAGCCTCGAGCGGCGATGCGCGCTTTGCCTGGGACAGCTACCGCCGCTTCGTCCAGATGTATTCGGACGTGGTGCTCGGGATCGATCACGGATTGTTCGAGGAAGCGCTGGAGATCGCCAAGG
>NZ_JAMNXL010000090.1 GCF_023653175.1 Erythrobacter sp. | reverse complement strand
TCTTCAAGGCTGGCGGCCTGCTGTTCGTTGCGCAGCGCGAGGTCCTCGGACGCGGCGCGGATCTCGTCCGACCCGGTGCGCACGCCCGCAGCGGTGGAATGGACCGCCCCGATCATCGCCTCGAGCCGCGAAACCGAACCGTTGAACGCCTCCTGCAGCCGCATGTGCTCGCCCGAGGGCATCGCCGTTATGCGGTGCGTGAGGTCACCTGCCGCGAGGTTGTCGAGCGCGCCCGAGAGCGTTTCGACCACCTCGGCCTGCTCGGCGGAACGGGCACGGTCGGATATCATCGCCGCGCGGAACGTCTCGATGGCGCGGGTCATCGTGCCGATCTCGTCGGCACGGTGGTTGGTGGTGATCCCGGCATCGACATTGCCAGCCGCCATGTCGCGCATCGTTTCGATGGTGATGTAGATCGGCCCGAGCACCTTGCGGCGGAAGGCCAGATAGGCGCCCGCAAGGCCCCCCAGAACTATCAGCACCGCAATGCACGCGCCCGAAATGATCAGTATCTGGATAGCGGAATTCTCCTCCATCACCGACGCGGTCTGCTGCTCGCTGCGGGCCACAAGGTCGTTGATCGACGCACGGTGGGCGCGATAGATTTCCAGCAGCCTGCGGTGCGAGGCGGCCATTGCCGGCTGGTCCCAGCGCTTGGCCGCGGGCTTCAGCGACTGATTGACCTCCTCCCAGAAGGCTTTGCCGGTTGCTTTCGCGTTGGTCGCCAGACCGGCCTTCAGTTCATCCGACAACGGGCTTTGCGCCCAGCGGCGCTCGGCATCCCAATAGGCCTTCTCCAACTCCGCCAGCCGCGTTTCGTTGGTTTCATAGGCGTCAGGGTGAATGGCCATGATGCTGGCATTGGCGAAGCTTTCGACCAGGAACATCGGCGGCGGAAGAATATCCGCGCGGAAATCCGAGAGCAGCTGTTCCCCTTTGTCGAGCGCGCCGCCGTTGCGGATGTGATTGATCCCGATCCCGGTCAGCAGCAGTATTGCCGCCACCGTCGAGCAAAGCGTTATGCCGGCGATCCGGGAATATTTCTCGATCGTCATTGAACATTACCTTGTCATATGGCCGACGACTGGTCTGCGCGGGCGTGTCACAAGGTCTCATTTACGGGCGAGGTCCATAAGGTGGCGCTGCTGCGGCCCTATGCGCTTCCCCCTAAGGCCCTTGCGCGAATTTGTTCGGCGCTCGCCGCCTATTGCCACCACTACGCGGTGCATGTGCTGACGCCCTTAGGCGGACAGCTCGGCCCGGGCGTAAGCGCAATCAAGAGGCTGAGCGAACATGGCCAACGTACGGGTACTGGTAGTCGACGATTCCGCCGCGATGCGCGCGCTATTCTGCGACATTCTCGACAATGCCAAGGGCGTGACCGTGTGCGGCACCGCCAAGAACGCGGATGATGCCCGCGACCAGCTCGACAAGCTGAAGCCCGACGTGCTGACCCTCGATGTCGAGATGCCGGGCAAGAGCGGGATGGAATTCCTCGAGGAGGTGATGGAAACCCGGCCGATGCCGGTGATCATGCTGTCCTCGATCACCCAGGCCGGCACGGGCACCGCGCGCCGTGCGCTGGAGCTGGGCGCGGTGCACTGCTTCCCCAAGCCGCTGCATACCTCGCGCGAGGAGTTCGACGCGACCGTACGCCAATTGGGCAACATCGTGCTGAAGGCTGCCGCGGGCGAGCTGAAGCCGGGCGGCGAGGGGGCCGAGGGGGCGGAGAGCGGGGCGTCGAAGTACCGCTCCGACGGGCGCATCGTTGCGCTGGCCTGCGGGGCGGCGGGGATCGAGAGCGCGCGCCAGGTGCTCGCCGCCTATGACGCCGCTTGTCCGCCGACCATCGTGCTGTTCGATGCCGATCCGGCCGCGGTCGAGAATGCAGTCCGCGCGATGCGCCATTCGCTGCCGTGCCAGCTGGGCGATGCGGTGGACGGTGTCTCGCTCGAACCGGGCAAGGTGTGGCTCGCCCATGACCCGACCCGCCACGTGGTGGTCGAGGCGGGCGAGCCGCCGCGCCTCAGGCTGGTCGAGCGCGATCCTGTGAACGGCTGCCGCCCCTCGGCCGACCTGCTGTTCGGAAGCCTTGCGCGCAGCGGCCTGCCGGCGCTCGGCGGGCTGCTCACCGGGAACGGCAATGACGGGGTGCGCGGACTTGCGATCCTCGCCGAGACCAAGGGCAAGATTTTCGTCCAGCGCCCCGCTGACTACGCCCCGCGCGACCGCTATGACGCGGTGCGCGCGCAGGGGCTGGACCTGGCGGATCTCCGGCAGGAGGCGATCCCCGACTGGATTCTGGAGGCAACCAACGCCGCCGGCTGATCCGCAGCGCGCGCTTCGTTGCTTGCCTTGCTCGCAGCGAAGGCGGACAAGGTGTGCATCATGCCCACCGCGACCAGCGCTCACCCCGACGATCCGCATTTTGTCCACCGCAGCGGCTGGCTGCGCGCCGCGGTGCTGGGGGCGAATGACGGGATCATCTCGGTTGCCTCGCTGATCATCGGCGTGGCGGCGGCGACTCCGCAAGCGGGCCCCGTGCTGGTCGCCGGCGTCGCGGCGCTGATCGCGGGCGCGATGTCGATGGCGGCAGGCGAATACATCTCGGTCTCCAGCCAAGCGGATTCCGAGCAAGCCGATATCGCCCGCGAGAGGCAAGCGCTCGCCGCCACGCCTGCCGACGAGGAGGTCGAGCTCGCCGCGATCTACCGCGCGCGGGGCCTCAGCGAGGCGACAGCCGCCGCAGTTGCGCGCGAGCTGACCGCGCTCGATCCGCTCGCCGCGCATGTGCGCGACGAGCTGGGCCTGTCCGAACATCTCGCCGCCAAGCCCTTGCAGGCGGCGCTCGCCTCGGGGCTGACCTTCAGCACCGCGGCGGCCGTGCCGCTGTTGGCGGCATGGATGGCGCCGGCGGGCGCGATCATGGTGACGGTGGTCGCGGTATCGGTGCTGGCGCTCGCGGTGCTCGGCGCGCTCGGCGCTCAGGCGGGGGCCGCGCCGCTGGTGCCTGCGACCTTGCGCGTCGTCGGCTGGGGCGTCTTCGCGATGGCAATCACCGCCGCCGTCGGCCGCCTGTTCGGCGTCAGCGTCTAGCGCAGCCGCTCAGAACCAGCGTCCCGCCCTTGACCAGCGCGGCATGGGGGAGGGCGATGACGGGGTGGTCCTTGCCCGCCAGCGAGACGCCAACAGGCCCCTTGTCGCAGCCCGCCCGCGTAATCGTCAGCGCAGGCCGCCCCGGCACCCGCAGCACAGCGCGCGGGCTCAGCGGCAGGCCAGCGACATAGTTCGCGCTGACGGGATCGAGCGGGTAGAAACCCAGCGTCGCAAAGACATACCAGGCGCTCATCTGGCCTGCGTCCTCGTTGCCGACGAGGCCGTCAGGCGTGTCGCGGTAGAAGCTTTCCGCGATTCGCCGCACCAGTTCGGGCGTCCGCTCCGGCCGGTCGGTGAAGGCATAGAGCCATGCAACGTGGTGGCTCGGCTCGTTGCCGTGGGCGTATTGGCCGATCATCGCCTCCTGCCCGAGGTATTCGGCGCCCTTGGTAACCGGCAACTCGAAGAAGAACCGGTCGAGCATCGCGCCCGCCGCCTTCTTCCCGCCGAGCGCCTCCACCAGCCCTTGCGGATCGTGCAGCGCGGGCGTCCAGGTATATTGCCAGGCATTGGCCTCGGTGTAGTCGCCCGGGTTGTTGAGCGGTGAGGTCGGCGTGAGCGGGTCGAAGGGGTCACGCCACCGGCCCGCCGCATCGCGCCCGCGCGCGAGGCGGGTTTCGGGGTCGATCAGCTTGCGCCAGCTCTGCGCCCGCTTGCCGAAGCGCCGGGCCGACGCCTTGTCGCCGAGCATCTCAGCCATGCGCGCAGTCGCCGCATCGCCGATCCCCGCTTCGAGCGAGCGCGACACCGCCTCACCGCCAGTCACATCGGTCGGATAGTAGCCGAAGCGGTCGTAGAGCGACCATTGCGAGATCGAGTGGTCGCCCGCGTAGACCGGCGCCGCATCTCGGGTCGAGGTCGCGACCATTGCCGCCAGCGCGCGGCTTGCGTCGAAGCCGCGGAAACCCTTGGCCCACGCCTCGGCGATGACGGGCAAGGCCGGCTCGCCGATCATCGTGCCGGTCTCCCCGCCCCAGATCGGCCATTTGGGCAGACGCCCGGCGGCTTGCTGGTGATCGAGCAGCGAGGCGACGAAATCGTCGACCCGCTCGGGCACCAGCAAGGTGTAAAGCGGATGTGCGGCGCGAAACGTGTCCCACAGCGAGAAGGTCGAATAGCGCAAGGATCCCCGGGGCGCGGTGCGGATGCGGCCGTCCGGACCGCGGAAGCGTCCGTCGACGTCGCTCACCACCGAGGGGTGGAGGAAGGCGTGGTAGAGCGCGGTGGTGAAGATGCGCTGCTGGCGTTCGGGCCCGTCGATTGTCGCGCGGGCGAGCAGCGCGTCCCACTCGGCCTGCGCGGCGGCGGCGAGCGCGTCGAAATTCCAGCCGAACACCTCGTCGCGGTTGCCTCGCGCGCCAGCGGCGTCGGTGGTCGCCATGCCCGCCTTGACGAGCAGCACGCGCTCGCCCTCGGGAAGGTCGAAGGCGAGCATATAGCGCGGCGCGTCATCGCCTTCGCGCGGGGGCAGGGTCTCGACCGCGGCGATCGGACGGTTGAAGCGCACCGACCAGGCGATCGTGCGCGTGGTCCAGTTGCGGCGCACCGCCTCGCCCTCGAAGCTGTCGGGGCCGAAGCGGTCCGCGATGCTCTCGACCGGCTGCCGGTCGGTGCGGAAGGTAAGGCCGTGCTGGAGATCGACCAGCACCCACACCCTCCCGCTTGCCGAAAACGTGTAGCGGTGCATCGCGCTGCGCAAGGACGAGGTCAGTTCCACCTGCACGCCATTGTCGGGGAGGGTGACGGCGTAATAGCCCGCGCGCGCCACCTCGCCCGCCTTGCCGCTCGCCATGATGTCGCGGCGGGTGACCGACGGCATCAGCAGCACATCGCCGAGTTCCGGGATCCCCGTCCCGCTCGCCCGTGTGTGCGAGAAGCCGATGATCTGCGGGGCGCGGTACTGGTAGCCCGAAGTATATTCCCACCCCGTCGCGGCATTGTCGGGCCCCGGCTGGATCATCCCGAAGGGGCGCGAGGGGCCGGGGAAGGTGTGCCCGGTGCCGTCGTTGCCGATGAAGGGATCGACGTAGTGCGAGGGTGGCGGCGGCGGGGGAGTCTCGGGCTTGGCCTGCGCCGCAACGCCCATTGCCAGCAGGCCCGCGATCAGCGTGGCAAGGCGCTTCCATCCCTTCATGCGGCACACCTCTTCCATCCGGTGCGCATTGCTTAGCATGGTTCGCGCGCAAGCAAACGCGTCGCGGGTTGTGCGGCGGGGACGAAATCCTGTCCGATCCTTGTCATTGGCGAGGCCATCACCCTGACGCCATATTGACGCGACGCCCCCGCATCTGTTCTATCCTTGCCCTATGGACGCTGGCACCCTGTGCGAGCCTATCGCGCTCGATCCGGCCTCTTCGGTCAGGGTCGAGCGCGTCCTGCGCCCGCCCGTCTCGCCCGCGCCCGAGCCCTTCCCGCATTTTCACGAGCCGGCCGAGTTGATCTGGTTCGCACGCGCCGAGGGCAGTGTCACCACCGAATGGGGGGCGCTGCCCATCACCGACGGGACGCTGTTGTTCCTGCCCGCAATGTCCACACATGATTTCCGCCTCGCTGCCGGGGCGACCGAATGGGTGCTGGTGCATTGCGATCCCGCGCTCGGCCGGGACGATCCGGCGCTGGGCAGCGGCATCCTCGCCGCGGTACAGGCGATCCGGCCTGACGCGGCGGTCGCGGCGCGGCTGGCGGCGGGGTTCGACTGGCTGGTCGCGCTGGCCGAGACGGCGGGGCGCGCAGGCGATGTGCTGGCGCTCACCCGGCTGCTGTTGAAGGAGCTGCCGGGGACCGCGCCGCAAGCCGACATGACGGCCGCGGGCCGCGGCCTCCACCGGTTGCGTCCGGCGCTCGATCTGGTCGCCGGGGCCGATTTCCGGCTGGTGACGATCGAGGAGGCGGCGGCGCGCTGCCACCTCTCGCCCTCCTATTTCTCGCGCGTCTTCACTCGGGCTTTCGGGGTGGGTTTTGCCGAATATGCCCGCGCCTATCGCCTGCGCGCCGCGGCCCGCAGCCTGACGACCGAGGGCGCGCGGGTGTCCGACATCGCCTGGCGCAGCGGGTTCCAGACGCCCTCGCACTTCACCGCCGCCTTCCGGAAGCGCTTCGGCGTCTCGCCGAGCGACTTCCGGCGGCGCTATCTGGCAGGGCGGTAGAGCCCGGTCTGCCACGGCCGCAGCGCCTTGCGCTCGCCCGACAGAAGGTCGGGGCCGTTGCCCGCCAGCGCGGGAATTTCGGCGGGCAGTGCGGTGAGGTTGGCGATGATCACCAGCCGTTCGCCTGCAAACGCGCGCTCGACCGCCAGCATTCCGGCAGGCGCCTCCAGCACGCGCTGCGTGCCGCGCGCCAGCGCCGGATGGGCGGCGCGCAGGGCAGCAAGCTTGCGGTAATGGGCGAGCAGCGAGGCGGGGTTGCCGTCCTGCTCGGCGACCGACACGCCGTCATGATCGCGGGCATAGCGCTGGTCCCAATAGCGCTCGCCCGGACGCTTGTACCACAGCGCCTGGCCCGCGGCGGCATCGGTCGCGGACCACTTGAAGGCCTCGCGCACAGGGATGTGGTGTTCGTCTGTGGTGTAGCCCGCGTCGGTCGCGCCGCGCATGCCCAGCTCCTGACCGTAATAGATGATCGGCGTGCCCCTGAGCAGGAACATCAGCGCTGCTGCCGTGCGCAGGCGTTCGGGGCTGATGCCGGGATCGGAGGCGATGCGGCTGACGTCGTGGTTCTCGGCAAAGATCATCTGGGTCTTGCCCGCCGGGGTCACCTCGCCCGTGCGCGTGATCGCTGCGGCCAGCGCGGCGGCATCGAACTTGCGGATCGCATCGTGAATGGGGAAGGCGAAGACCGCGCTGACATCGGCGCGCGCGAGGTAGTCCTCGCCATATTTCCAGTCCCACTGTTCGGCGAGGAAGGCGAGGTCCGGATTGGCCGCGCGCAGCTTGGCGAAGGCGGGGTTCCAGAAGCCCTCGAACAGGTCGGTGAGCAGCCCCTTGCTGTCGAGATCGTACATCATGTGGTCGAGCCGGAAGCCGTCGACCCCGTCATTGAACTTGCCGTCGTTGTTCGGATCGACCCAGCCCATCAGGTAGCGATCGAAATAAGCGCGCACATCGGGATGTTTCATCGCGACCGTGGTGACGCCGTGGGTGTCGCGGTTGAAATTGGCGATTTCCCGCAAGCCGAAGGGCCCTTCCTCGGCGACGCCGGCTGCGCGGTCGTCCCACAGCATCCAGTCATTGTAGGGCGAAGTGCGGTCCTGCATCGCCGCCGTCCACCACGGGTGTCCCTCTGCAAGATACTGGAACTCCATGTCGAGGAACACCTTGATGCCCTTCGCGTGGGCCTCGGCGATCAGGCGCTGCAAGTCGGCGCGGGTGCCGTAGCGCGGGTCGATGCCTTCGAAATCGGTCGCGAAATAGTTGTGGTAGGTGCGCGAAGGGTAGAGCGGCGTCATCATGATCGCGGTCACCCCGAGCTGTTCGAGATAGGGCAGCGATTGGCGCACGCCCTCCAGGTCGCCGTGTCCGTCACCATTGCTGTCGCGGAAGCTGCGCTGGAAGATGTGGTAGACGACCTCGCCCTCGAGCACGTCGCGCGCCTGGTCGGGTGCTGCGGCGGCGGGCTGGGCGGCGAGCAGCGCGATGGCGGCGGCCAGGGCAGCAGAAGCGCGTTTCATCGGTGATCCTCTCTCTTATGGGTGACAGGATAATCTGTCCCATCCCTGTCGTCTGTCCGCCTTCCTTGCATGCGGCCCGCCAAAAACTGTCGAAACCATGCGCTCGGGCGGGTTCTGCGAGACAGGCGGCG
The DNA here is from genome assembly GCF_023653175.1 of Erythrobacter sp. Lineage (GTDB taxonomy): Bacteria > Pseudomonadota > Alphaproteobacteria > Sphingomonadales > Sphingomonadaceae > Erythrobacter. The sequence goes on along the minus strand of NZ_JAMNXL010000090.1, from coordinate 6,609 downwards.
GCGGCTTTGCTCAGGGGAAAGCGTGATGGCCGAGACCGATACAACTGACGAGACCCGCGACCCCTTTGGCGGCGCTCGCCGCCGGGATGGCGTGCTGGCGGTCGATTTTGCGGGCGAGACGATCCCGATGATCCTCGGCCACCGCGCGGTGCGGGCGGCGGCGCGCGACTGGCAGACCTTCAGCTCCGACGCGCCGGGGCGCGTGCCGATCCCCGAGGAGACCGCAGTGCGCACGGTGCGCCAGCTGCCGATCGAGACCGATCCCCCTGCACACAAGGCGTGGCGCGATCTCCTGAAGCCGACATTCATGCGGCCCGTGCAGCCCGCTTACATCGCCGCGATCGATGCTCTGGTGGCCCGCGCGATCGACGCTGCCGTCGCTGCGGGCGAGATCGAAGTGGTGCGCGGCTTTGCCCTGCCGCTGCAATCGCGCGCGCTTACGCTGTTGCTCGGCATGCCCGAAGACGCGGCTGAGGAGTGGATCGGCTGGGGCGTCCATGTCTTCCACGATGGCGACGATAGCACCGCCAAAGGCTCGGCGCTCGATCGCTATATCCGCGCAAGCATCGCGGCGGCGCGGGCGGCTCCGGGGGAGGATTTCTTCGGCGCGATGACCCGCATGGTGATTGGCGGCCGCCCCTTGACCGATGACGAGATGGCCGGGATCGCCAACCTCGTCTTCGCCGGAGGGCGCGACACCGTGATCACCGCAGTCTCGGCGATCATCGCCTTCTTCGCGGGCAAACGCGAGACGCTGGAGGCGCTATGTGCCGATCCCCGGCGCACCCCCTTCGCGGTGGAGGAATTCGTGCGCGTCACCTCGCCGCTCACCCATATCGGGCGGGTGTGCCCGCAGGGTGCCGAGGTCGGCGGTCACCGGATCGCGCCCGATGCGCGCGCCTCGCTGTGCTGGGCCTCGGCCAATTTCGACGAAACGGTGTTCGACGCGCCAGAGGAAATCCGCCTTGAGCGCGCGCCCAACCCGCATCTCGGTTTCGGCACCGGGCACCACAATTGCCTTGGCGCAGCCCATGCGCGCACGCTGCTGCGCAGCCTCATCCGTCAGCTCGGCGCGCGCACCCGCGCCATCGCGGTGCTCGATGCCGAGCCCGGCGAGGAGCGCTATGGCGATCTCGTCCGCACGGTCGGCTATCGGAGCCTCACCGTGCGGATCGAGAGCGCATAAGCTCAGAAGTCGTAGCTCAGCGAGGCCTTGAAGGTCCGCGGATTGCCGAGCTGCAGGTCCGGGCGGAAGCTGTCGAAGGCCGAGGCCCAGTAATCCGCGTCGGCGACATTATCGAGGCTCGCCCGCAAGGTCAGCGGCCTGCCCGCCACCACCGCGACATAGCGCGCGCCGATGTCGATGCGGGTCCATTCCTCGAGGAACAGGGTGTTGGCGATGTTCGCCGCCTGCTCGCCGGTGTGGACCACGCGGCCCGTGAGGGTGAGCGCGGGTACGAAGGGCACGTCCCATTCGAGGTTGGCGTTGACCAGATACTCCGGCACGCCCACGGCCTGCGCGCCTTCATTCACCCCGTTCTGGGTCCGGCGCAGCTTCGCGTCGATCACCGATCCGCCCGCGATCAGCCGCAGGCCTTCGGCAAGCTCGCCCGCGATGGTGAATTCCACCCCGCGGTTGCGCTGCACCCCGAAGGGCCCGAATTCGAGCGCGCCGGTGGTGGTCGGCGAGGGGCGCAGGACCGCGGTCTCGCGGTCGATCTGGAAGGCGGCCAGCGACATGTCGAGCCCGCCCAGCGTCAGCTTCCCGCCGATCTCGTATTGCTCGGAGACGAAGGGCGGCAGCACCGCGCCTGCATTGGTGACCGGCAGCGGCGTGCCGCTGACCGGGTCGGCCCCGCTGACGGGGGCAACGGCGCCCTGCACCAGCCCCTCGATCCGGTTGGCATAAAGCGAGAGGCCTTCGGCGGGCTTCACCACCACGCCGAACACGGGCGTGACCTTGCTCTCGTCGTACTCGCTCGTCAGCGCGCCGCCAAAATAGGAATAAGAGCGGGTGCGGATCGCCTGCACACGCAGGCCGGCGGTAACGAGGATGCGGTCCTGCATCAGGCCGATGGTGTCCGACACGAACCCGCTCGCCAGCCGGGTGCGGCCGATGGGGAAGGGGTCGGCCAGATCGCCGCCCGCGAAGGTCACGGTCTGCGAGGGCGTGACGGTGACGGGTGCGAAGAGATTGTTCGCTTCCGGCGAGAGCGCGAAGAACTGGTAGGCGTTGCGGTTGACCAGCCAGTTCATCGACCCGCCCGCATTGACCTCGTGCGTGATTCCGCCGGTGGAGAACTTCGCGCGCAGGCCCGCAGTCGCCGCCTCGTTGTTGTCGGTGCGCGGGATGAAGGAACTGCTGACCGTGATCTCCCCCGTGGACGCGTTGACCAGCGTCGGCGTGCTGTAGACCCCTTCCTCCGCTCCGTCGCGCGCGCCGAAGGCGGCGTAGACCATCACGCCGGGCGCGACGTCATACTCGATCCGCGCCTGTCCGAAGATGTCGCGCAGGGTGGTATATTGCCAGGGCTGGCCGAAATTGGTCGACGCGTCAGGGGCCTCGGGGATGACTGTCAGGGTGTTGACCCTGAGCTTGGGCCGGAAGTGCGACACCTTGACCCGCTGGTAGGCAAGGTCGAGCGAGGCGCGCAGCGGCCCCGAATTGTAGTCGATCGCCGCCCCCAGCACGGTGGTGCTGCGGAATTCATCGTCGATCGCCACATCCCCGCCGCGTGCGGTGCCGTTCACCCGGATGCCCCATTCCCCGCCCGCGCCCATGCGCCGCGCGATGTCGAAGCTGCCGCCGATGTGCTCGGGAGCGGTGAAGCCTGCGGTTGCGCGGGTCAGGTCAGCCGCGCCCGCGCGCTTGGGGATGAGGTTGACGCTGCCGCCAAGCCCCGTGCCCCCGGGCGCCGCGCCGTTGAGGAAGGCGCTCGCCCCGTTCAGCACCTGCACCGACTGGTAGAGCTCGGGCGCGGCCAGCTGGCGCGGCATGATGCCATAGAGCCCGTCATAGCCGACATCGTCGCCTGCCAGCGCAAAGCCGCGGATCACGAACAGCTCGCCCGCGATGCCGAAACCGGTGGTGGTGCGGATGGTCGGATCGTTCTCGAGCACCTGCCCCAGCGTCTGCGGCTGCTGGTTGAGGATCAGCGCCTCGTTGTAGCTGCGGATCGAAAAGGGCACGTCGGCCGCGTCCTTGTCGCCGAGCACGCCCACGCTGCCTGCCTGCTCCACGCCCGACTGGTTGGCGCGCTGGGCGGTGACGATGATGGTGTCGTTCTCCTCCGCCTCTTGCGCGGCTGCGGGAAAGGAGGGGAGGGCAAGCGCGATGGCGGTGGCGAGCAGCAGGCGGCGACGGATCGGAGAAGTGGTCACTTGGGGTTCCTTGTTTCAGGGAGGAGGGGGAAAGGCGTTTCAGCCGCGGCGCAGGCGCATCGCTGCGACTACCGCGATCAGTGGCGCAGCGAGCGCGGCCCAGGCCGCCGCGTCGCGACAGCCGTCACCGGTCAGCGCGATGACGAGCCCGGCGATTCCGAGGACGAAGATCGCCAGTGGCCAGGCGAAGATCGCAGAGAGGGCGCGTGGGCGGCTCATTCGGCGGGCTCGGCGACACGCGCGGGCTCGGGTGCGGCCATGGCCGGGGCGAGGGCCTTGCGCTTGGCGAGCCACAGGTAGAGCCCGGTGCCCAACACATGGATCGTGAACAGCGTCAGCGCCGCCCACAGCAGCTTCAAGGGCAGCCCGCCGTAATCGCCGAAATGCAGCGGGCGCGAGAGCGAGAGCGCCTGATAATACCACGGCATCGCCCGCGCAGCGGTGAAGGCACCGGTCTCGGCATCGACCAGCGCCGGGGTCAGCAGGCGCTCGGTCAGCGGCGTCGCTCCTTGAAAGAACACCGCGTAATGGTGGTTCGAGCTGAAGGTGCCCCCCGGAAAGGCGATGAACTGCGGGTTGTTGCCTGGCAGCCGTGCGCGGGCGGCGGCCATGGCTGTGTCGAGCGAGCCGTAACGCGCCGGATCGAGCGGCGCCCGCCCGGCATATTCGCGGGTCATGGCGACCAGTTCGTTGGCCTTCCACGCGGCTTCGATGGGCACCGCAAAGGCATTGATCACGCCGGTCACCCCCACCACCAGCATCCACGCCAGCGCCGCAATGCCGAGGAGGTTGTGATAATCAAGCCACTTGGTGCGGGCGCTGCGGCTCACCCGCAGCGTGCCGAAATCGAGCTTCCGCATAAAAGGCGCATAGAGCACCACGCCCGAGACCAGCGCGGCGACGAAGCACAGGCCCATGACGCCCAGGAACAGCATGCCCGGCAGGCCGAGGAACATGTCGGTGTGCAGCACCAGCAGGAAATGCATCACCGCAGCCACGCCGCTGACGCTCTCCTCGCTGACCGCGCCGATCAGTTCTCCGGTCGAGCGGTCGAAGGACTGGATCGTCATCTCGGCCGCCGGGGCATCGGGGCGAGGGCCGGTGGTGATGGTCATCGAGGGCTGGTCATTGTCGAAGGCCATGTAGAGCGGTACCTCGCCAGGCCGGTTGGCGAGCGCGCGGGCGAGCATCGCGTCGAGCGGCAGCAGCCCCGCGGCTGTGCCCGAAGAACCGACGCCGGGCATGCCGTAGGTCGGCTGCTCCTCGGTCAGGCGGTCGATCTCGTCATGGAAGATCAGCGGCAGGCCGGTCACGCACAGCATCAGCAGGAAGGCAGTCGAGACGAGGCTGGTCCACTTGTGGACCAAGGCCCAGGCCTTGATCGACCCGCGCGTCATGCGGCCGCCCCGGCGGGGAGGCGAGCGGCGCGTGCGGCCGCGGGAATGGCGTTCAACATGCAAAGACCCCTGTCCTGTCGGGAGCGAGTCGATAGCGCCGTGTCGATCTGATGTAAATGCGAGTCAGTCGCATTATTAAAAATGGCATGCTCCGCTGCCTGCACTCCCGTCGCAACCACAAGGCCGCCTGCAGCACGTCCGCACTTTGTGGCTGACTTGGTGGCCGAAGCGCGCCACTCTGGCGAAGCTGCTAAACCGATGGGAGAGATCGACATGCGTTGCCTGATTGCCGGGCTGATCCTCGCGGCTGTGCCTGCCGCCGGTCTCGCGCAGAATCCCGCCGCGCCCGAGCCCTACGTCTTCGAGACCCGCGTGATCCAGCTGCCCGAAGGCGCGCGGCCGCATGATGCCGCCCCCGGGCGACCGGGTGAAATATGGTACACCGCGCAGCGCCAGGGCGCGCTCGGGATCGTCGACATCGCCAGCTGGACCTTCCGCCAGGTGCCGCTCGGCGAGGGTTCGGCCCCGCATGGCGTGGTGCTCGGCCCCGACGGCAAGGCATGGATCACCGACGGCGGCCAGAACGCGATTGTCCGCTATGATCCGGCCAGCGAGGCGATCGACGTGTGGAAGCTGCCGGAGGAGACCGGCTACACCAACCTCAACACCGGGGCCTTTGACGGCTCCGGTGTGCACTGGTTCACCGGGCAGAACGGGATCTACGGCAAGGTCGATGCCAGCGGCGCGATGGCGGTGTTCAAGGACCCCGAGGGCCGCGGCCCCTATGGCATCGACGCCGCGCCCGATGGCGAGATCTGGTATGTCAGCCTTGCCGGAAGCCACCTCGCCAAGGTCGACCGCAAGGATGGCAGCGTCACCCTGATCGAGCCGCCGCACGCAGGCGCTGGCCTGCGCCGGGTGTGGGCGGATTCGCGCGGCGACCTGTGGATCAGTGGTTGGAACAGCGGCAAGCTCTATCGCTACGCCCCCGCCACCGGCGCCTGGACGAGCTACGACCTGCCTGGCAACGCGCCACGCGCCTATGCCGTCTATGTCGACGCGCGCGACGATGTGTGGGTGACCGACTTTGCCAGCAACAATACTCTGGTGTTCGATCCCGACAGCGAAAGCTGGGTTGCTACCATCCCCGGCAGCGGGCCCGACGCGCAGGTGCGCCAGATCCTCGGCCGCGGCAACGAGGTCTATCTGCCCGAATCCGGCACCGACCGGCTGATGCTGGTGACGCTCGGCGAATGAGGGGTCGAGGGCTCGGCTGGCTGGCGGTTGGGGGACTGGCCTGCCTCGCGCTGCCGGCCACCACCACCGCGCAGCAGGCCGCCACGCCGTCTGTCTCAAGGGGCGAGCGGGCGTTCCAGAAATGCTACGCCTGCCATGCGCTGGGCGAGGATGACGAGGGCGCCGAGGGCCCCTCGCTGGGGGGCATTGTCGGCCGCAAGGTCGCGGCTCTCCCGGGCTATGCTTATTCGGGGCCGCTACGTGCCTATGCCGACAAGCAGCCGCGCTGGACTCGCGCAGAGCTCGATGCCTTCCTCGCCGATCCGCAAGCCGCTGCGCCGGGCAATGCAATGGGCTTCTTCGGCATCAAGGATCCGGCAGAGCGTGCCGCGCTGATCGATTATCTTGCCGCGCGGTAGCGGCAGGAAAGAGGTGGTCGGGGAGACAGGATTCGAACCTGCGACATCTTGCTCCCAAAGCAAGCGCGCTACCGGACTGCGCCACTCCCCGACACTCTTTCATCTCGCCCGCCCCGCCCCGGTGGGCCCGGCAGGATTCGAACCCGCGACCTAGCCGTTATGAGCGGCCAGCTCTA
>NZ_JAMNXL010000089.1 GCF_023653175.1 Erythrobacter sp. | reverse complement strand
TGCTGATCGGCGCCTATACCGCGACCACCCTGCGCGCGGTGATCGGCACCGCCCTCGTCGCGCCGCTGTGGTGGCTGCGCGGCGGGCGGATGCCGCAGCGGCCCGTGCTCAAGCTGCATCTGGAGCGCGGAGTCGTCTCGGCCTTCATGGCGCTGACCTTCTTCTATTCGCTCACCGTCCTGCCGCTCGCCGAGGCGATCGCGCTGTCCTTCATCGCCCCGCTGCTGGCGCTCTATCTCGCCCGCGTATTGCTCGGCGAGACGATCAGCGCGCGCGCCATCGGGGCGAGCGTGCTGGGCTTCGCGGGCACGCTGGTGATAGTCGGCGGGCGGATCGGCAGCGGGGGCTTTGACGAGCGGGCGATGCTCGGGGTCGCCTCGGTGTTCGTCTCGGCGCTGCTCTATGCCTACAATTTCATCATCATCCGCCGGCAGGCGCAGGTCGCGAGCGCGCTCGAGATCGCGACCTTCCATAGCGGGGTGAGCGCAGTGGTGCTGCTGCTGATGGCCCCGCTCCTGTGGCAGACCCCGCAGATGGCCGCCGCGCTGCCGCTCGGCATTTCGGCGGTGCTGACGGTGTGCGGATCCTTCGCGATCGCCTTCGCTTATGCCCGCGCGCCCGCCAGCGTGCTGGTGCCGACCGAGTATTCGGGCTTCGTCTGGGCGGCGATCACCGGCTGGGTGTTCTTCCGTGAGGCGGTCACCTGGCCGACACTGGCGGGCACCGCGCTGATCGTTACCGGCTGCTGGATCGCCGCCCGCCCGCCGCGGGTGCAGGCGGCCGCGCTGGTCTGAGACAAAAGCCTTAGGCCGATTGCCCTTTGGCCCCCTTGACCTCCCGCGCGCGGGCGCGCAGGAGGCCAGCGAAAACCGCGCCCTTGGTGGATCGGGGGCGGGTCAATCGAAAGGACGGAACCTCCCATGACCGCAATCGGCCAGGATTCGCTCGGCACGCGCCAGATGCTTGACGTGGACGGCAAGCAATACGCCTATTACTCGCTCGCGAAAGCCGCCGAGCAGTTGGGCGATATCAGCAAGCTGCCGATCTCGATGAAGGTGCTGCTGGAGAACCTCCTGCGCTTCGAGGATGGCGGCTTCACGGTCGCGCGCGAGCACATTCAGGCGCTGGTCGACTGGCAGGCGAATCCCGCCACCGGTGCGGAAATCCAGTACCGCCCGGCGCGCGTGCTGCTCCAGGACTTCACCGGCGTGCCCTGCGTGGTCGATCTGGCCGCGATGCGCGATGCGATCAAGAAGCTCGGCGGCGACACCGCCAAGATCAATCCGCTGGTTCCCGTGAACCTCGTGATCGACCACTCGGTGATGGTCGATGAATTCGGCCACCCCAAGGCGATGGAAGCCAACATGGCGCTCGAATACGAGCGCAATGCCGAGCGTTACGACTTCCTCAAGTGGGGCTCCAAGAGCTTCCAGAACTTCACCGCCGTGCCCCCGGGCACCGGGATTTGCCACCAGGTGAACCTTGAGCACCTCGCGCAGGCCGTGTGGTCTTCGGAAGGCCCGGACGGCGTGATGGTCGCCTATCCCGACACCTGTGTGGGCACCGACAGCCACACCACCATGATCAACGGCCTTGGCGTGCTGGGCTGGGGCGTGGGCGGGATCGAGGCCGAGGCCGCGATGCTCGGCCAGCCGGTCTCGATGTTGATCCCCGAAGTGGTGGGCTTCTACCTTGAAGGCGCGATGGCCGAAGGCGTGACCGCCACCGACCTCGTGCTGACCTGCGTGCAGATGCTCCGCGCCGTGGGCGTGGTGGGCCGCTTCGTCGAGTTCTACGGCCCGGGCGTCGCCAACCTGACGCTGGCCGACCGCGCCACCATCGCCAACATGGCCCCCGAATATGGCGCGACCTGCGGCTTCTTCGGGATCGACGACAAGACCCTCGATTACCTGCGTCTCACCGGCCGCAGCGAGGAGAACATCGCGCTGGTAGAAGCCTATGCCAAGGCGCAGGGTATGTGGTTCGATCCGGCCAACGTGCCGGTCTTCACCAAGACCCTCAGCCTCGACATGGCGACCGTCGTCCCCAGCCTCGCCGGCCCCAAGCGCCCGCAGGACAAGGTGGTGCTGCAGGAGGTCGATGATCTGTTCAACGCCGATCTCTCCAAGGTCTATGGCAAGGCCGCCGCAGCCCGCGTGGGCGTTGACGGCGCGAGCCACGACATCGGCGATGGCGACGTGGTGATCGCCGCGATCACTTCCTGCACCAACACCTCCAACCCCGACGTGCTGATCGCCGCCGGGCTGGTCGCCAAGAAGGCCAACGAGCGGGGCCTCAAGCCCAAGCCATGGGTCAAGACCTCGCTGGCGCCGGGCTCTCAGGTGGTCACCGACTACCTCGTGAAGTCGGGCCTGCAGGAGCACCTCGATGCGGTCGGCTTCGACCTGGTCGGCTATGGCTGCACCACCTGCATCGGCAATTCCGGCCCGCTCGCCGCGCCGATCAGCGCCGCAATCAACGGCAATGACATCGTCGCCGCCTCGGTTCTGTCGGGCAACCGCAACTTCGAGGGCCGCGTCTCGCCCGACGTGCGCGCCAATTTCCTCGCCTCGCCGCCGCTGGTGGTCGCCTATGCGCTGAAGGGCACGGTCACCGAGGACATCACCACCACCCCGATCGGGCAGGACCAGAACGGCAATGACGTGATGCTCGCCGATCTGTGGCCGACCAACGCCGAAATCGCCGAGAACCGCGCCGCCAATATCGACCGTTCGATGTTCGTCAGCCGCTACGCCAACGTCTATGACGGTGACGAGCACTGGCAGGCGATCACCGTTGAGCCGTCCGACACCTACCAGTGGCGCGCCGGCAGCACCTACGTCGCCAACCCGCCCTATTTCGAGGGCATGACCATGACGCCCGCGCCGATCATGGACATCGTGGATGCCAAGCCGCTGGCGATTCTCGGCGATTCGGTCACCACCGACCACATCAGCCCGGCCGGTTCGATCAAGGAAGACAGCCCGGGCGGCAAGTTCCTGATGAGCAATCAGGTCGCCAAGAAGGACTTCAACTCCTACGGCTCGCGCCGCGGCCACCACGAAGTGATGATGCGCGGCACCTTCGCCAATATCCGCATCAAGAACGAAATGGTCCCGGGCGTCGAAGGCGGCTTCTCGACCTATGGCGGCGAGACCATGCCGATTTACGATGCGGCGATGCGCCACAAGGACGACGGCACGCCGCTGGTGGTGATCGGCGGCAAGGAATACGGCACCGGCTCCTCGCGCGACTGGGCGGCCAAGGGCACGATCCTGCTCGGCGTGCGGATGGTGATCGTCGAGAGCTTCGAGCGCATCCACCGCTCCAACCTCGTCGGCATGGGCGTGCTGCCGCTGCAGTTCAAGGAAAGCGACACCCGCGCCACCCTCGGCCTGTCGGCGACCGACACATTCTCGATCCGCGGCCTCGCTGACCTCACCCCCGGTCAGGACGTCACCGTCGAGGTCACCCGCGAGGACGGTTCGCAGTTCACCTTCTCCGCGTTGTGTCGCATCGATACCGCAAACGAGATGGAATATTACCGCCACGGCGGCATTCTCCATTACGTTCTGCGCAAACTTGCGGCATAAGGAGCGGCATGAGACCCGGTCGCGCCGCTCTTCTGCTTGCCCCCGCCCTGCTGCTGGCTTTGTCGGCCTGCGGGGATGATCCGGGCGAATCGAAGAGCAAGCGCGACGCGCCCTCGATCCCGCTCGGCTTCGAGCTGGCTTTCGCCGGCACCGAAGGGGAAGCCGATGTGGCACCCGCGCCGCTGGTGCCGCTCTCGCCAGAGGAGCTTGCAGCGCGGATCAAGGCGGGCAATGTCCGCCTGATCGACGTGCGCACTGATGAGGAGGTCGCGCAAGGCATGATCCCGGGCGCTGAACATATCGCGCTCGACCGCTTCGATCCGGCCAAGCTCGATCTGTCGGACGGGCGCGAGGTGGTGCTCTAGTGCCGCTCGGGCCGCCGTTCGGGAATCGCCGGCGAAAAGCTCGCCAGCGTGACCGGCGCGCCGGTGGAGCACCTCGAAGGTGGGTTGCTCGCCTGGGAGGCTGCCGGACAGCCGGTCGAAACGCCGCAAGGGCAATAAGTCCCTACAAATTCAACGAAAAAGGGCGGCCCCGCAAGGCCGCCCTTTTTGGTTTTGCGGATGGCGGCTTTCTCAGCCGAGGAGCTTGCGGCGCCCGAGGATCGCGGCGGCGGCGAGGCCGAACAGGATCGTCATCGGCGGCGCGGGCACGTCATTGCCGCCCGTCGTGCCGCTGCTGCCGCTGCTGCTGCTCGACGAGGACGACGAGCTGCTGCCCGACGAGGAGCTCGAGCCCGAAGACCCGCTGCTGCCCGACGATCCCGAGGAGCCGCTGCTGCTGCTCGAGGAGGAAGACGACGACGACGAGCTGCTGCTGGTGCTGCTGGTCATGTCGCCCGAAGATCCGCCGCTGGTCGCCCCGCCGGAGGACGAGGAGCTGCTGCTCCCCGACGACGAGGAAGAGCTGCTGCCCGAAGAACCCGAACTGCCCCCGCTCCCGCCGCTGCCGCCCGAGGACGACGACGACGAGGAAGACGACGAGGAGCTCGACGAGGAGGAGGACGAAGACGAGGACGACGAGCCCGAGCTGCTCACCGCGCCGGTCGAGGAACTGACATTGCCCGAAGAGCTGGAGACGTTGCCCGAGGAACTCGAGACGTTGCCCGATGAGCTGGAGACGTTGCCCGACGAGCTCGACACCGAACCGGTCGAGGACGAGACCCCGCCAGTGCTGCTCGACACCGTTCCCGTGCTGCTTGAGACCCCGCCCGTGCTGCTCGACACCGCGCCGGTCGACGAGGACACATTGCCCGACGACGACACAGCGCCAGTCGAGGACGAGACATTACCCGACGAGGAGACCTGACCGGTCGAGGAGGAGACCGCGCCTGTGGTGCTGGTGCTCGACACCTGGCCAGTGCTGCTCGACACCTGACCGGTCGAGGAGGTCACCACGCCCGAGGACGAGGTAGTGGTCGAGGACAGCTGGCCCGAGGACGAGGTCGTCGAGGTCGAATTGTCAATGTCGATGTCGATCACGATCCCGCTGGAACCGCTCGACGAGCCGCTGGTCGTGCCGCTGCTGCCGCCCGAGGTCGAGGTCGAGGTGGTGGTCGAGACCGAAACGTCGCCCGACGAGGAACCGCCGCCGCCGAAGAATCCGCCGAAGAAGCCCCCGCCAAAGCCGAATCCACCGCCGAAACCGCCGCCGAAGCCGCCGCCCCAGCCACCGCCCGGCCCACCGCCGCCCGAGATCGGGGGAAGCGGCGGAAGCGGGGCAGGCATGTAGGCGACCTGCGCGATCGGCGGGCATTGCGCCGCGTCGTAATAGGCCTGGACTGCGCCCTGCGGCAGGCTCGCCGCGCCACCCGGGCCTGCCGGGCCGACCGGCTGGCACTCGACGGTGCGCTCGACGATGCGGCGGCGGCGCTCCTCGGGCACGGTGATCACCCGCTCGCGGGTCTTGATGTAGCGCGCGCCGGTCACGGGATCGACCTGGATCAGCTTCCCGTCGATATTGGTCGAGAAGTCGGGCGCGTCGGTGTTCATCGGCTCGGCCATGCGCACTGCACCACCTTGCAACAATGCGACACCCGCCGCTGCGGCGGATAGCTTCGCGATGGCCAGTTTGAGCGACATGGTCCTATACCCTGTTTGCTTGCGGGGTTGCTGCGGACCTTCCCGCAATTCCCCTAAATCCAGCCTTCTATTGATGTCAGATGGCGGCGAGGGGCAATCGGGTTAACCAAGCATCGGCCTCTGATCGCGCTGGAATCGCCGCACGAACCCGGGATTTCCGCGAGCCTGTCCCGAACTGGCACCGAAAACGGAGGCGCCGTAAGCCGCTTGGTTAACGCTGGCCTCTGCCGGGGGCGCGATTCAGTCCTCGAACAGGCCGGCCTGAGGCCCAGGTGATTCTCTGGGCGGAGTCATCTCGAGATGCGCCCAGCCGGCATCGTTGAGCACCCGCCCGCGCGCGGTGCGGGCGACGAGGCCCAATTGGATGAGGTAGGGCTCGACCACCTCCTCCACCGTGTCGCGCGGTTCGGCGAGGCCCGCCGCGAGGGTCTCGATCCCCACCGGCCCGCCCTTGTAGATGGTCGCGATCATGGTGAGGTAGCGGCGGTCCATCAGATCGAGCCCGAGCCGGTCGATCTCGAGCCGGGTGAGCGCTTCGTCGGCGACATGGCGGGTGACACTGGCCGCCCCTGCCACATCGGCAAAGTCGCGCACGCGCCTGAGCAGACGACCGGCGACACGCGGCGTCCCGCGGCTGCGGCGGGCGATCTCGTGCGCGCCGTCGGGCGCAATGGCGAGGCCCATCAGGCCCGCAGCGCGGGTGACGACCCGCTCCAGCTCCTCATGGGTGTAGAAGTTGAGCCGCACCGGAATGCCGAAGCGGTCGCGCAGCGGGGTTGTCAGCAGGCCCTGCCGCGTGGTCGCGCCGATCAAAGTGAAGGGCGGCAGATCGATGCGGACCGAGCGCGCCGAGGGGCCCTCGCCGATGATGAGATCGAGCGCGCGGTCCTCCATGGCGGGATAGAGCACCTCCTCGACCACGGGGGAGAGGCGGTGGATCTCGTCGATGAACAGCACGTCATGCGGTTCGAGATTGGTCAGCAGCGCCGCGAGGTCGCCTGCCTTGGCGATGACGGGGCCGGAAGTGGCGCGGAAGCCGACGCCCAGCTCGCCCGCGATGATCTGCGCCAGCGTGGTCTTGCCGAGGCCCGGGGGGCCGAAGAACAAGGTATGATCCATCGCCTCCCCCCGCGCGCGCGCGGCGGCGATGAATACGGCGAGGTTACCCTTGGCCGCCTCCTGCCCGACGAATTCGGCCAAGCGGCGCGGGCGCAGGGCGGCGTCCGGGTCACCCGGCTGGCGGGTGGGGGTGTGGAGGGGGTCAGTCATTCAGATCCCACCGACGTCGCGCAGCCGCTTCACAGCCGCGATCGCTGATCGAGTGGCTGCCCCAACCTGCTCGGGAAGGGCGAGATTGGCTGAGGCGTATATTCCCAACTCGTGGTCAGCGTTCGTCAATCGCGGTGAGGCCCGTACCAGAACCGCCGAATTCATGATCGACAGATAGACGTGCCAAAGTTCCCGTTCGAACGCCTTGACCGACTTCGCGCCCGAAGCGCGATAGGCGGGCCAGTCGGTGAGCTTGTAGCCCGAAAGGTCCATCGGCTGGTCCGAAAACTCCGCGAGGTGGTGCAGGATGGAGCTCCCAAGAGAGGCGTCGTCACAGGCCGCGTCCAGCACCGTAAGGCTCTCGGTCTCGGCAATCCAGCGGACACTGCACACGAAAATCCGATCCCTGAAGGCGTAGAGCCGAGCCTCTGCAGCATAGGCCATCGGCGGGGTCTCGGCCTTGTCACGACTGCCTGACCGTACCCAGTCGAACATTTTGCCCACCATCACCCCGCCGCCTTTTTCAGCGCCACGCGGATCAGGTCGCCCTCGCTGGCGCCCTCGCCCAGTTCCTCCAGCGCACGCGCCACGGCTTGCGCCGCCACGGCAGGCTTGAACCCGAGATTCTCCAGCGCACTCGCCGCGTCGGCGCCCTTGCTCCCGGCAGGCACCGCAGCCACGCCAACCGCAAACCCGCCCGACCCGCCCGGCATGGCGCCAGCCTTGTCTTTCAGTTCGTTGACGATCCGCCCCGCCAGTTTCGGCCCAACGCCTTGCGCCCGCGCCACCATCGCGGCGTCACCCTTGCCGCAGGCGTCGCGCAAGTCTCCGGTCGAGAGCGCGGAGAGGATTGCCAGCGCCACCTTGCTCCCCACGCCCTGCACGCCGGTGAGCAGCCGGAACCAGTCGCGCTCGGCGCTGTCGGCGAAGCCGAGGAGGCGCATGTCGTTCTCGCTCACCTGCAATTGCGTGTGGACGGTGCAGCCCTCACCCACCTCGCCCAGCGCGGCGAGCGTGCGGCTGGAGCAGTGGACGAGGTAGCCCACCCCGCCGACGTCGACCACCGCCCAGTCCTCGCCGGTCGCGTCCAGTCTGCCTGAGAGTTTGGCGATCATGGTTTGTTCCTGCCCCAAGCCGCAAACGGCGTCCAGCCTTTATGGACAGATGCCCACACTTGCGCCAGATGGCACTCCCATGAGCTGGAACACCTTCGGGCGCGTCTTGCGCTTCACCACCTGGGGAGAGAGCCACGGGCCTGCACTGGGCGCGGTCGTCGACGGGTGCCCGCCGGGGCTCGCGATCAGCGAGGACTTCATCCAGCCCTTTATGGACGCCCGCAAGCCCGGAACCAGCCGCTTCACCACCCAGCGGCGCGAGGATGATCTGGTGCGGATCCTTTCGGGGGTGTTCGAGGGCAAGACCACCGGCACACCGATAGCGCTGCACATCGAGAACACCGATCAGCGCTCCAAGGACTACAGCGCGATCGCCCAGCAATATCGCCCCGGCCATGCCGACTACGCCTATGACGCCAAATACGGCATCCGCGACTATCGCGGCGGCGGGCGCTCCTCGGCGCGCGAGACGGCGGCGCGGGTCGCGGCGGGCGCGGTGGCGCGGTTGGTGATCCCGGAAGTCACCCTCACAGCCTACGTGTGCGAACTCGGCGGCGACCGGATCGACCCGGCGAACATCGATTATGCCGAGATCGCCAACAACCCGTTTTTCTGCCCTGACCCGGCCGCGGCGAAGCGCTGGGAAGAGAAGGTCAACGAGGCCCGCAAGGCCGGATCGTCACTCGGCGCCATCGTCGAGTGCGTCGCAACCGGGGTTCCGGCAGGCTGGGGCGCGCCGATCTATGCCAAGCTCGACAGCGATCTGGCCGCCGCGATGATGAGCATCAATGCTGTGAAAGGCGTCGAGATCGGTGACGGTTTTGACGCCGCGCGCCTGACCGGCGAAGAGAACGCCGACCGGATGCGCCCCGGCCCGGATGGCAAGCCGGTCTACCTCGCCAACCACGCGGGCGGCACGGCGGGCGGGATCTCGACCGGGCAGCCGGTGGTGTGCCGGGTGGCGTTCAAGCCGACGAGTTCAATCCTCACCCCGGTGGAATCGATCAATTCTGCGGGTGAGGCGGTGGAGGTGGTTACCAAGGGCCGCCACGATCCGTGCGTCGGCATCCGCGGCACCCCGGTGGTCGAAGCGATGATGGCGCTGGCGCTGGCCGATCACAAGCTGCTGCATCGGGCGCAGGTAGGATAAGCGGCAGCGTCAGGCGTGTGCTTGCCGCGAACTCACTCGTCGTCGAGCAGCTCGGCGGCGTAGGTCGGGGTCATCCATGCCGACGCAATACAGCTGATTTGCGCTGACAGCATGGCGATGAAGATGCCCAGCGCAGGCCATTCCTTGGCGTGCCTTGGATACCATAGACCATTGTGTGCAAATTGACCGACCAAAACGGCCCAGAAACTCACCAGCGTAATCACAATCCAACCCGAAATGGCCACGGACTTCCAGCGGATGGCATTTTCCCGCTCGTCAGGCGTCCAGTTTCCGCGCTCCTAGTATTGAACGGCGGCATTGTAGACGATGCTGCCGAACATGGCCAATGTCAGAAGGTCTTTGCCGAAAGCCCGACCTTCGATCGTCAAGTCCATGCCCGCAAGCGAGATCAACAGGAATATGAGGTTAACTGCAATGACAACATGGGGCGCAGTGAAGCCTGTGTGAATGGGTCGTCCGGTAAGTCGGCTCACCGTCCGATCCAACCGCGCGAAAATTCCCTTATCATTGCGAGCCATCATTCGCGTCCCTTCTGCAAAGCCTGTGAGAGCGAGGGGAACGGCTCGAACGAGAACAGCAGTTCCACGCTCACGCCGAACACCTCGGCCATCGACAGCGCCAGTTCGAGGCTGGGCTTGTAATCGCCGCGCTCGAGGAAGCCGATCGTCTGGGGATTGACCCCGACGGCCTCGGCGAGCTCGCGGCGGGTCATCCCGGCGTCGGCCCGGAACATGGCAATCCGGTTGTGAATTTCCCTCGTCATGTGGTCCAGATATGCGATTGGTTGTGTTTACACAACGAATATTCGCGCGGAGCAACACGGATGGGCATGAGGCCTCTCCGGTGCAGCGAGGAAAGACGGGCTGTTAGCGCCCCAGTTCCTTGGGCGGCACGTAGCTGCGGTCGTGGATGAAGGGCATCTCGCGGCCCTCCCGCAGCGCTGCCAGCACCGCCGCGAAGTCCGTCTCGCAGCGGAAGCCCAGATCGCGTTCGATGGCTGAAGGATCATAGACCCGCCCGATGCTGTCCGGCAGCACCCAGCCGCGCGCGGCGTAGAGCGCGGGCGCCTCGGGAAAGCGCCCGGCGATCAGGGCGGCTGCATCATGCTTCAGCCGCGCAGCATCGGCGCGGGTGAAGGGCGGCGGCGCGCTCACGACATAGACGCCCCAGCCCACCCGCGGCGCGGCATCGAGCGCGGCGATATGCGCCGCTGCGCAATCCTCGACCGTGAGGCGGCGATTCAGGAACTCGTTGGCCTTGAGGTTCTCGCCCGAGGGCACGGCGTGGGTGTCGTCATCCTCGGGGAAGAAGCGCGAGACCCGCAAGGCGATCACCGGCAGGCCGTGGAGATTGTGCCACAAGCGGCACAGCTCCTCGGCGGCGCGCTTGGTCACGCCGTAGATGTTGCGCGGTGCCAAAGGCCCGCTGGTCTCGTCGAGCCACACCGCCTCAGCCGCCACCTCGTCGCGGATCGCCTGCGTGATCATCAGCGAGGTTGTTGAGGTGAAGACGAAGCGGCCCGCCCCATGCCGCACCGCCGCCTCGAGCAGGCCCAGTGTGCCGGTAACGTTGACGTCGATGAAGCTCTGCGCCGGGTAGCGCGCGATGTCGGGCTTGTGCAAGGCGCCGGCGTGGATCACGCCCTCGAAGCGGTGCGCAGCGAAAAGCTCGCCGACCAGTCCGGCGTCGGCGACGCTGCCGAGCACATCAGTATGCGCACCCGGCGCGATGTCGAGGCCCGTCACCGCATGGCCGGCGCGCATCAGGGCTGGGGCAAGGAAGCGGCCGAGCCAGCCCGAGGATCCGGTGAGAAGCACGCGCATGGCTTTGCACCTAGCGTCGCGCGGGCGCGAGGCAAGAGCATCAATGAGTGTCAAATTCGATTGGTTCCCGTCCGATAGATTGAAAAAAGCGATTTTCGCAATCGCACAAATCAACTTTTGTGCAGCGCAAAAATCCCTATTTCGGCAACGTCAGTTTCAACCTCTCTCTCAACCCAGCACAAGGACAGAATCCATGGGTATCATCGGTTCGACTCTCAAGCCGTTCACCGCCACCGCCTTCCAGAAGGGCAAGGACTTCTTCACCGTCACCGACGCGGATCTGGCCGGCAAGTGGTCGGTGTTCTTCTTCTACCCGGCCGACTTCACCTTCGTGTGTCCGACCGAGCTGGAAGACATGGGCGAAAAGTACAGCCAGCTGCAGGCGATGGGCGTCGAAGTCTACGCCGTCTCGACCGACACGCACTTCAGCCACAAGGCGTGGAGCGACACCTCGGACAAGATCGGCAAGCTGACCTTCCCGTTCCTCGGCGACCAGAACCACGTGCTGTCGAACAATTTCGGCGTGCTGCGTGAAGGCGCCGGCCTTGCCGACCGTGCGACCTTCGTGGTCGATCCTGACGGCGTGATCCAGATCATGGAAATCACCTGCGAAGGCGTCGGCCGCAATGCCAACGAACTGACCCGCAAGATCAAGGCTGCGCAATATGTCCGCGCCAACCCCGGTCAGGTCTGCCCGGCGGCGTGGGAAGAAGGCAGCGACACGCTGGCCCCCTCGCTCGACCTGGTCGGCAAGATCTAAGGCCGACAGGCCACACGAACCGACCGGCGCGGGGCCACTCCCTCCCCCCCTCGGCCTGCGCGCCGGTCGAAAAATCCCGAGAGCCATCAAAGAGCCCTCGGGTCGTAGCCGGGACCGGATGTCCTCCCGCCCCTCCCCCCCTTTGCGGGCGGGCGGCATCCGGTCCCGCGTTACCCGTCCCACGGATCACACGCGCCGCGCGGCCCCATGCCCGCACCCGGAGAACACCCATGCTCGACGCAGCCATGCAGGCCCAGCTCAAGACCTATCTCGGCAATCTTCGCGAAGGCATCGAACTGGTCGCAAGCCTCGATGACAGCGAGAAGTCGCGCCAGACGCGTGCGCTGATCGAACAGATCGCGTCGCTGCACGACCTCGTCACCGCGCGCTTCGACGGCACCGATGATCGCAAGCCCAGCTTCGTGATCCGCCGCGCGAGCGATGCGGAGAAGTGGGTGCGCTTTGCCGGCCTGCCGATGGGGCATGAATTCACCAGCCTTGTCCTCGCGCTGCTGTGGGCCGGCGGCCACCCGCCCAAGGTCGACGCCGACCTGATCGAACAGGTCCGCGCGCTCGAGGGCGACTTCCATTTCGAGATGTTCTTCTCGCTCTCGTGCCACAACTGCCCCGACGTGGTGCAGGCGCTGACGCTGATGGCGCTCGAGAACCCGCGCGTCACCGCCACCCTGATCGAAGGCGGCACCTTCCAGGACGAGGTCGAGCGCCGCGACATCATGGCGGTCCCTGCGACCTTCCTCAATGGCGAGCCCTTCTACAACGGCAAGATGGAACTGGCCGAGATCCTGTCGAAGCTCGACAAGAATGCCGATGCCAGGCAGGCCGAGAAGCTCGCCGCCAAGGCCCCGTTCGAGGTGCTGGTGATCGGCGGCGGCCCGGCGGGCGCGGCGGCAGCGGTCTACACCGCGCGCAAGGGCTTCAGCACCGGGATCGCGGCGGAACGCTTCGGCGGCCAGCTGATGGACACGCTCGGGATCGAGAACCTCCCCGGCACCCCCTACACCGAAGGCCCGAAGCTGACCGACAGCCTCAAGAAGCATGTCGGCGAATACGAGATCGACCTGATGGACCTCGCCCGCGCGGTGGAACTGCGCGCAGCCAAGGACGTCGGCGGTTATCACGAGGTGGTGATGGCCAACGGCGCTTCCTTGCGCGCCCGGTCGCTGATCCTCTCCACCGGCGCGCGCTGGCGCAACCTCGGCGTGCCGGGTGAGGCGGAGTATCGCAACAAGGGCGTGGCCTATTGCCCGCACTGCGATGGCCCGCTGTTCAAGGGCAAGCGCATCGCGGTGATCGGCGGCGGCAATTCGGGCGTCGAGGCCGCAATCGACCTTGCCGGGATCGTCGGCCACGTGACCCTGATCGAGTTCGACGTGAAGCTGCGCGCCGACGAGGTGCTGCAGCGCAAACTGCGCTCGATGCCGAATGTCGAGATCATCACCAATGGCCAGACCACCGAGGTGCTAGGTGACGGCACCCGCGTGAACGGCCTCGTGGTCAAGAACCGCGCCAATGGCGATGAGCGCCGCATCGATCTGGAGGGCGTGTTCGTCCAGATCGGTCTTGTGCCAAACACCGAATGGCTGCGCGAGACCGGCCTCGAGCTCTCCAAGTTCGGCGAGATCGTGATCGACGATCACGGCGCGACCAGCATCCCCGGCATCTACGCCGCGGGCGATTGCACCACCGTGCCGCACAAGCAGATCGTGGTCGCGATGGGCGAAGGCGCCAAGGCGGGGCTGGGAGCGTTCGATTTCCTCATCCGCAACGAACCGGTCGAGGAAATCGCGCAGGCGGCTTAAGCTGGCCTAACGAACGGTTCGAGTATTCCGGATCGCTGGGCGAAGGCAGACAGTCTTTCGACCAGCGCATCCGGCTCGTCGCAAAACGCGCGGTCGAGCGGTTCCAATCGCTCCGCAACCGCGTCCACGCCGCCATGCGTCAGGGCGTGGCGCTCCATTGCATGCCATCGCTCCTGCTGATCGTCAGATGGCAGCTCGTCTCCGAACAGCGTTCTTGCAGCTTCCCGCAACAGCCGCAGCGATGTCTCGGCTTCCATCACTTGCAGACCCTCGGAGGCGAGCGTGAAATAGTCACCCGAGCTGTTCGTGAAGAACTGGTCGAAGCCGCCATTGTAGACTTCGCCCTCCAGCATGCCGACAGCGAAGTAATGCCGGTGGGCTTGCGAGAGGGTGGCAAGGCCAGAGTCGGACTGAGCCTTGCCGACCAGCCATTTCCAAAGCTCGCGAAACGGATCGTACTCCTTGAGCTTCTGGTAGAATTCCCGTGACGCCTCCATGCTGGCGCGGATGCCCTGCTTGCAGGCCATGCAGATGCCGCCTGTTTCAGCGGCGGTGCGCGGCAGGATCATGGCTCCGCATTGCGTGCAGGCGACTTTGCTCATGCTGGGGTTATGGAGTGCGCACGCGGGCCGAACAAGATCGCTTTCCTACGCGCCCCACTAATCGCCCCGCTCAATCAAACCTTCCGCATTAATCGATTGGACGCAATATCCTGAAAGCGTCATTCTCTCCTCATAGGCTACGCGGCAGCGACGCGAGTCTGCATTTCGCCATGTCAGAGGAGAGACTATCATGGACGCAAAAACCGGAGAGATGAGCGGGGGTTGCCCCTTCCACGGCAGCATGGACATGCGCAACCTGCTGGGCCGCACCAACCGCGATTGGTGGCCGCAGGCATTGCAGGTCGACATCCTGACCGAGCGCGGCCAGAGCGCCAATCCCTATGGTGAGGACTTCGATTACGCCGAGGCGTTCAACACGCTCGACTACGCGG
>NZ_JAMNXL010000088.1 GCF_023653175.1 Erythrobacter sp. | reverse complement strand
TCGGCTTGGCCCACTCCACCTCGACCCAACCGGGATACTTGCCGCCCTTGTCGAAGTGATCGACGACCGCCGCCCACTCGGTCACGCCGCGCGTGATATTGGCATCGCGCCGAACGCGGGCTTCTTCGTAGAGGCCCTGCTGGATCGCTTCGAGCACCGCGCCCGCCTCGGCCACGAACTCAGCGTGGGCGGGATAGGTGAAGGCGGGCTTGCCGTTGGCGGCGTTCCACAGTTGGTCGCGGCGCAAGACGGCGATCTTGCCTTCGGCCATGTCGCGCGGGCCGACCTCGATGATCACGGGCGCACCCTTCCTCACCCAGTCCCAGCGCTTGGCGGCGGCCTTGCCGGGCTTCTGATCGAGCAGCACGCGCACGCGCTCACCAAGCGCGCTCGTGGCGGCCAGAGCGGCGCGCACGCCTTCGCAATAGGCGATCAGTTCCGCATCTTCCGGAGCCTCGCGCAGCATAGGGATGATGACGATCTGTTGCGGCGCGATGGCGGGCGGCACGCGCAGCCCGTCGTCGTCACCGTGGGTCATGATCACCCCGCCGATCAGCCGCGTCGAAACGCCCCAACTGGTGGTGTGGCAGAACTGCTGGGTGCCCTCGCGGTCCTGGAACTGGATGCCGGCCGCATGGGCGAAGTTGGTGCCGAGGTAGTGGCTCGTGCCCGCTTGCAGCGCCTTGCCGTCCTGCATCATAGCCTCGATCGACCAGGTCTCGACCGCGCCGGGGAAGCGCTCGTTCTCCGGCTTTTCGCCCGCGATCACGGGGAGCGCGAGATCATCCTCGGCGCACGAGCGATACATTTCGAGCGCACGGTGGGTTTCCGCGAGCGCATCCTCGCGGGTCTCGTGCGCGGTGTGGCCCTCCTGCCAGAGGAACTCGCTGGTGCGCAGGAACATCCGCGTGCGCATTTCCCAGCGCACCACATTGGCCCACTGGTTGGTGAGCAGCGGCAGATCGCGCCACGATTGCACCCAGCGCGCCATCGCATCGCCGATGATCGTTTCGGATGTGGGGCGCACCACCAGCGGCTCTTCCAGCTTCGCCTCGGGATCGGGGATCAGCCCGCCCTTCCCGTCCGCAATCAGGCGGTGGTGGGTGACGACCGCCATTTCCTTGGCAAAGCCCTCGACGTGTTCAGCCTCGCGGGTGAAGTTGGCGAGCGGGATGAACAGCGGGAAGTAGCAGTTCTGCACGCCCGCGGCCTTGATGCGGTCGTCCATCAGGCGCTGGATGCGCTCCCAGATGCCGTAGCCCCACGGCTTGATCACCATGCAGCCGCGCACGCCGGATTCCTCGGCGAGGTCGGCGGCGGAGATCACCTCCTGGTACCACTTGGCAAAGTCGTCTTCGCGCTTGACGGTGAGCGCGTGGCGGATCTGGGACACGGGTGCTGGCTTCCTGCTAGAACAATGCGGCGCGCCCTTCGGGCTATTTGCCGAGTTCGTCCAGCTTCTTTTGCATCGCCGCCATCTGCTCGCGCAGCACCGCGATCTCGCTCTGGGTGTCGGGGGCGGGCTTGGCCGGAGACCTGTCCGCCGGCTTGCCCTTGGGCTTGCCGAGCCCGGGCATGAAGGCATCGGCCGCCGCGCGCATCATCGCCATGTTGGTCTCGTGGATCGCCGCAAAGGGCGTCGCGCTGATGCCCTTCTCGAAAGCCTCGCGGATCTTCGACTGGTTCTCGCGGAAATTGGTCATGCTGGCTTCGAGATAGGAGGGCATCAGCGCCTGCATCGAATTGCCGTACATGCCGATCAGCTGGCGCAGGAAGCTGACCGGGAGCATCTGCTGCCCGCCATTGGCTTCCTCGTCCATGATGATCTGCGTCAGGATCGAATGGGTGATGTCATCGCCGGTCTTGGCGTCGAGCACCTGGAACTCGACATTCTCGCGCACCATGCGGGCGAGATCATCAAGCGTGATGTAGCTCGAGGAGGCGGTGTTGTAGAGCCGCCGGTTGGCGTACTTCTTGATGATGATGGCATCGCCCGCTTCGCCGGACGCCGCCGCTTTCGTTCTGACCATTGCTGTATGACCCCGCGTTATCTTTTCTTCCGCTGGGGGCTTTTAGCACCTGCACAAGCTGCGGTGCAACAACAACGCGGGAAAAGCGTCTAACGCGTCCTCAGGCGCGCGCCGATGGTGGTTAGGAGTTCATAAGCCGAAAGAGCGTTTTGCTGCGCAGCATCGGCGATGTTCCAGGGGACGTTGAGCCAGTCTCCTGCCGCCAGATCCCGGCCTGCGGCCAGATCGACCACCACCATGTCCATCGACACCTTGCCGAGGATCGGCAGCGCGCGGCCCTGATGGAACAGCGCATTGCCGGGCCCGCGCGCGCGCAGGAAGCCGTCGGCATAGCCGATCGAGACCGTGCCGACACGCATGTGGGTGGGCGCGATGAAGGTAGCGTTGTAGCCGACCGCCTCTCCGGGCGCGAGGTTGCGGGTCTGGAGCAGCTGCGCCTGAACCTGCGCGACCGGGCGGATGTGCCCGGCGAGCTCATCGCGCGGCACCCCGCCATAGAGCGCGAGCCCCGGGCGGGTGAGATCGAAGGCGAAGGCCTCGCCAAGTCCGATCCCGGCGCTGTTCGCAAGGCTGAGGCGATGGTGGGGAATGGCCTCGGCCGCCTCGGAGAGCAGTTCGGCCTGCATCCGGTTCATCGCGGTGCGCTCGTCGGCGCTGGCGAGGTGGCTCATGAGGATGTCGATTTCGAGCGCAGCCACCGCCTGATCGCCCGCTTCGGCAAGCGCAATGCCGAGCCGGTTGATGCCGGTGTCGACCATCAGGTGGCAGCGCCCTCCCCCGGTTGCACTCCACAATCCCGCCTGGTCGAGCGAATTGATCACCGGCACCGCGCCGGTGGCCCGGGCATAGGCGCAGTCGGCCTCGCTGAGCACCCCGTGGAGCACCGCCACCTGTTCGCCCGGCACGTGCCTGATCACGCTCGCAACCTCGCTCCAATGCGCGACGAAGAAGGTACGGCAGCCCGCATCCCGCAGCACGGGCACGCAGGTGTCTACGCCGAGCCCATAGGCGTCGGCCTTCACCGCCGCGCCTGCGTCCGCTCCACCCGAGAGCGCATCGAGCGCGCGCCAGTTGGCGGCGAGCGCCTCGCTGTCGACGGTGAGCCTCAGGGTGGGCGGCGGCGAGGCGGCAGGCTCAATCATCGGCAAAATCTTCCGGAGGCCCGTCCGGCAGGCCCCACCACGCCACGACCGCGCCGAAGGCGACCACGGCCCAGGTGTACCACAGGCCCGCATAGACATCGCCGGTGCTCGCCACGATGTAGGTCGCGATCAGCGGCAGGAAGCCGCCGAGGTAGCCTGCGCCGATGTGGTAGGGTATCGACATCGAGGAATAGCGGATCTGCGGCGGGAACATTTCCGAGAGCAACGCCGCCACGGAGCCATAGGTCAGCGCCGACAGCAGGCCCAGCGCCAGCAGCAGCGCCACGATCCCGATGATGTTGACGAAGGGCGGCACCTGCTTGGCAAAGCTGTAGCCGCGTGCCTCGAGGTAGCTTTGCACCGCGGCGCGCTGGCCTTGCGGCTGCGTCACGGCCAGATCGAAGCGCTCGGTGCCGACCGTGATCGCAACACTCTCGCCATCGGCAGAGGTGCTTGCGGCCACCGTGTAGGGCACGCCGAGCGCGGTCAAGTCCTGCAGCAGCCGCCCGCAGGCAGTGGCTTGTTCCTCGGCGAAGGCATCGAAGCTGCACTGCGTGCCGACCACCGCCACCGGCGCCTCGGCGGCGGCCTGCCGAAGCCCGGGATTGGCTAGCGTGCCTAGCCCCCAGAAGATCGGGAACAGCAATACCAGGCTCGCCAGCGCGCCGACGATGATCGGTTTTTTGCGCCCCACCCGGTCCGACCAGCGCCCGACGAAGACATAGAAGCTCATCGCGACAAGGCCCGAGACCAGCAGGACGAGGTTCACCACCTGGTCGTCCATCCGCATCGGCCCCTTGAGGAACGACATCCCCGAGAAGAAGGCGGTGTACCAGATCGTCGTCAGCACCCCGGTGATCCCGAACAGAGCGACGAAGATGCGCTTCTTGTTGCCGGGATAGGTGAAGCTTTCGATGAAGGGATTGCCGGCCATCTCGCCCGCTTCCTTCATAGCCTGAAACACCGGGCTTTCGCTCAGTTTCAGGCGCATCCACAAGGAGATACCGAGCAGGATCAGCGACAGCAGGAAGGGCAGGCGCCAGCCCCACGCCTTGAAGGCCTCGGGCGGGATCAGCAGCTGGCAGGCGAGCACGACGACGATGCTGAGCACGAAGCCGCCGACCACGCTCGCCTGGATGAAGCTGGTGTAGAAGCCGCGCTTTTCGGGCGGGGCGTGCTCGGCGACATAGACCGCCGCGCCGCCATATTCGCCGCCGAGCGCAAGGCCCTGAAGGATGCGCAGAAACAGCACGACAATCGGTGCGGCGATCCCGATCGAATCCGCGGTCGGTACGAGGCCCACGCCCGCGGTCGCGATGCCCATCAGGGTGACAGTGACAAGGAAGGTGTATTTGCGCCCCAGCCGGTCACCCAGAAAGCCGAACAGGATCGCGCCCAGCGGGCGAAAGCCGAAGCCGACCGCAAACCCGGCCCACACCAGCAGCACCTCGAGCGTGGCGTTGTCCGAGGGGAAGAAGGCCGCGCCGATCAGGCCGGCGAGCGTGCCGTAGATGAAGAAGTCGTACCATTCGAAGATGGTGCCCGCCGATGATGCGCCGATCACCAAGCGGATTTCGCTCTCGCTCGGCTCGCGTGCGGCTAGCGCCTGCGCCTCTCCCATGTCGTCCCTGTCCCCTGTTGTCGCTGGCTGGCGCGATCTCTCCTGGCGCCCGTCCCTAGCGAGTGCTTGGCCCTTGCGAAAGCGCCGTGCGCGCCGCAGTCCACGGCAATAGCAGGGCGCCGTGGCGGCCTGGGTGGCCCTGCGCGGGGGCGAGCGCCGCGATCCCCGGCCAGTCGGGGAGCGCGCCCTCGCCCGCCAGCCACAGCTCGAGCGCTCCGGCGACGGCATCGAGAGCGCCCGGATCGCGGCCCGCCGCGCCCTGCGCCAGCAGCGCGGCCGAGGCCTGCCCTATCGCGCAGGCGCTGACCTGCATCCCGATCCGCGCGATGTGGCCTGCCTCGTCCAGCGCAAGGCCGAGCGTGATCACGCTGCCGCAGCTGCGCGAGCGCGCCTCGGCCTGCAAGGGCAGGTCAGCAGTGAGCGGAAAGTCCGCAAGCCCCGTCGCAAGCCCCAGCAGCGCGGGCGAATAGAGCCTGGTTGCAGCCTGTGACGCCACGCTACTTCCTGAACCGAGCCGCGGCCGCTGCGCGCGCTTCCTCCTCGCCGCGCAGCCGTTCGCGGCGGATCGCGATCGCGGGAATAAGCTGGCGCGAGAAGGCATCGGCCGCAGCATAGGTGCGTGCGGTCGTGATCCATTCGGGCCTGCCCTTGTAGCCCCAGCTCTCGTCAAAGCCGGTGACCAACATGGCAAAGGCGAACACAGCCATCAGCGCGCCCTTGACCGCGCCGAAGCCGAAGCCGAGCACGCGGTCCACGGGGCCGAGGATCGCTCCGTCCGAAGCCCCGCTTGCGGTGCCGATAATGACCTTCATCGCCGCATAGGGGATCAGCAGCAGCAGCGCGAAGGCGAACAGCGAGACCGCCGGTTCGGCGCGGTAGAAGTTCTTGAGTCCCTCGGTCAGCGCGGGGTGCATGAAGTGCAGCGCCATCGCCGCCATGATCCACGCAGCGAGGCTCAGCACCTCCTGCACCAGCCCGCGCACGAAGCCGCCGATCGCTGCGATCGCGACGATTATGGCGATGATGATGTCGAGCACGGCCATGCCGCCGACGATTATGCGTTGCCCATCACCTGGTCAACGACGTTCGCAAGTGCAGCAAGCCCGCGGTAGTCCGCGCCGCTGCTGCCGGTGGCCGCGCCTGCGGGGCCGTAGCAGCGCGCAAAGCCGAGCTTGGCCGCCTCGCGCAGCCGCAAGGGGGCATGGGCGACGGGGCGGATCTCGCCCGCAAGGCTGACCTCGCCGAACCACGCGGTCTTGTCCGGCAGCGGCTTGTCGGCGAGCGCGGAGACGAGCGCGGCGGCGACCGCGAGGTCGGCCGCAGGGTCGGTCAGTCGGTAGCCGCCGGCGATGTTGAGATAGACTTCCGCCGAGGAGAAATTGAGGCCGCAACGCGATTCCAGCACCGCGAGCAGCATCGCCAGTCGCCCGTTGTCCCAGCCCACCACCGCCCGGCGCGGGGTGGCACCCGATTGCAGGCGCACGATAAGCGCCTGGATTTCCACCAGCACAGGCCGGGTGCCCTCCAAGGCCGGGAACACCGCGCTGCCCGCCAGCGGCGTCTCGCGGCCCGAAAGGAACAGCAGCGAGGGGTTGGCGACCTCCTCGAGCCCCTCGGTGGCCATGGCGAAGACCCCGATCTCGTCGACCGCGCCGAAGCGGTTCTTCAATGCGCGCAGGATGCGGTACTGGTGGCTGCGCTCGCCCTCGAAGCTCATCACCACATCGACCATGTGCTCGAGCACGCGCGGGCCGGCGATGGTGCCGTCCTTGGTGACATGGCCGACCAGCACCACCACGCAGCCTGACTCCTTGGCATAGCGGATCAGTTCGAGCGCGCAGCCGCGCACCTGGCTGACGGTGCCGGGCGCGCCCTCGATGGTGTCGGAATGCATGGTCTGGATCGAATCGATCACCAGCAGCGCAGGCGGCTCGCCCTGCCCGAGCGTGGTCAGGATATCGCGCACCGAGGTCTCCGAGGCGAGCCGGATCGGCGCGTCGGCCACCCCCATGCGGCTTGCGCGCAGGCGCACTTGCCCGGCCGCTTCCTCGCCGCTGACATAGACCACGTCATTGCCCCCGCGCGCGATGGTCGCGGCGCATTGCAGCAGCAGGGTGGACTTGCCGATCCCCGGATCCCCGCCGAGCAGCACCGCGCTTCCCGGCACCAGCCCGCCGCCCAGCGCGCGGTCGAATTCGGCCATGCCGGTCGATTTCCTCACCGGCAGCTTGGTGGGTGCATTGAGCGGCTCGAAGGCCACCGCCCGCCCGCCGCTCGACAGGTCGTGCTTCTGCGAGAACACCGTCGCCGGCACATCCTCGATCAGCGTGTTCCACTGTCCGCAGTCGGCGCATTGCCCCTGCCAGCGGTGCGAGACCGAGCCGCATTCCTGGCACACGTAGCGACGTTTTGCTTTTGCCATATATCATGCTCCATAACGAGAACAGATGACGAACGCAATTGCATTGCCGAGGTAATGCACGTTAGGAAGCGCAGTATGCGCCAGAAGGAACTGCGCCTTGCTCTCGTATGCTACGGCGGGGTCAGCCTGGCGGTCTATATGCACGGCATCACCAAGGAGGTGTGGCACCTCGCCCGGGCAAGCCGCGCCTTCCATCATCCGGGGGCGGTGCGGCTCGAGGGGGTGGCGGCAGCCTATCGCGATTTCCTCACGATGATCGAGCGCAACCATGGCTTGCAGATCCGCGTGCTCCCCGACATCCTGACCGGCGCGAGCGCGGGCGGCATCAACGCAGTGTTCCTCGCACAGGCAATCCATGCCGGGCACAGTCTCGCGCCGCTGACCGACCTGTGGCTGTCGAATGCCGATGTTAACGAACTGACCGATCCCGAGGCTGAGCCGATGTGGCGCTATGCCAAGGTCTGGGCGCAGCCGATCGCCGAATGGTTCCTGTCGCGCCCCGGCAATGCGGTGAGCGCGACCGTCTCGCCCGAAACCCGCGCCGAGGTGCGCGCCAAGGTGTCGAAGCTGGTGCGCGGGCGATGGTTCAGCCCGCCCTTCTCGGGTGCGCGCTTTTCGGCGATGCTGTTCGAGGCCTTCATGAAGATGGAGGCGGAAGGCGATTCCATCCCGCTGCTGCCGACCGGCTATCCGATCGACCTTGCGGTGACCGTCACCGATTTTCGCGGCCATCCCGAAACGCTGCGCCTAAACTCGCCCCCGCAGGTCGAAGAGACCGAGCACCGCCTGCCGATCAATTTCCGCGCGCGGGTCGGCGAGAATGGCTGCGCCCCGCTCGCCGATCCGCTCGAGCTGGTGCTGGCCGCGCGCGCGACGGCGAGCTTTCCGGGGGCGTTCCCGCCGCTCACCTTGGCCGAGATCGACGCGCTGGCGGCTGCCGAGGGGCACGAATGGAGCGGGCGCGCGGCCTTCCTCCAGCGGATCATGCCCAGCCATGTCGCGCTTGGCACGGTGGGCGAGGTGGCGCTGATCGACGGGGCGGTGCTGGTCAACGCGCCCTTCGGTGCCGCGCTTTCCGCGCTCTATGGCCGCCCCGCCCAGCGCGAGGTCGACCGGCGCTTCGTCTATCTCGACCCCCGCCCCGATGGCGGCGCAGCCATGACCGGGCCTCCGTCACGCAAGGTCGGGTTCTTCGGCGCGATCTTCGGTTCGCTTTCGACGATCCCGCGCGAACAGCCGATCCGTGACGATCTGGAGCGCATTGACCACCAATCGCGCGATGCGGCGCGGCTGAAGCGGATCGTGCTGGAGCTCCAGGGCGATATCGACCGCGCGGTGGAAAAGCTGTTCGGCTACACCTTCCTGCTCGACCGCCCCACCCCCAAGCGCCTCGCGGCATGGCGCGCCAAGGCGCAGCAGGCCGCGGCCGAGCGCGCGGGCTATGCCTTTGGCGCCTATGCCCTGACCAAGTTCGAAGGCATCCTCGAACAGCTTGCACGGGTGACGCTGAAGGCGGCGGGGCAGCCGAGGGGCGATCCCCTGCCGCTAGCAGGCGCGCTACGCGGCGAGCTCGAGGCGCGCGGGCTGGGGCTGCTGACCGAGGCCGGCGGCGGGGCGACGCAGGGCGCAATCGCCTTCTTCCGCGCGCACGACACCGGCTTTCGCATCCGCCGTTTGCAGCTGCTTGCAAGGAAGCTCGCGCGCGACTGGCTGGTCGATGGGGGAATCGCCGAGGACGCGCTCGACCGGGCGCGCGACCGGATTTACGCAATCCTCGCGATCTATCTGCGCGCCGACGAGGATGTGCAGCACATCGCCCGGTTCCGCGAACTTGCGGGCGAGGCCATGCAGCAGCCGGGCGCGGTGCTCGATTTCCTCGCCACCCAGCGCTTGCTGCCCGCGACCGACCTTGCCGCCGAGGAGATGCTGATCGACGCGCTCGAGGACATGCCGAAGGAGCTGAAGCGGCGGATGCTGCTGACCTATCTCGGCTTTCCCTTCTACGATGTTGCCACCCTGCCGCTTTCTCGCCGTGAAGGGCTCGACGAATTCAACCCGGTCAAGATCGACCGCATCTCGCCCGACGATGCGCTCTCGATCCGCGAGGGTGGCACCACGGCCACGCTGCGGGGCATCGAGTTCTACAATTTCGGCGCCTTCTTCAGCCGCGATTATCGCGAGAATGATTACCTGTGGGGACGCTTGCACGGTGCGGAGCGGATGATCGACCTCGTCGCCTCGACCGTCACCGGCGGCGTTTCGACCGAGAGTTTGCGCGCAGGCAAGCGCGCGGCCTTCCTTGCGGTGCTCGAGGAGGAGGAGAGCGCCGGGCGCTGCCAGCGCGGGCTCATCGAGCAGATCAGGGCCGAGGTGCGCGAGAGGCTTGGCTAGACCTCAGGGCGGGGCGCGAAGAACAACAGCATGACAAGGCGCGAATTCTCCGCGCTCGTGCCGAAGCCCGGGGCGGCGTTGTGGAACTGCCAGGGCGAGAACAAGAGCAGCCGGTTGAAGCGGGCGGGAATGCGCAAGGTGCGCTCCCACTTGTGGGCAAGCGTGGTGTCCTTGTTGACCACATCCTCGACCAGCGCGTTGATATCGGCATAACCGCTCGCGGCGATCTTGGCCGGATCCTGCGGCACGGCTTCGAGCCCGGTGCGGCGATGGCGGAAAAAATCGGTGCCGCCCGCGTCGGGTTTGGCGCAATCCTCGGGGCGCGAGAGGTAGAGGATGCCAGAATAGGCCGCCGGGTCGATATGCACCCCGCTGCGCCCCTTGGCGCCCTTGGACGTCAAGCGGCAATGGCCGTGCTGCGTGCCCGGCGCAGGGCCGAGCCTCACCCCCAGCAGCCGCGAAACCGCCGCATCGATCGCATCGCTCGCTAGCGGCGTGGAGGAGTTGAGTCCCGGAAAATTGCCGTGCTGGCGGGCCGGATCAAAGTCCAGCCCCAGCGCCGCGCGCCGCGCCGCCCACGGATCCTTGAGGAAATCGTCGACGATGAGGAGCGAGGGAAGCACGACCCCCCTCAGCCGCCGAAGGCGTCCTTGAGCTTGGCGAAGAAGCTGCGGCTCTCGGGGCACTCGTCGCCCGTCTCGGTCGCCTTGAATTCCTCGAGAATTTCCTTCTGGCGGCGCGAGAGCTTGGTCGGGGTCTCGACCACGATCTCTACCACCATGTCACCGCGCCCGCGGCCTTGCAGCACCGGCATGCCCGCGCCGCGAATGCGCAATTGCTTGCCCGACTGGATGCCCACGGGGATCTCGAGACGGTTGGTCGAGCCATCGAGATCGGGAATCTCGACACAGCCGCCCAATGCGGCGGTAGTGAAACTGACCGGCACGCGGGTGGCCAGCGTCGTCCCCTCGCGCTCGAACACCGGGTGCGGCTTCACATGGAGGAATATGTAGAGGTCGCCCGAGGGCGCGCCGCGCTGGCCGGCCTCACCCTTGCCGGACAGGCGAATGCGGGTGCCGGTGTCGACGCCGGCGGGAATATCGACCTTGAGGGTCTGGGCCTTGTCCACCCGCCCCTCGCCGCGGCACACGCGGCAGGGGTTCTCGATCACCGTGCCGCGTCCGTTGCAGGTGGGGCACGGGCGCTCGATCACGAACAGGCCCTGCTTGGCGCGCACGCTCCCCATGCCGTGGCACAGATTGCACTGCCGTTCGGAGGTGCCCGGCGTCGCGCCGCTGCCGTCGCAGGTGTCGCAGGACTGCGAGACCTCGATCTCGATCTCGGTCGATTTGCCGTGGAAGGCTTCCTCGAGGCTGACCTGCATGTCGTAGCGCAGGTCCGCGCCGCGCCGGGTCTGCTGGCGCTGCGGGCCGCCGCCGCCGAAGGCGCTGCCGAAGATCGTTTCGAAAATGTCGCCGATATCGGCAAAGCCGTCTGCGCCGCGGCCACCGCCGAACGGTCCGCCGCCGAAGCCACCGCCGTTCATCCCTTGGGTGAAGGCCTCGTGACCGTAGCGGTCATAGGCCGCGCGCTTCTGCGGATCCTTGAGGCAGTCATAGGCCTCGCTGATCGCCTTGAACTTGGCCTCGGCGCTCGCGTCCCCCGGATTGCGGTCCGGGTGGAACTTCATCGCGAGCTTGCGGTACGCGCTCTTGAGCGCCGCCGCGTCGCAATCGCGGGTGACTTCGAGCGTGGCGTAGTAATCGGTCTGGGCGCTGGACATATGTCTGACCTAATCCCCGTGACCACCGCCCGCCGCCGCGCCGGATGCATGATCCGGGCGCTGCGGCGGGGCAATGGGTTGCATCGGGGCCTTAGCCCTTCTTGTCTTCGTCCACTTCGGAAAACTCGGCGTCGACGACGTCTTCGGCCGGGGTCTCTTCGCTCGCCGCTTCGCTGTCCGGGCCAGCTGCCGCTTGCGCCTCGTAGATCTGCTGCCCCATCTTCATCGCCGCCTGGGTCAGAGCCTGCGCCTTGGCGTTGATGTCAACAGCATCGCCGCCCTCGAGCGCGGTCTTGACCGCGGCGATCGCGGCTTCGACATCGGCCTTGGTGCCGGCGTCGATCTTGGCGCCATGCTCTTCAAGCTGCTTTTCGGTCGCATGGACGAGGCTGTCGGCCTGATTGCGCGCTTCTGCGGCCGCCCGGCGCTTCTTGTCCTCTTCGGCGAACTTCTCGGCATCCTTGACCATCTGGTCGATGTCGCTGTCCGACAACCCGCCCGAGGCCTGGATCTTGATCGTCTGCTCCTTGCCGGTGCCCTTGTCGCGCGCCGCCACCGAGACGATGCCGTTGGCGTCGATATCGAAGGTCACCTCGATCTGCGGCACGCCGCGCGGCGCGGGGGGAATGCCGATCAGGTCGAAATTGCCGAGCAGCTTGTTGTCCGCCGCCATCTCGCGTTCGCCCTGATAGACCTTGATCGTCACCGCGTTCTGGTTGTCCTCGGCGGTCGAATAGGTCTGGGTCTTCTTGGTCGGGATGGTGGTGTTGCGGTCGATCATGCGGGTGAACACGCCGCCGAGCGTCTCGATGCCGAGGCTGAGCGGGGTCACGTCGAGCAGCAGCACGTCCTTGACGTCGCCCTGCAGCACGCCCGCCTGAATGGCCGCGCCCATGGCGACGACTTCATCGGGGTTCACGCCGGTGTGCGGCTTGGCGCCGAAAAAGCTTTCGACGACTTCGCGCACCTTGGGCATGCGGGTCATGCCGCCGACAAGGATCACCTCGTCGACCTGGTCCTTGCTGATGCCCGCGTCGCTAAGCGCCTTCTTGCACGGCTCGAGCGTGCGCTGGATCAGGCCGTCGACCATCTTTTCAAGGTCGGCGCGGGTGATCGTCTCGACGAGGTGCAGCGGGGTGGTGCTGCCGCCTTCCATGCGCGCGGTGATGAAGGGCAGGTTGATTTCGGTGGTCGCCGCGCTCGACAGCTCGATCTTGGCCTTTTCCGCGGCTTCCTTGAGACGCTGAAGGGCGAGCTTGTCGGTCTTGAGGTCCATGCCCTCCTTCTTCTTGAAGGAGTCCGCGAGGAACTCGACGATCGCATTGTCGAAGTCTTCACCGCCGAGAAAGGTGTCGCCGTTGGTCGACTTCACTTCGAACACGCCGTCGCCAATCTCGAGGATCGAGACGTCGAAGGTGCCGCCGCCAAGGTCGTAGACAGCGATGGTCTTGCCGTCTTCCTTGTCCATCCCATAGGCGAGCGCGGCCGCAGTCGGCTCGTTGATGATACGCAGCACTTCGAGGCCGGCGATCTGGCCTGCATCCTTGGTTGCCTGACGCTGGGCGTCGTTGAAATAGGCGGGCACGGTAATGACGGCCTGCGTCACGGTCTCGCCGAGGTAGCTCTCGGCGGTTTCCTTCATCTTTTGCAGGATGAAGGCCGAGACCTGCGAGGGGCTGTAATCCTCACTGCCCGCGTTGACCCACGCGTCGCCGTTCTTGCCCTTGACGATCTTGTAGGGGACGAGACCCATGTCCTTCTTGGTCAGCGGGTCTTCGAAGCGGCGGCCGATCAGGCGCTTGATTGCGAAAAGGGTGTTGTCGGGGTTGGTGACCGCCTGACGCTTGGCAGGCTGCCCGATCAGGCGCTGGCCATCCTTGGTGAAGGCGACGATCGAGGGCGTGGTGCGCGCGCCTTCCGAATTTTCAATGACCTTGGGCTTGCCGCCGTCCATGACAGCGACGCAGGAGTTGGTGGTCCCGAGGTCGATACCGATTACTTTACCCATTGTTTCCCCATCCATAAGGACAATTGTTGGACACCGCTGCCGTCGGCTTCCCGGTTCCCGGCAAAGCACCTTGGCGGCTCGTTTGTGAGGGCGATATAGGTGTGCTTTCGCTTGGCACAAGAGAGCCGCCCTTCTAGATTTGGGGCCATCCACATGGGAGATATCTGCGTGAATTCGATCCTGAGAGCCGCATCGGCGGTGCTGGCGCTTGCCGCCATTGCCACTCTTTCCGCCTGCGCGCCCGACGCCGATGCGCCGCCAAGCGACACCGCCACTGCCGGCGCGGTAAGCGCCGGGCTGACCGTCAGCAATGCGCGCGTCTTCCTGCCTCCGGTCGCGGGCAACCCGGCCGCGGTCTATTTCGACCTTTCCTACAGCGGCGCGCCCGGCGTATCGCTCGAGAGCGTCACTGTGGAGGGCGCAGGAATGACCATGATCCACGACTATGCGGAAAGCGCGGGCAAGATGGAGATGGTGATGGCGGATGAGGTGCCGCTGAGCGCGGGTGCGCCGGTCAGCTTCGCGCCGGGCGGGCTCCATGTGATGGCGATGGAGCCGGGCGCCGCGCTGGCCGCGGGCAGCACCGCCAAGGTCACCCTCACCCTGTCCGACGGCACCAGCGTCACCGTCGCTGCGCCCGTGCGCGCCGCGGGCGACGAGCGCTGAGCAGCGCTCCGGCAACAACGCAGAGGGGCGCCCTGCCCTCCCTCTGCCCGGCCGGCGGCACGCGGCCGTTGACCGCGGGCGAAATCGCGCTCGCCCGGTCGGTGTTCGGCGAGGCCATCGACTATGCCCACGTCACGGTGATGCGCCGCAAGTTCTTCCCGCTGCAACCGCGCGGCGTGACGATGGCGCCAATGGGCAGCCTCCACTTCCACCCTGCCGCCCCGCATTATTGCGACGACTTCGCTTCTGCCTCGCTGGCCAAGCAGGGGCACTTCATCCACGAGATGACGCATGTGTGGCAGGCGCAGACCCTGGGCCGCTGGTATCTGGTGCTGCGCCGCCACCCGTGGTGCCGCTACGACTACACGCTCAAGCCGGGCTGGAATCTTGCGCAATACGGGCTCGAACAGCAGGCCGAGATTGCGCGCCACGCCTTCCTGTTGCGGCGGGGCGAAGCGGTTGCGGGGGTGGCCGACAAGGCGGCCTATTCAGCGCTGGTCACCTTTCCGGGAGCGGCGGCTTGAGCCAGTTCGAATTCGTCTTCGTCCTCTACAGCCTCGTCCTCGGCCTCTCGCTGGTCGAGCTGCTGAACGGTCTCGGGCGCACGCTCGAATTCATGCTGGCGCGCGAGGCGGGCGACCGTGCCTTTTCGATCGGC
>NZ_JAMNXL010000087.1 GCF_023653175.1 Erythrobacter sp. | reverse complement strand
TGGTGCGGGTCAGGAAGTCCGCCGCCCCGCGCGCGCCGAATGCGCCGCCCGGGCTCGAGCCGATGCCGAGCCCGCCCCCTTCGGAGCGCTGCATCAGCACCACGCCGACCAGCGCGGCGGCCACCAGGGCCTGGATAATGGTCAGGAAGACGAACAGGGACATGAAGACGGTTCTCTTGCGGGGGCGAGCCAATCGCCCGGTTATCGATCTTGCGCGCCATGTAGGCGCGACGGGCCCGCGCGGCAAGCCCGCCCCCAGGCCGCCGCCCGGCCTAGTTCTCGAAGGGTTCGCTGGCGGCGAGCGCGATGCCCATGAAGCTGTCGGCGGTGAGGCTCGCGCCACCCACCAGCGCCCCGCCCACGTCAGGCACGGCGAAGATCGCCGCGGCGTTGTCGGGCTTGACCGAACCGCCGTAGAGAATGCGCACATCGGCGCCTTGCTCTGCGCCGAGCAGATCGATCAGCAGCGCGCGGATCTGGCCATGCATCTCGGCGATGTCGTCTGTGGTGGCGGGCGTGCCAGTGCCGATCGCCCACAGCGGCTCGTAGGCGACCGTCAGCCGCTCGGCGAGCTCGGCGGGGAGCTGCTCGGCGGGCGGGAGCGAGGCCTTGAGCTGCTTCCTGACAAAGGCCACCGCCTTGCCCGATTCGCGGGTGGCAGTGTTTTCGCCGCAGCACAGGATCACCTTGAGCCCCGCAGCGAAGGCCGCCCCCGCCTTGGCGCGCACCAGCGCATCGCTCTCGCCATGGCCCGTGCGGCGCTCGGAATGGCCGAGGATCACGAAGCTCGCCCCCGCATCGGCGACCATCGCCGCCGAGATGTCGCCGGTATGCGCGCCGCTATCCTCGTGGTGGCAATCCTGCGCGCCGACCGCGATCTGTTCGGCCTCGCGGTGGATCGGATGGATCAGCGTGTAAGGCGGCGCGATCGCCACCTCGACCTTCATATGGCGCTGTGCGGCACGGTCGATCGCGCGCGCTTCGGAGAGCATTGCGCGGGTGCCGTGCATCTTCCAGTTTCCGACGATATAGGGTCGGCGGGTCATGACAAGTCCTGCACTTCCTGCAAAATGAGAGGGTTGGGTCCGGTGTACCAGTGATTATGGTCGTGATTCTGGATTTGCTGTAGTGCCCCGGAACCGCGTTCGCTAGCCGAGGAAGACCCGCTAGTCAAAAGCGTCTCGAACCTGTTGCCGCGCGGTCGCAGGGCCTATAAAGCGCGGGGCCGCGTCGCACCCGCTGCGCCGCCTGCCCGAGTTATGCCGGCCGCCTCGGCCACCCCCGATGGGACGTTCACGCACATGATTTCGTTTTTCCGCCGCTTTTTTGCCTCGAAAGTCGGCCTGCCGCTGGTTCTGGCCTTTTTGGCGCTGATCGCGGTCGCCTTTGCCGCATCGGACCTGTCGTCGACCAATTTCACCGGGATTTCGGGCGGGGACAAGCTGGCGGTGGTCGGCAGCCGCAACATCCCGCTCGACGAGCTGCCGGTCGCGGCCAATACCGAGCTGAGGGGCGCGCGCCAGCAGAACCCGACGCTGACCATGCCCGAATTCGTCGCGCAGGGCGGTCTCGATGCGGTCATCAAGCAGCTGATCGACCGCTACGCCGTGGGCGAATACGGCCGCACCCATGGCCTGCGCGCGGGCGACAATCTGGTGAACAGCGAGATCCTCAAGATCCCCGCGTTCCAGGGCGCGACCGGCGAATTCGACCAGAAGACCTATGAAGCCGCGCTCCAGAATGCCGGACTCTCGGCCCAGACCTTCCGCCGCGATCTCGAGGACGGGCTGATCGAGCAGCAATTGCTGCGCTCGGCGATCGTCTCCCCGCAGCTGCCCGAGAAAATCGCGCGCCAATATGCCGCGCTGGTGCTGGAAAAGCGCAAAGGCGCGATCGCGTTGATCCCGAGCAGCGCCTTCGCGCCCGCGGGCAACCCGTCCGAGGCGCAGCTTGCCGCGTGGTACAAGGACAACCGCACCCAGTTCATCCGCCCCGAGCGGCGCACCCTGCGCTTTGCCGTGATCAGCGTTGAGAACCTCAAGGTCGATTCCGCGCCGACCGCGGCCGAGATAGCCGCGCGCTACAAGCGCGACGCGGCGCTCTATGCCGCGAGCGAGAAGCGCGGCATCACCACCTTCGTCGTGCCCACCCAGGATGCGGCCAAGTCGCTTGCCGCGCGGATCAGCGCCGGCACCCCGATCGAGGCCGCCGCGCGCGAAGCCGGGTTCACCGCCTCCCGGCTCGAAGCCCAGGACCGCGAGACGCTGGCCGGCTCGACCAGCTTCGCCTTCGCGCAGAACGCCTTCAAGGCGGCGAGGGGCGCGGTGATCGAGCCGGCACAGGGAACACTCGGCTGGTATGTCGCGCGGCTCGACAGCATCGAGTCCACCCCGGCGCGCAGCCTCGCCCAGGCGACCCCCGAGATCACCGAGGCGCTCACGGCCGAAAAGCGCGCCGCCGCGATCGCGGACCGAGTCGCCGAAATGGAGGCCGAGATCGACGGGGGCACCGCGCTTGCCGATGTCGCCAAGGCCAACGGGCTTAACATCGAGACCACCCCGGCGCTGCTCGCCAACGGCCAGGCTTTCGGCCAGCCCGATCTGCAGATCGTGCCGCAGCTTGCGCAGGTGCTCCAGACAGCCTTCCAGATGGAGGAAAGCGAACCCCAGCTCGCCCCCGTCGAGGGTGACCAGTTCGTGATCTTCGAGGTCGCCAAGATCGAGGAGGCCGCCGCCCCGGCGCTGGCGCAGGTGCGTGAGGACGCAATCAAGGGCTGGAAGCGCGCGCAGGGCGCAATCCTCGCCAAGCAGGCCACCGACCGGATTGTGGCCAAGATGCGCGGCGGGATGAGCCTGGAGGCAGCGCTCGCGGCAGAAAACAAGCCGGGCTTCGAGCGCGAGGTGATCGATATCGAACGCCGCCAGCTGCTCGCCCAGCAGCAAGGCCGCATCGCCCCGCCGCTGGTGCTGCTGTTCAGCATGGCCGAGGGCACCACAAAGTCGCTCGAGGGCCCGCGCAATCTCGGCTGGTACATCGTCGATCTGGAGGAAATCAGCACCCTGCCGCTCGACAAGGAGCCTGAGCTGGTTACGCAGACCCGCCAGCAGCTCGGCGCATCGCTGGCGGGCGAATACCGACAGCAGGCGGTCGCGGCGATGCGCAAGGAGCTGGGTGTGACCCGCAACGAGGCGGGGATCGCGACGGTGCGCAAGCAGCTCGTCGGCGACGCGGCGCAGTAAGGTCGGCAGCCCCCGTGAGCCTTTCGTGACCGTCCGAGCCCCGGCAGACCTGCCCGAGAACGCCGCCGCCGCCATCGCCAGCCTCGCCGCCGGCCGGCCGAGCCTCGTGTGGCGGCGGATCATCGCCGACAGCGACACGCCGGTCGGCGCGGCGCGGCGGCTGATCGTGCCCGGGCGCGGCGACTTCCTGCTCGAGAGCGTCGAAGGCGGCGAGGTGCGCGGGCGCTACAGCCTGCTGGGGCTCGACCCCGATCTGGTGTTCCGCGCGCGCAGCAACACGGCCGAGGTCAACCCCGACTGGAAACTCGCGCCCGACGCCTTCGCCCCGCTGGCGGGCGGCGCGCTCGCCGAATTGCGGGCGCTTGCCGATGCCTGCCGGATCGACCCCATGCCCGACGGCCTGCCGCCCGCACTCGCGTGCCTCGTCGGCTATCTCGGCTACGAGACCATCGGTCTGGTCGAGACCCTGCCGCGCGCGCCCGACAGTCCGCTCGCGCTGCCCGACATGCTGTTCGTGCGGCCGACGGTGATCCTGGTGTTCGACGGGCTCACCAATGCGCTGTTCGCGATTGCCCCGATCTGGGAGGCGGCCGAGCCAGAGGCCGCGGTCGCGCGCGCGGGCGAGCGGATCGATGCGACGCTGAGCCAGCTGGGGGCGCCGATGCCTGCAGGCGGAGCCGACGCGGTGCCCGACACTCTTCCCGACCTTGCCCCGGTGATCGCGCCCGACGACTACAAGGCAATGGCGCTCGCCGCGAAGGACTACATACTTGCTGGCGACATCTTCCAAGTGGTGCTCGCCCAGCGCTTCACCTGCCCCTTCACCCTCCCCCCGCTGGCGCTGTATCGCGCATTGCGGCGGGTGAACCCCTCGCCCTTCCTCTATTTCCTCGACCTGCCCGGCTTCGCGCTGGTCGGCTCCTCGCCGGAGATTCTCGTGCGGGTGCGTCCCGACTCGTCCGGGAAGGCCGAGGTGACCATCCGCCCCATCGCCGGCACCCGCCCGCGCGGCGCGACGCGCGAAGAGGATATTGCCAACGAAGCCTCGCTGCTCGCCGATCCCAAGGAGCGCGCCGAGCACCTCATGCTGCTCGATCTCGGGCGCAACGATGTCGGCCGGGTGGCGGCGGCGGGCACAGTCGAGGTCACGGGCAGCTTCACCATCGAGCGCTACAGTCACGTCATGCACATCGTCAGCAATGTGGTGGGGGAGCTGGCGGCGGACCGCGACGCATTGGACGCGCTGTTCGCAGGGTTCCCGGCGGGCACGGTCTCGGGTGCGCCCAAGATCCGCGCCTGCGAGATCATTGCCCAATTGGAGCCCGAGACGCGCGGCGCCTATGCTGGGGGCGTCGGTTATTTCGCGCCCGATGGCAGCCTCGACAGCTGCATCGTGCTGCGCACCGCGGTGGTCAAGGACGGGGTGATGCACGTGCAGGCAGGCGCGGGGATCGTCGCCGACAGCGACCCGGATTACGAGCTCGCCGAATGCCGCGCCAAGGCCGGCGCGCTGATCGCCGCCGCGCGCGAGGCGGTGCGTGTCGCGGCCGAGCCGGGGTACGGGCAATGACGCGCGTTGCCCTTGCACTCGCCGTGACGCTTCT
Source organism: Erythrobacter sp. (assembly GCF_023653175.1). GTDB lineage: Bacteria > Pseudomonadota > Alphaproteobacteria > Sphingomonadales > Sphingomonadaceae > Erythrobacter. Next base: position 9,994 of record NZ_JAMNXL010000087.1, on the reverse strand, counting down.
GCTCGCCGCCTGCTCGGAAGCCCCTGCGGGCGAGGCGCTGGTCACGGTCAAGTTCGACGGCTCGGACGCCGAGGAGCCGCTCGCGACCCCCACCGAAACCGCCGCGCCCGACCTCGGCCCCTCGGCCTGCGAGAGCGTGACCTTCGAGAGCGTCCCGCTCACCCATTGCATCGCCGATCCGGCGCAGCACCGCATCGCGATGGCCAATCTCGGCGCGGACAAGCAGCCCTTCGGCAGCCTCGCCGCCTTTGCCGCCAGCGTCGACCCGGCTGCAATCGCCTTCGCCATCAACGGCGGGATGTATGGCGATGACCTCAAGGCGATCGGCTACTACGTCCAGAAAGGCGAGCGCCTCAAGGAGCTCAACCGCGCCGGTGGCGAGGGCAATTTCTACATGAAGCCCAACGGTGTGTTCTTCGGCAGCGACGCCAAGTGGCAAGTGCTCGGCAGCAACACCTTCTTCAACACCGTCGGCGACCGCCCGCAGTTCGGCACGCAATCGGGTCCGCTGCTGCTAGTGGACGGCAAGCTCCATCCCGAAGTGCAGGACGACGGCCCCTCCAAGGCGATCCGCAACGCCGTGGGTGTCGATGCCGCGGGCAAGGCGCACTTCGTCATCTCCGACGCGCCGGTGAGCTTCGGCCAACTCGCGCGCTATTTTCGAGATGTGCTGAAGGTGAAAAACGCCCTCTATCTCGACGGGGCGATCTCCTCGCTGTGGGACCCGGCGCGCAGCCGCATGGACAAGGGCCGCGTGGGCCCGATCATCGTGGTGAGCAAGCGGGAGGCGAAGCCATGAGCGAGGTAGGCAGCGAGGTCCTTCGATTCCGAGTAGAGCCGACCGAGAAGGATTGGCACGCCGCCAATTGGCTGATCCTACGCTACCGCTGGCGGTTGTCGAGAAGCCTGCCTGCCGCGCTGGCGCTGTGCCTTTTGGCGGGGTCGTTTTCGCTTGCGCGCCGTGTTTTCTATCGCGGCTGGGATAGCGAAGCTGCGCTGTCAGCCTTCCAGCGCGGCGCAGCCCTTGGTGCGCTGGTTTTCGCGGGAATGGTCGTTGTTATGGTGATCTTTCTCCCGCGCGGCATAAGGCGCCGATACGAGGAGGCTCGTAAGCTGAGTACCGGTGCCGATGTCGAAATCGACGCAGAGGGCGTGCACTTCGACTTCGGTTACTCCACCGTCGCACTCGCTTGGAGCCAGCTGAGATGCTGGTACGAGAATGCACAGATGCTGGTTATGGAAATCGCCACGCGCCAGAATCTGCTCGTCCCTAAATCCAACCTCGACCCCCAGGTGATTGACTCTCTACGCGCTCACCTCGTGGCAGCCCAAGTGAAACGCGGCCTGACATGATCCTCGTCATCGACAATTACGACAGCTTCACCTTCAACCTCGTCCATTACCTGATGGAGCTGGGGGCCGAGGTGCGCGTCGAGCGCAACGACGCGCTGACCGCCGCCGAGGCGATCCGCACCAATGCGGCAGGATTTCTCATCTCGCCGGGCCCCTGCACGCCCAACGAGGCCGGCATCAGCCTCGATCTGGTCGCGGCCTGCGCGGACGCGGGAAAGCCGCTGATGGGCGTGTGTCTCGGCCACCAGGCGATCGGGCAGCATTTCGGCGGGACGGTGCAGCGCGGCGGGCTGATGCATGGCAAGACCTCGCCCGTCACCCATGACGGATCGGGGGTGTTTGCCGGCTTGCCCTCGCCCTTCATCGCCACGCGCTATCACAGCCTTGAGGTGGTGAACGTGCCCGCCGAGCTTGTCGCCAATGCCCATGCCGAGACCCCCGGTGCCGACCACTCCAGCGTGATGGGCTTCCGCCACGCATCGCTCCCGATCCATTCGGTGCAGTTCCACCCTGAAAGCATCGCCACCGAGCACGGCCATGCCCTGCTCGCCAACTTCGTGCGCCTTTGCGGGATGGAGCCGGTTCTGCCCGCAAGGCTGTCCGCATGACCACCCTCCCCGACATCACCGCCCCCCTCTCCGAGGCCGAGGCGGAAGCGGCGTTCGGCACGCTACTCGACGGCGCGCCTTCGGAAGAGGAGATTGCGCAGTTCCTCGTCGCACTCTCGGCGCGCGGCGAGACGGCGAACGAGATCGCGGGGGCGGCGCGGGCCCTGCGCGCGCGGCTGATCCCGATTGCCTCGCCCGAAGGCGCGATCGACGTCTGCGGGACGGGGGGCGACGGGCACCACACGCTCAATGTCTCGACCGCGGTCAGCCTGGTGGTCGCGGCCTGCGGCGTGCCGGTAGCCAAGCACGGCAACCGCGCGGCCAGTTCCAAGGCGGGCGCGGCGGATACTTTGGAAGCCCTTGGGCTCGACATGGACGCCGCCGGACGCACGGCGGAAAAGACCCTCGCCGAGATCGGCATCTGCTTCCTGTTCGCCAAGAACCACCACCCGGCAATGGCGCGCATCCAGCCCATCCGGGTGCGAATCGGCCAGCGCACCATCTTCAACCTGATGGGCCCGCTCTCCAACCCCGCGCGGGTCGAGAGCCAGTTGATCGGCATCGCGCGGCCCGCCTATGTGCCGATCTATGCAGGCGCCATGGCACGGCTCGGCACCGGCAGTTCGCTGATCGTCTCGGGCGACGAGGGCCTCGACGAATTGAGCCTCGCGGGCGGCAACGAGGTCGCGGTGGTCACCGGCCACGCCTTCACCATGGAGCGGATCGACGCCTCCGCAGCGGGCCTGCCCCATGCGCCGATCGAAGCGATCCGGGGCGATGACGCGCAGCACAACGCAGCCGCTCTCAAGGCGCTGTTGATGGGCACCCCCGGCCCCTATCGCGACGCAGTGCTGTTCAATTCGGCCGGCGCGCTGACTGTCGCCGGGCGCGGTGCGGATTGGCGCGAGCGCGCGGCCATGGCGGGCGAGGCGCTCGATTCGGGCGTAGCGCTGGCCTTGCTCGAGCGCTGGATTGCTTTAGCGAAGTGAGACGATGAACAAGCTCGAGGAAATCTGCGCCGCCAAGCGCGAGATCGTCGCCGCCCGCAAACTGGCGATCAGTGACGAGGCGCTGACCCGCGCCGCGCGCACCCAGACAAGCCCACGCGGCTTCGAGGCCGCCCTGCGCGCGCGCGCCACGACAAGCTTTGCCCTGATCGCCGAGATCAAGAAAGCGAGCCCGTCGAAGGGCCTGATCCGCGCCGACTTCCGCCCTGCCGAGCACGCCGCCGCCTACGAGGCGGGCGGCGCGGCCTGCCTTTCGGTGCTGACCGATGCGCCCTATTTTCAGGGGCACGAGGACTACCTCGTCGAAGCCCGCAGCGCGTGCAGGCTGCCGGTGCTGCGCAAGGACTTCATGGTCGACCCCTGGCAATGCCTCGAGGCGCGCGCGATCGGGGCCGATGCGATCCTGATCATCGTCGCTGCGCTCGAAGATGCTGCGATGGCCGAGATCGAATTGGCAGCGACCGAACTCGGCATGGACGTGCTGGTCGAGGTGCATGACGAGGCGGAAATGGAACGCGCCGGGCGAGTGCTCAAATCGCGCCTGATCGGGGTCAACAACCGCGACCTCAAGACCTTCACAACCTCGCTCAGCGTGACCGAGCGCCTCGCCCCGCTTGCGCCCGAGGGCACGCTGCTGGTCGGGGAGAGCGGGATCACCACCCATGCCGACCTCGAAAGGCTGGCGGGCGCAGGCGTGCGAACCTTCCTCGTGGGCGAAAGCCTGATGCGCGCTGACGATGTTGCGAGTGCCACCGCGGCGCTGCTGGGGACAGAAGCGGCGACATGAGCAGCCTAACCCATATCGACGATGAAGGCGCCGCGCGGATGGTCGATGTGGGCGCCAAGGCCGCGACCGCGCGGCGTGCGGTGGCGAGCGGGCGGATCACCATGGGGGCGGACGTGCTGGCCGCGATCCGCGAGGGCAACGCGCCCAAGGGCGACGTGCTCTCGGCTGCGCGCATCGCCGGCATCATGGCCGCCAAGCGCACCGGCGAGCTGATCCCGCTGTGCCATCCGCTGGGGCTGGAAGCCGTGAACATCGATTTCGACTATGAAGCGGATGCCATCCGCGTCACCGCCACCGCCTCGCTGACCGGCAAGACCGGGGTCGAGATGGAGGCGATGACCGCAGTCTCGGTCGCGCTGCTGACGATCTACGACATGGCCAAGGCACTCGACAAGGGCATGGTGATCGACAGCGTCCGTCTCATCGCCAAGAGCGGCGGCAAGTCGGGCGACTGGAGCGCGCCCATTTGAAGGAACTGCTCGGCCTCGAGGAGGCACAGGCTCGCCTGCTGGCGCTGGCGCCGCAGCTGCCGTCCGAGTCCGTGCCGGTCGAGGCGGCGCTCGGCCGCTTCCTCGCGGAGAATCTCCACGCCGCGCGCACCCAGCCTGCCGCCGACCTCTCGGCGATGGACGGCTTTGCACTCAGCCCGGGCGAGGGGCCGTGGCAGGTGGTGGGCGAGAGCCGCGCGGGCGCGCCCTACCCTGCCGCGCTGGCTACCGGTGAAGCGGCGCGCATCTCCACCGGCGCGATCGTGCCCGAGGGGGCCGACCGGGTGCTGCTCCAGGAGGATGCTGTGCGCGACGACGACACCCTCACCGCCACCGAACTGCCGCCGCCCGGACGCCACATCCGCGCGCGCGGGTTCGACTTCGCTGCGGGTGACCTGCTGCTCTCCCGCGGCACCCGGATGACCCCCGCCCGCCTCGCGCTGGCGCTCGCCGCCGGGCACGGGACCGTCACGGTCACCCGGCGCCCCCGCGTAGCGGTGATGGACTCAGGCGACGAGCTCAGCCCCGATCCCGCCGCCTGCCTCCCCCACCAGATCCCGGCAAGCAATGCTGCGATGATCGCCGCGATGATCGCGCCCCTTGGCTGCGAAGTGACCCGCATCGGCCCGGTGCCTGACGATCGCGAAGCCCTCGCCGCGGCGCTCGCGCAGGCCGGGGAGGCCGACATCCTCGTCACCTCGGGCGGGGCCTCGGTCGGCGATCACGACTTGATCAAGCCGGCCCTTGCCGCCTGGGACGCCGAGACCGCCTTCTGGCGGGTCGCAATCAAGCCGGGCAAGCCGCTGCTGGTCGCCACCAGAGGGGCGCAGGTGATCATCGGCCTGCCGGGCAATCCGGTGTCGAGCTTCGTCACCGGCTTCCTGTTCGCGCTCCCGCTGGTGCGTGCGAGCATGGGCGATCCCGAGCCCCTGCCGGGTGCGGTCACCATGATCGCGGGCGAGGACTTGCCCCCCACCGAACACCGCCGCGAGTTCCTGCGCGCCGTGGTCGAGGGAGATCGCGTGCGGCTTGCCGGATCGCAGGACTCCTCGGCGCTTTCGGCGCTGGCTGCGGCAGACGCGCTGATCGACCGTCCGGCAGGCTCGGCGGCACTCAAGGCGGGCGAAGCCTTGCGGGTGTTCCTGCTCCAGAATGGCTGAATTGCGCGGGTTGTTCGCGGGTCGCGCTTGACTCGGGCGAACGGGTTGCCTAATTGTTCCTTGTTCGTTCACCTTACCGGCGGAACGGCAAGTGCAGACAACGCACCGCACATCAGGTGCCTCTTGGCGCACGCAAGGGATTGGCACGCTTTGCCCCACCGGGCGCAGCGTGGGTGCGACCACAGGAGATTTGACCAATGCTGACCGCAAAACAGCACGAGCTCATCCAGTTCATCCAGAAGCGGCTGGAGGAGACCGGCATCTCGCCGAGTTTCGAGGAAATGAAGGAAGCGCTCGACTTGAAGAGCAAGTCGGGCGTACACCGGCTGATCTCGGCGCTCGAGGAACGCGGCTTCCTGCGCCGTCTGCCCAACCGGGCGCGCGCGCTCGAGGTGATCCGCGAACCGGGCGACACCACCCCGGCGCGCAGCAACGCGCCTACGGGTGACAATGTTGTGGCCATGCCCGCGCCCCGCACCGCGCAGCCCGAGGCAGCCAATGACGTGATCGAGCTCCCGCTCCACGGGCGGATCGCGGCGGGCATGCCGATCGAGGCGCTCGAGGGGCAGTCGACCCTGCCGGTCCCGGCCGCGCTGCTCGGCCCGGGCGAGCATTACGCGCTCGAGGTGTCGGGGGACTCGATGATCGAGGCTGGCATCTTCGACGGCGATTTCGCGCTGGTTCGCCGCACCAACACTGCCCGCGACGGCGAGATCGTGGTCGCGCTGGTGCGCGGCGAGGAGGCGACGCTGAAGTACCTGCGGCGCGAAAACGGCCAGGTGCGGCTCGATCCCGCCAATGCGACCTATGATCCGCAGTTCTACCGCCCGGACGAGGTCGAGGTGCAGGGCAAGCTCGCCGGACTTTTGCGCCGCTATCACTGAGACGGGGTGGTTGCCGGAGCCGGGGAAGCGGGCCTTGTCGGCATCGCCCTTGGCTCCGGTTCCCGCCACCAGCCATGCTCACCCTGCCCCTGGGCGACCGTGGTGATCCGCTCGGCGGCAAGGTCGATGGCGATGCCGCCCGAGCGTTCGAGGAATCGCCGGTCGGCCTTGAGCCAGCGCGGGCGGCACGAGCGCGGGAGGAAGCGCTCGGCCACGACGATGTCGGCCTCGGCGCAGGCCGCGGCGAGCGCGCGTTCCTCGACCTGGCTGCGGCCCCGGCCGAGGAGCAGCACCCAGTCGCGTCCGCCGCGCGCGATGGTGAGTGTGCAGAACTCCGGGGAGCAGCGCGCCCCCGGCCACTGAGCGATCGGTACCGGCTCGGCGCCGACCCCGGCGAGCTCCATCAGGTTGTCGCGGGTGTAATCCGAGCGGCTGTCGCGCAGCGAGACGAGGCGCAGCCTCCCGTCGGGGGCGCGCATGGTGATCCCGACCTGCTGCCCTTCGCCCGCAATCAGCATGTCGGGGACCGGGGTCAGCGCCACCATCACGCTCGCCGCCGCAACCGGCACGAACCCCGCAAGGCGCGCCCGGCCGTGCCACAGCGCGAGCCACAGGCCGCCGCTCGCGAACAAGGCAACTGCCAGCCCCCTGATCTGCGGCATCAGCCGCACCGCGCCAGCCTGCCCGGCGGTGAAGTGCGCGATCCACAGCAAGAGCGCCAGCGCACGCTCGACCAGCCACCAGAACGGCCAGCCCGCGCCTACCAGATCGAACACCAGCGCCAGCGCGATCAGCGGCATCGCGATGAAGGTCACCAGCGGGATCGCCACCACGTTGGCGAGCGCCCCGTACATCCCCGCACGGTGAAAATGGAACAGCACGATCGGCATCAGCGCCAGCTCGATAACGACGCCGGTCACGAACAGCATCACCGTCCGCCGGCCGAAGCGCATCCACCACGGCTCGTCGCGGGGGGCGAGGAAGGCCTTGACCGGCGCGCTGTTCGAGAGGGCGATGATCGCCAATACCGCGGCAAAGCTCATCTGGAAGCTGGGGCCGATCGCGCTCTCGGGCCACAGCAGCAGCACGAAACCGGCGGCGACCGCCACCATCCGCAAGGACAGCGGGTCGCGCCCCAGCACCAGTGCGCCGAGCACCAGCAGCGCAGCGACGCAGCTGCGCACCGTCGGCACCTCGGCCCCGGTCAGCAGCGTGTAGGCGATCCCCACCAGCGCGCCCGCCGCCGCCGCAACGATTGGCAGCCGCACCCGCAAGGCGAGCGCAGGCCATAGCGCGAGCAGGCGCAGCGCGGCAAAATAGGCCGCCGCGATCACCGCGCTCACATGCAGCCCGCTGATCGAGAGGAGGTGCGTGAGGCCCGAATCGCGCATCGCCACCTCGTCGGACTCGGCAATCCCGCCGCGGTCGCCACTGGCAAAGGCCGCAGCGATCGCGCCCGGTGATCCCGGCACCTCGGCACGCACGTGGGCGGAGAGCGTCCGCTGCCAACGCGCCAGTCCCGCACTTTCCGGCGCGGGGGTGAGGACCGTCAGCCCCCCCACCATCGTGCCCGTCGCCGAGAGCCCCTGGAACCACGCCGCGCGGGCAAAGTCGTAGCTGCCCGGCAGCATCGGCGAGGCGGGCGGCATCAGCCGGGCGCGTAGCCGCACCACCGCGCCCTCGGCGAGTCCGGCCGGCGGCCCGGCCTTGCCCAGCGCCGCCAAGGGCACATTGACCCTGACCTTGCGTGCTATCCCCGCATCGGCATCGCGCATCGCTAGGATCAGACGCAGGCGGTCTTCGGCAGGCTGATCCTCGCGGCCCAGCACCCGCCCCTCGATCAGCACCACCGCGGGGCGCGCGATCGGCTCGGCGCCGACGATTGCCGATCGCGCCCATACCGTCCCTACCCCGAAGGCGAACACAGCCCCGCAGGCGATCACGGCCAGCCTGAGGTTCGCGCGCGTCTCGTCCCCCGCGCTTCCCGGCGGCCAGAGCGCCTGCGCGGCAAGCGCGGCGCCTGCGCCGCCGGCAATAGCCGCCAGCCATTGCCAGGGGTGAGGCAGCGTGAACCAGGTGATGATGCCGCAGGCAAAGACCACCGCCAGCCATGGCGCGCGCTCGAAACCGGCGGTCGCCAGAAAGGCCTCGGCCCGCTCCGCCAGCGCCCCCGGCCCGCCGCCGATGCTGGACAAGCCCCGCGCACTTTGCCAAGGGCGCGGGCGCGGAGCCGCAGCGGCGTCCGGTCCGCCCGGATCCTCCCCCATCGGAATGATCGGCACATCGCGCATCGGCTTGTCCCTAGGGCCGGCCGGTTCCCGCCCAAGCCGTTCGAAGTGAACAGGAATTCAGTGCCCATGGCAAGCGAAAGCAGCACTCCTACCGGCGAGGTCGTGACCCGCTTCGCCCCCTCGCCCACCGGCTTCCTGCATATCGGCGGCGCGCGCACGGCGCTGTTCAACTGGCTCTATGCGCGCCACCACGGCGGCCGTACGCTGCTCCGGATCGAGGATACCGACGCCAAGCGCAGCACCCAGGAGGCGATCGACGCGATCATCGAGGGGCTCGCGTGGATGGGCCTCGACTATGACGCCCCCCCGGTGTTCCAGTCCGACCGCGCCGAGCGTCATGCCGAAGTTGCCTGGCAACTGCTCAAGGCGGGCCACGCCTACAAGTGTTTCGCCACCCCCGAAGAGCTTGAAGCGATGCGCAACGAACAGCGCATGAACAAGCAACCACTGCGCTATGACGGGCGCTGGCGCGACCGCGATCCGGCCGAGGCCCCCGCAGGCGCGCCCTTCACCATCCGCCTCAAGACCCCCAACGACGGCGAGACCACGATCCACGACCGCGTCCAGGGCGCGGTGACGGTGAAGAACGAGGAGCTCGACGACTACATCATCCTGCGAGCCGACGGCACGCCCACCTACATGCTTGCGGTGGTGGTCGACGATCACGACATGGGCGTGACCCACGTGATCCGCGGCGATGATCACCTGAACAACGCCTTCCGCCAGCTGCCGATCATCCGCGCGATGAACGAGATCGAGGGCAACTGGCCCGACCCCATCTATGCCCATATCCCGCTGATCCACGGCTCCGACGGGTCCAAGCTCTCCAAGCGCCACGGCGCGCTGGGGGTCGAGGCCTATCGCGACGAGTTCGGGATCCTGCCCGAGGCGCTGTTCAACTACCTGCTGCGCCTCGGCTGGGGCCACGGCGACCGCGAGGAAATCACCCGCGAGGAAGCGGTGGCGCTGTTCGATCTTGCTGGTGTCGGCAAGAGCCCCTCGCGCTTCGACATGAAGAAGCTCGAGAATCTCAATGGCCACTACCTGCGCGAGGCCGATGACGCCCGCCTTGCCGCGCTGGTCGCCGCCCGCATCGGCGAAGGCGCCGACACGGCGCTGCTGGCCCGCGCCATGCCGGTGCTCAAGGTGCGCGCCAAGAACCTTAATGAAGTGGTTGAAGGCGCCGGCTTCCTCTTTGCCAAGCGGCCGCTCGTCATGACCGAAAAGGCCGCCAGCCTGCTCGAGGGCGATGCAAGGCCGATTTTGCGCAAGATTTACGAGGCACTCAGGGCCGAAAACGACTGGACAAGCGAGGCGCTCGAAGCCACTACGAAGGCGCTCGCCGAGGAGCAGGGATTGGGCCTCGGCAAGCTGGCGCAGCCGATGCGCGCGGCGCTGACCGGGACCACCACATCG
>NZ_JAMNXL010000086.1 GCF_023653175.1 Erythrobacter sp. | reverse complement strand
GGGAGCCAACCCTGCTCAAGTGAGGCCGCGATTGGCGGCTATCCGAAGGTCGTTTCCCAAAAATCCGACATGTAGGAAGCGACCCCGTCACGGACCAAATCGATCGTGCAACTACAAACCCAGATCCGCAATGCTCTTCTCAATCACTTCGCGCGCGGAATTGTGGGCGAAGGGGAAGGCATGGAAGAAAGTCTTGGCCTTGAGGTTGGGATCGGCGGCCTTGCCCTTAGCGAGCCAGAGCCTTGCTTCTTTGGAATTGCCCGCAATGTGCGCCGTGAATGCGGCGATGAGCGCGATATGCTTGTGCGCACCAGGCATTCGCGCCGCACGTGATCCGAGTTCGGCGGCTTTTTCATAGTCGCCAAGTTGCACATGAGCCAGTGCGCGGCTTGAGACCATCGCATAGGCAAGCGGGTCGAGGGGACTTAGCTCCAGCGCTAATATCAGATCGGCATCGGCCTCCTTCGGTTTGCCAGCCATGGTGTTGACGAGACCGCGATTATAGATGCCCTGCGCGTAGCTTGGGCTGAGGCCGGTTGCTCGATCGAACCACGCAATCGCGTCCTCCAACTGTCCGTCGAGCCAGAAACTGCGCCCGACATTGAAATGGGCAAACGGATCGAATTGATCCGCTTCCAGCGCGCGATGAGCGAAACTGCGCGCTGCCTCCAACTCTGCTTCGGGACTGCCACAAAAGTTCAGGAATGCATTCTGGAAATGCGTGAATGAGAGGCCGCCCAGCGCGCGTGAAAAATAGGGATCGAGCGCAAGTGACTGGTCAAACAGTTTGGCAGCAATCGCATTGTCGGCCTGCCTAAAGCGATACATGTGATCAAGCCCCAGATGAAAGCTTGCCCAGGCATCTAGCTCAGTCGCGGGGCGTCTACGCGCATTGCGCACCTCGTTGCGTGGGATTTGCACTTCCAACGCTGCAACAACGTGCGCTTCGATGTCAGGCCGCATCAGCTGGAGTTCGGCAAGCGCGCCGCGGTAATTTTCCGCCCAGATCGCTTCACCATGTTCGGCGTCAGCCAACATGACCGCGACGGTGACTTCCTCGCCCGACACCTCGATCGTGCCTGTAAGGCAATACCGCACGGCCAGCGCGCGTCCCACCGTCAGCGGGTCGGCCTCGGCACCTCGAAAACGGAAGCTCGATCCGCGTGCAATCACAAACAGCCAATGCAGGCGCGACAGGTCCATGATGATATCGGCAGGCACGGCATCGGCGATGATGCTAAGCGGTCCGGCTTCGCCCACTAGCTGGAAAGGCAGCACGGCAATGGAAGGGCGCCCGTCGCGCGAAGTTCGGACGGCTGTGCTCACGGTATCTTCGCTTGAAACTTGGGTTTGAAGGGGAACAGGCGCGTTATCGGAGCAATCTGCTAATTTCCCGACGAACCGGAAACCTTTGCCATGGATGGTGCGGATCAGTCGCTGGCGCTTGCCGTCGTCGCCGATCGCCTTGCGAACGGCCTTGATCCGAGCGGCGACCGCTGATTCAGAAACGATCCGTCCATCCCATATCTTCTCAATGACTTCGTCTTTGCTGACCATCCTTCCAGCGTTTTCCGCTAGCAGGATCAAAAGCGAGAGAACCTGCGGCTCAACATGCAGACGCATGCCATCAGACCTGAGTTCAAACTGCGCGGTGTCGAGCTCAAAATCTTCAAAGCGGAAGATGCAAGGCTGGACTTCCGCCAATCGAGGCTCCCTTCGCTCAAACTTCATGAGAAAGTCAGGCATATTCACGCCGCGGTCAAGCTTCACCCAAAAGTTCGAGCTATCTCTCCTTCATCGAAAGACACGGACCCGATATTCCGATTGGAGAACTGAAATGCCGCTCGTTACAATCGATGTCATCAAAGATGTTTTCACCCCTGACCAGAAGCGCCAGCTGATAGACAATGTCACCGAAGCGATGATCGCGGTCGAAGGCGAAGCGATGCGCCCTGTGACGTGGGTTCGCATCAACGAAATCGAGCAGGGCGACTGGGCCATCGGCGGGCAGCGCCTTGGTGCTGCGGACGTCCATGCAATGGCCGCCAATAAGGCGGGCTGATACTAGCCACATCAACCGCGCGATTGGAGAACAAGATGCCGCATGCAATCGAAATACGCCGCTTCGAAACGCCCAATGAAGTGTTGGATATGAAGGATGCTGGCGGGATCAAGATCATCAGCATGACGAGCACTGGGGCTACGGGAATGCACGCCATCTTCAAGCCTCGTTGGGTTTGGGAGAAAGATGAAAAGCCGCTCCTGGGCCATCCTGAAACTTGCCCGATGTATCACACTGGCTACTCGATCTCCGGCACGCTGGTAGTGCGGATGCTCGAAAGCGGCCTTGAGACAACAATCGAGCCCGGCGATTTTTTCGTTATTCCGCCCGGACACGACGCGTTCGTCGAGGGTGACAAGCAGGTCGAGTTGATCCTGTTCGCAGCACCTGAACATTCACACTAAGTCAGGCGGGTTGAATCGCCCCGATCATGTCAGCTAGCCACCCAGCCCCGGTGATCAGAACGGTAGATGCGCGATCCTGAAAGCGGCGTGGCGGCTCTTGGCGAAACCAGACGTACATTTTGGCGGAAGTGAACGACCAACCCTAGGTCGGAGCCGCCGTTCTTCGCTGCCTTATGGGCCGCGCAACGGAATTTCTCGCTGGCCCACGAATAATCGCCTCGGCGTGAATTAAACCGGCTGCACCGCCCGTTTCCTCCATGACCGTCCCGATCGGGGCGGGCAGCAATGGAAGGAGACATCACGTGAAACTCGCAATCGCTACCCCGATCATCGCTCTGGGCATGATGGCTACCGCCGGACAGGCCGCCGTGAGCGACCTCTACGAGGAGCGCCTTGCCCGCGCGGAAGAGCGTATGATTCTCACCGCGCCGATCGCCGGGATCGAGAACAGCCTGTGGTATGACTACCGCATCGACATCACCGAAGCGCAGAAGGAACTGCGCGCCGATCTCGGCCGGGCGAGCGATCTTGAGGACCTGCGCGATGCATGGGAGGAATATGCCCGCGAACTTCGTCAGGAGCGCAAGGAATATATCGAGGAAATGGCCGAACGCGGCTATCGCAGCGGCACCGTGACGGTGGGCTGATCCGCCACATTCTTTTTCAACGAGGCACCGGGGAGGGGTCGGCAGGATTGCCGGCCCTTTCTTTTATCAGGGCTGCTTCCACCCGCGCGCCCGGGCGGCGCGCTCCCCCACGGCATCGAGCGCTTCGCCCGCGGCCATGTCCTGTGCGGCAGCGAGCAGATCGGTCTCGCTCCCGGCCTGGCGGAACTCGGTTCCCTGCGCTTTGCCAAGTGCGATTTGCCGCTCGATTTTCCAGCCGGTGTCATCGCGGCAGGCTATCCCGCCGCTGTCGGTGCTGCGCCACGCGCGGCACAGATCGCCGTTCTCGCGTGCGAAACTGAGGAGTATCCGGGTGCCTGTCTGATCCGCCTGCGTGGCGGCCAGCTGCGTATCGAGCGCGGCGGCCAGATCGCCCCCGGCATAGCCTTCGGGCGTGCCCCCCTGCCACGGCTGCACGATGGCGAGGATCAGCGAGGCCGCGAGGGCCGGACCGGCAAGAGGCGCCCAGCGCCGGAACGCCGCTGGCAGCCCGCGCTTCTGCCGGGCGGCGGCGAGGCTGACGACCTCCCCCGCGCCCGCACCGCTTTCTTGCGCCGGCGTGGCGAGCAGCGCCGCAAGGCCGGGCGGCACTGCCTCTTGCGCGATCGGCGCGTAATGCCCGGCGAGGGTCGCCTTCAGAGCGCGATGGGCTTTGATCTTGCCCCCAAGCTCCGGGTCGGCGGCGATTGCCGCCTCGACTTCGGCCTGCCCGGCCGCGTCAAGCTCGCCATCGGCATAGGCGGCCAGCAATTCCTCGGTCACGCGCATTCTGCATCCTCCAGCATCGCCATCAGCGCGTCGCGCCCGCGCACCAGCCGCGAATTGAGCGTGCCCACGGGGCAGCCGACGATCTCGGCCGCCTCCTTGTAGGACCAGCCCTCCACCATCACCAGCAGCACCGCCTCGCGCTGTTCCTCGGGCAGGCGCGCCATGGCGCGGTCGACCAGCGACAGCTCGACCGCTGCCTCCTGCGCGCCGTCGCCGCCCACCGATTGTCCCGCGTCGGGATCCACGAAGGTCTCACGGCGGCGCGAAGTAGCCCGGGCTTCGTCGATAAAGATGTTGCGCATGATCCGGTACATCCAGCTGTCGAGCCGCGTCCCCTCCTGCCACTGCTCACGGCGGGCGAGGGCGCGTTCGATGGTCATCTGGCACAGGTCGTCGCCGTCGGGCCTCGACCCGGCAAGCCCGATCGCAAACCGCCGCAGGCGCGGCAGCAGATCGAGCACCTGATTTTCGAAGCTCTGGGGCAGCGTTCCATGCCTTTCTGCGGATGAAACGGATGGGCTTGTCCGTTTCATCCATGCTTAATGCGGATTGGAGGAAGAACACAATCATGCGCGGTGGGACGAGACTTTTGGCTTTCGCGATGGTCGTGACGACGCTTGCGGGACCGATCGCGGCGCAGCTTCAGGTGCCCGGTGTGCCGGTGCGCGTGCCGCCGGTTGGCGAGGTGCTTGGTGAGGTTGGCGGTCAGTTCGACCAGACGGTGGGCGAGGCAAGGGCGCTGACAGAGCGTGAGGCACGGCGTCTGCTGCGGCTGCGCGAACGCACGCTTCAACGGCTGCTCGCCGCCAACCCTCAGGCGATCGAGCGCGATGCCGAAGGCAACCTCGCCCGGCGCGGCGAGCTGCTGGCGACGGGCGCTTCCGAACCAGAACTCCTCCTGATGGAACAGGCGGGCTTCCGCGTGCTGGCCCGCGAGGAGATCGAAGGGCTCGGCATTGCTTTCGCCCGCCTTGAGGTTCCTGCCGGGATGACGCTAGCGGACGCGCAGGCGCGTGCCGCCGCGCTTGCGCCCGGGGCGCAGATCGAGGCCGATACGCTTCACTGGGAGGCGGGATCGCAAGCGAACTCGCGCACGCCCCCCGTTGCGGCATTGGCTCAGGCGGCCAGCCGAACGGTCACCGTGAAGGTCGGGATCATCGATGGCGGGGTCGGCGCATCCGTGCCGGTTCAGGGGCAAAAGGGCTTTGCGGCAGAAGCGCCGCATCCCTCGGACCACGGCAGCGCGGTGGCCAGCCTGCTGCACGATCATGGCGCGACCCGGCTCTGGGTGGCGGATGTCTATGGCAAGGACCCGGCGGGCGGCAATGCCTCGGCAATTGCCAGAGCGCTCGGTTGGCTGACGGCAAATGGCTGCCAGGTAGTGACGGTAAGCCTCATCGGCCCGCGCAGCGCTCTGGTGGAGCGCGCCGTCGCCGCCGCGCGGGTCAAGGGTGTGGTGGTGATCGCCGCCGTTGGCAATGATGGCCCCGCCGCTCCGCCCGCCTATCCTGCCTCCTATGAAGGTGTCCTTGCGATCACGGGGGTCGACCGTAAGGGGCGCGCCCTGATCGAGGCCGGACGGGCGCAGCATCTCGATTATGCCGCGCCGGGTGCGGGGGTCCATGCACGCGATGCGCGCGGCCGGATCAAGGCTTGGCGCGGCACCAGCTTTGCCGCCCCGCTCGCTGCGGCGCGCGTGGCGGCGGCGCTGGGTGGCGGCGGGTCATGGCGCACGCGGCTCGACGCCGAGGCCCGCGATCTCGGGCCGAAGGGCGCGGACGAGACCTTCGGGCGCGGCCTGCTGTGCGGGAGTTGCGGCCAGCGGAAATGATTTTGCGCCGGGCCATGCATTAAGCGCGCGAACCCATCCGTTTTCCTTCCGAGCGGGCCGGCAATGGCCCGCTGGACACCCGAAAGGAGACGGACATGAAGAAGCTTATCCTCGCTGCAAGCGCCATCGCACTGATCCCCGCTGCCGCACAGGCGCAGCTGCTCGGTGGTGGCGGCGGTCTCGGCGGCGGTATGGGCGGCACGCTCGGCGGCACCATCGAACGCACCACTACCACCGTGCGCGGCACGGTCGACAGCACCGTAAGCGGTCGCGGCTCGACGCGTGGCAGCCAGTCGGTAGATGCACGCAAGGGCACCGTTCAGGCCGAGCGCAGCGCCGAAGGTTCCATCACTGGTTCGACCGCCAGCCTCGCCGATCTGGTCGTGCCCCCGATGGGAGGCATGACGCAGGCAACCGGCAGCGGATCGGCTGGCGGTCAGGGTAACGCCAATGCGCAGTTGATCGGCACCGATGCCGTGACCGGCACCCTCGCGCCGGTGACGGGCACCGCCAAGTCCTTCGCTGCGAACACCGCCGGTAGCGCGGTGGGCACGGCACGCGGCGCCACCCAGAACGCGCCGATGCCCGGCATGCCCGCGATCCCGGCTCTCGGCGGGGTCTCGGGCGGGGGCAGTGGAAGCGGTAGCGCGGGCGGTGAAGGCTCGGCCTCGCTGATGCCCTCGGCGCTCGCGGTCGCGGGTTCGGCAGCGGCGGCAGGGCAGGGCATGACCAGCGTTGCGCCCGGTATGCCAGTGATGACGCCGGATGGTGCCTCGCTCGGCAAGGTGCGCGAGGTGATCGCCGACGGGCGCGGCGAGATCCAGCAGGTCGTCGTCAAGCAGGGCAAGGTCACGCGGGCGCTGCCTGCGGGTATATTCAGCGCATCAGGCAACGCGCTGGTCGCCGGCGAAGCGCGAGGCGGAGCGGGCGAGCCGGCCGCGGCGGGCGAGGCAGCGCCGGTGCCCGCGAACGGAAGCGAGCCGCACTGATCGAACCAACCACACGCCCGCCGACCGTCCCGAACGGTCGGCGGGTCGTCGTAAAGCGGGACGACTGCATCAATCAGCCGTCACCCCCGTTGTTTGAGCAAGATAAGGAGGCTCGCCGAAACCGAGCCTCAGCTTTCCACACAACCGCGACCCACTGCAGGATCGACATCCAATCCGGCTTGGCAGCTTCCAGCAAAAAGTGACATTTGTTCATGCGATCTTGAACGGCATGTTCTGGGTCGAGAGTTGCCGAAGCTGAGTGGATGATCGGACGGCAGCGTTCCGTACCACTCCGCGTGGAACTCGCCATTCGGCAAACGGTCCAATTGCGGAATTCGAGACGAAGAGGGGAACCGCTGATTTTCTGCGATTGATCGTTCGACTTGGCCTTTAGTCACCTTGCAGCATTGTTTAAAAGTGGGGGTATTGAAGGGGGGTATCATGACGGCCGCAGACTGATTTTGCTTTCCAATTCAATTACTTGTATGTTCTCTAAATGTCCCTTCTCCGCTACCAAAGAAATAAATTACTGACAATAAAAGGAAAAATATCAGAAAGTCGGACTCGAGTAATGTCGAGGTCCCGCTTTTGAAATAGCCGCTTAGTTGCTGAAATAACACGGTTTTGTGACGCTTGGGTTAAGGGCCCGCAACCTGGGAATTCATCTCATAGCGACGGCTTGGGGGTATTTTTGGGGTGTCGCTGAACGGCTCAACTGGCTCGCGATGCCCCTAAGGCCGTAGGGGAGTCGCATAAGCCCAAGCAATGTTGTCGCCGGCTCGCCTCGTGCATGGACTGCACACCGGAAGCGGCCGCTTTGCGCGCCGATGTCGGCCATTGCGGCTCGTCAGTCGATTACCTGACAGCCGACGGGGTCTCCATCGGCCGCATTGACTGGATCTGGGACTTAGCCGTCGTTCGTTAACGGCATGTCGAATGACTGGCATTGCCGAAAGCGGACAAAACCCTGCTCGGGAGCGTGAATGGCAGCTATTCAAGGCCCACTTCCTGAACACCGATATGCAGCAACCGACCCCGCTTGGACGGCTCTCTTTTGGCAAGGGTAATGGACTGCGGTGTGTCGGCCTTGAAGTGAGCCGCCACGGGGCATCTGCTGGAGAGAAACGGGTCTGCCCAACGGCGCTTGCTTCTGAGGAAGAGAATGCGCCGGGACGCGCCGATCGATGCTTTTACCGAAGCAATTGTATCAGACGCTAAGGCACGAGCTAGACCAAGTCCGGTTTCAAAATCCGTTCAGCGCGGTCGCTCGAACCAGTCATTGCGCCTTGGGCTTGAACAACCATTTATACGCTGCGAAGACGCTATGTCACAATGCGGGCACGTCTGGATCATCATCACATCTTCTCCTCAGAGCAGCCGAAGCCATCAACTTTGGCGCCTCAATGCATTCTCCTTTCGCGGCCCTCCAAACCCCTTTCTGCCACCTATTTGGCAGCAGTGAGGAACGAATGTCACGGCGCTTGGCACCGGAGGCACAAAACAGAGAAACCAAAGTGACGTGCCTGTGCTTACGTCACTGGAGCAAGCTGTGCAGCGCCGAGAATGCGCTCCGCTGTTGGTTGCGCACTTGGCGCAGGCGCCGGTTTTTCGAGGGAGATCGCGATCACGCTCCCGGCAGCAATGTCCTTGCGCATCTGGTCGGTAATCTCGACCACAAAGACCGAGCCACCGATGCCCTGTCCCAGTGAGCGCGGCTTTCCGTCGGGCCCGATCACCCACAATTCAGGCACGAGGTTCTGATCCGCAATGTCTGCGATTCGCGCAGTAAGCCTTCCATCTTGCCCTTCGTAAATCACGCTCAGCAGGGGGGCACCGTCGGCTTGGCTTACCTGCGCCACGCGAATGGTCGATGTGGCCACTTCGCCTTGCGCTTCGGCCAGAGCAAGCTTCTCGCCGAATTCCTGCGCCCGGTCGCGCTCGCCCAAATAGAGCCCGCCAAGCACCATCGCTGCGACGGATGCAGCGATCGCCCCCAGCCGCCATCCGGATGCCGAACGCGGTATGGCTGACGGCGTGTCTGTATCATTGGCTGGCTGAGGGAGGACGTGCGCCTCGCGTCCAGTCGGAAAAGCGGCTTCCATCCGCTGCCACAGATCGTCCGGCGACCAATCCTTGTCTGAAGGAGCCGTGCTTGCCCAATCATGACCGACCGCCTCCCACCGGGCCACGCGGATTGCGAATTCCGGATCGGTCGCAATACGTGCTTCTGCTGCAGCGTGAGCGTCGGCTTCCAGCAAGCCGAGAGCATATTCGGCGGCCAGCATCTCCAGATCGCTCGGGGCGTCTGGGTCATCAGTCATAGGTCATTCTTTCGCGCATTATGCGAAGCCCCCTGCGGATCCGCGTCTTGACCGTTCCCAGCGGCAAGCCCGTTTCATTTGCCACCTCAGAATAGGTCATGCCGCGCAAATAAGCGCTGCGGATGAGATTGGCATCGGCTGACGCCAAATTCTCCACCTGCTGCCTGACAATATCCGATTGTTCTACCCGGATGAGCATTTCCTCTGCGGTCTCACTTTGGTCAACGACGAAGATGAGTTCGTCGTCACCGGTTGTCTGTCGGCGCTTTTGGGCTCTGATCCAGTCGATTGCGCTGTTGCGCGCAATCCGGGTAAGCCACGCCATGGGAGTGCCTTTTGTCTGATCGTAACTGGCCGCCCGATTCCAGGCTTTCAAATACACCTCATGCACTACGTCTTCGCTGGCTTCCCGGTTTTGAATAAAGCTGAAACAGAGCGAATAAAGCTCACGAGACGTCCGCACGTAGAGACGGTGCATAGCTGCTTTCTCACCTTCTGCCATCGCAAGAAGGATCTGAAGTAGCTCACTATTCAGTGTGTCATTGGCCATGCGCGCGATCAATCTCCCGCTTCAACATGCCGCGATCTAGGAAGGCGGCAGCAATATAGACAAGTTTAAAAAAATATTTTTACCCGCTCAAAACCGGATGCCGATCGCAGGCGTAGGGCCTTGGCGCAGTAACGTGCGCGGCCAGTCAATTGATGCATTGCGCGAGGAGAAGCCGGGTGAAAATGAGACACGCACTGCCCCTGACTGCGGGGGTCATGATGGCGCTGGCAGGGGGGGCACTCTATGTGACCGGCGCCGGCCTTATCGCCGCCGATCACCTTGACCCGCCGGGCCGCACGAACCCTGCAAACGACGCCACGCCCGACAAGGCGGCCGACATCGCCGACGTGTTCGCCTGGCACACCGCCACGGACGTCAATCTGGTGCTGACCTTCGCTGGCCCCCAGGCGACCAATCTTCCAGCCACCTATGACCCGAACGTGCTCTACACCATCAATGTGTCAAACGCGGCGCCGCGCACCACGCCCAACATTCCCATCGAGGTCCGCTTCGGACAAGGCTCGGGCAGCAACACTTTCGGGGTTCAGGTGAGGGGCCTTCCCGGCGTGACCGGGGCAGTTGAAGGGGCGGTGGAGACCGATCTCGTCAAGGACGGCGTGCGCGTGCGGGCCGGTCTGTTCGATGATCCGTTCTTCTTTGACCTTCAGGGCTTCCGCGACACGGTCGCCACCGGAACATTGAGCTTCAACAACCAGCGCGACTTTTTCGCCGGGCAGAATCTCACGGCAATCGTCATCTCGATCCCGCGCGACCGGATCGAAAATGGAACAAACCTCGTGGACGTGTGGGCCACAACTGCGCGTTTTGGAGGTCAATTGTGATGACAACGAACTATGCAAAATCGCTCCGCAGGGCGCTGTCGGCTGCTCCGCTGATTGCGACGCTCGGCCTTTTGGCGGCCTGCGGGGATGACGAGATGGCGCCGCCGCCCGTCGTTGTCGCGCCAACTCCGACCCCAACGCCAAGCCCGTCGCCTTCTCCGATCGGCTTCGACGTCGGCCCCTGCCTCAACCAGGTGGTCCCCGGAACCGGCGGCGTGACCGTAGCTGCCGCCGTGGTTCCCGACACGCTGACGCTCAACCTCGCGGCCAATGCCGGATTCCCCAATGGGCGTCTGCTGGCTGATCCGGTCATCGACGTGACCTTGGCGGTGATCTTCCTTGATCTTGCCCGCAACGGGCCCGGGACTTTGGCAGGACTGCCGCTCAATCCGCCGCGCAATGATGTGCCGCTACCGACCGGCTTTCCGTTCCTCGCACCCGCGCAAGGAACGCAGGTCATGACATCGCCGGGTTCGGGCTTCACGTTCCGCACCGATGCGGCAAGCGCCTATACGCGGGTCGATCGCATGGGCATGCCAGCGGTTTCGACCGCGTTGATCGGTTCGGCCATGAAGAACGCCTACAACGACGCCAATCCCGCGGACGATGCCGATGGCGACTTTGTGCCGGAATTGAGCGCACAGCTGACCGGGCTTACCAACGCGCTGGCTGATGATCTGGTCGGAGCGGGTCTGACACCCTGCGCCCGCGCCCGCTGAAGCAACCACCGGAACGCTGCCCCCCGTTCCGACAACCGGGCAGGTCCTACCTCATTAGGCCTGCCCGGTTCACAATAATGAAGCAAGGACGCCATGACCAGAATGCTTCGTTGGCCACTGATGGCGATGTTCGCGGTCTTAAGTGTTGCGCTGCTGCAATGGCTGACCCAGCGCGGCGACGGCTTCCCCAATCCCGTTTTTGCCCTGGAACGGCCAGCTTACGGCCCAACGACTTATACTGGACTTCTCGCCGGTCACAACGAGCGGCTAGCCCTGTCACAGGCCCGCATCGAGCGCACCCCGAATGAATGGCTCCCTCACGCTGGCGCTGGTGCTGCGGCGCTTTCACTGTTCCGCCTGACCGGCGAGATCGCCTATCTCGACATGGCCGAGCACGAGATCGCCGCAGTTCGCGCGCTTGCTCCTGTGCCGTCGGGTGTGCCTGAATTGCGGGCCGAACTGGCCATGGCGCGGCACGATCTGGCCGAGACGGCGCGGGAGATCGGCGTTCTTTCTCGCGCCAGCGTTGTGCCTGAAAGACCGATCCGTTCGGAAGCCGCCGCGATGCGCGGCGATCTGGCACTCTACACCGGCGACCACGCCCGCGCATTGAGTCTCTACCGCGAGGCTGCGCAGATCGACCCACATGTCTCCGTTGCGCTGCGCTTGGCCAATCTTCGGCGCGTCTCGGGAGAATTCGATGCCGCCATCGCAACATTGGCCGAGGCTACCCGCACCGAAAAACTTACGCCGGTGGTGCTGTCGGGCATAGCGCTCCAGACCGGTATGATTGCGAGCGCTCGCGGCGATTATGAAACTGCGAACGACTGGTTCGACAGGGCCGAAGCACTGTTTTCCGGTCACTGGCTGACCGCACTCTACCGGGCCGAGGCGCGCCTCGCTATTGGTCAGACGGACAGCGCCATTGCCGAACTTGAAAGAGTGGCGCGCGATCATAATCGGCCCGAGGCGATGGATATGCTGGCGCTGGTGTGGCGCGTTCGCGGCGACAACACCCGAAGCCGCGCCTGGGCGGAAAAGTCGGGCGCAATCTGGCAGGAGTGGGCCCGCAAATACCCCGCAGCCTTCGCCGCCCATGCCGCCGAGCATGAGCTCGTCTTCGGCGATGCTACAGAGGCGCTGCGACTGGCCACGATCAATGCAAAAGCCCGCCCGTACGGCGAGGCACGGCTGCTATTGGCTCGGGCGCTCATGGCGAATGATCAGGCCCGCTCGGCGATGACCGAAATTGGCCTTGCAGAGCGGTCCGGCTGGCGATCCGCGCAGCTCTTCGCAATCAAGGCGCAAGCGCTTACAATTCTTGGCGAGACCAATGCGGCGGATATTGCCAACGAGCAGGCGCGCGCGATCAATCCAAAAATCGGTGATCCGGCAACGAGGCTGATATGGCTCGCACACGGCTGATCCGGAACGTCACGGCATGGCTGCTCGCTTTTGTCGCGCTGACAGGCATGGCAAGGGCGCACCAGGCGCCGAACAGCGAAGCCTATCTCGATTTCCACGCCGACCGGCTCGAACTGGAGGTCGTCGTACCGGCGGCGGAATATGCCTATGCCAGCGGCAACCGCATCGCTGCAGATGAGGTATCTCGTGCGCAGGCGCGGCGCTATCTTGCCGGCTTTATCTCGGCCAGCAGCGGCGCTAGCGTGTGGCAGACGCGGGTGGAGAGTCTCGACTTCGTCACCCGCGATGGCACGCCAGACCTCGTCGCGACGCTCTCCCTTGTGCCGCGAGATCCAGCGCAACTGAGCGACTTCACGCTTCGTTGGCGCGCGGTGATCGGGACGGTGCCCGACCATTTCGTGCTGGTCATGCTGCGCCGCGATCCGGTGAGCAAACTGGGCGACGAGCCCGACGTCATCGGCACCTTGCGCGCAAGCCGCAATGCGCTGGAGATCAACCGCGGCGCGGCGCGCACCTGGATGCCCTTTGCCAATGCAGTCAGTCTTGGTGCCGGGCACATCCTTGGTGGGATCGATCATCTGGCGTTTTTGCTGGCGTTGCTGTTGCCGCTGCCGCTGATGGCGCGCGGCGGACGCTGGCGTGAAGCGCGCGGTTCAAAGCCGACGATCCGTTCCGCGGCAATCCTGATTTCAGGCTTCACGCTGGGACACAGTGCCACCCTGATCGCGGCATCGCTGGGCGGGCTGACTCTTCCTGGACCGCTGGTAGAGACCCTGATTGCGGTATCGGTGTTGATTGCAGCGATCCATGCAATCCGCCCGATCTTCCACCGCCGAGAGGCTCTGTTCGCCACGCTCTTCGGGCTTGTCCACGGCCTTGGCTTTGCCGGATTTTTGAGCGCGACCGATTTGTCCGTGGCGCGCAATATCGTCACGCTTCTCGGCTTCAACGTCGGGATCGAACTGGTTCAGATCGCCATCGCACTCGCGATCGTCCCCGCACTGGTGACCATCGCTGCTACACCGGCCTATCAGCGGCTGCGTACCGCACTGTCGCTGTTTTGTTGCGTCGTCGCGGCGGTGTGGGTGGCGGACCGTTATATCGGCCTCGACGAGAACATTGTCACGCCGTTCGAAGCGGTGGTCGAGACGAGCATGATGCTGGTGTTTTTCTCCGTGCTGTTCGCCGGATTGATTCTGTTCGCGCGACGCTACCATGCGGGAAAGCTGCGAACGGCCTGACCCTCCTTGTCCGCTAGCGAAGGATTTGCCATGTCTGCAACCACTGCATCGGCGCACTCCCGAAGGCTGGCGATTGGACTGGCGGGGACAGCACTTTGCACCTTCGCCACCGCAGCAGCAGCGCAAGCTACAGCCGAGCCGGAACTAGCCGAAATGGAAAGCGGCGAGCCACAACAGATCATCGTTTACGGCCGTGAGCTGGAAGAAATCGGCATTGCCCGGTCCGCATCGCAAGGGACAGTCGGCTATGCCGATTTTGACGCGGTTCCGATTTCTCGGATCGGTGAATTGGTGGAGAACGTGCCCGGCCTGGTCGCCACGCAGCATTCGGGTAGCGGCAAGGCCAACCAGTTCTTCCTGCGCGGTTTCAACCTTGATCACGGCACGGATTTTGCCGGATTTGTCGATGGCGTTCCCATCAATATGCGCTCGCACGGACACGGGCAGGGCTATCTCGATTTCAATTTCCTGATTCCCGAGGCGGTTGAACGGATCGACTTCCGCAAAGGCCCCTATTTTGCCGATGTCGGCGATTTCAGCGCAGCAGGGACCGCCGCCTTCAAGACCGCCGACACCTTGCGCCCCTTCGCCGAGGCGCAGGTCGGCGAATTCGGCTTCGTGCGCGGCGTTGCTGGCGGAAGCACCGGCCTCGGCGGCGGCGACTTGCTGTTCGTGGGTGATGCGCAATTTTATGATGGTCCCTGGCTGCTAGAGGAAGATCTCGAGCGTTTTTTGGGGCTGGTGAAATATTCCGTTGGCGGCGAGACCAACCGCTTTTCGCTCCAGTTCAACGCCTATGACGCCCGCTGGACATCGACCGATCAGGTGCCGGAACGCGCGGTCGCCAGCGGGCTGATCGACCGCTTGGGCAATATCGATGATGATCTTGGGGGAAGCACGACGCGCCTCGGCTTTGTGTTGGGCGGGGCACTGGGCGGCACCACGTTTTCAGCATATGCCACACGGTACGAATTCGAGCTGGTGTCCAACTTCACCTACTTCCTTGAAGACCCGGTGCGTGGTGACGAGTTCGTTCAGCGCGACAAACGCTGGGTGCTGGGTGGCTCTGTGTCGCACCGGTTGGAGCGCGGGCCGGTCGCCGTCAACGTCGGTGC
>NZ_JAMNXL010000253.1 GCF_023653175.1 Erythrobacter sp. | reverse complement strand
TGATGCCGAAGCACCCGGAGCGAGCCGCGGAAGCCGCTCGCTGTGTCCTCGCCCGCTGGACGGCCGGTGCCTCGGCGAGTTGTTCGACCAGCTTCAGCCTCCGCTCCGGTCGAGCCAGCTGTTCGGCGGGATGACCGTGGCGAGCGCCGACTATCCCGATTACCTGCGGGTGCTGCGCGACCCCGGGGCGACCTTGCGCGTCATGCGGCACACGGCGCAATATTGCCGCGACCGGATCGCCGGGGCCAGGCGCGGCTATCGCATCGCCAATGGCCAGGCCCTGGTCGCCCGGCTGGCACAGGCGGCGATCCGGCATGGCGCAATACTGCAGCTATCGAGCCCGGTCGAAGCGCTGGAAACTCGCCATCGCCGCGTGACCGGCGCGGTTGTCATGCGGCCCGAGGGCGCCCACCGCATAACCGCCCATGTCGGGGTTGTGCTGGCGAGCGGCGGGGTGACCGGCGATCAGCAGCTGGCCGGTGCCTTTCTCGACAATCTCGCCGCCGGGCAGACCCACCTGCGGCTGGTCGGCCCAGGGGTGCGCGGTGACGGATGGCGGCTGGCTCTGGCAGCAGGGGCGCAGCGCGTGACGGATGTGAGCAATCCTTGCGCGTGGGTCCCCGCCAGCCGGGTCCCGCTGCCCGGTGGCGGACACGAGAGCTTTCCGCATTTCATCGAGCGCGCCAAGCCGGGCGTCATTGCGGTCAACAGTGAAGGGCGCCGCTTCGCCAACGAGGCCGATACCTATCACCGGTTCGCCCGCGCGCTGGTAGAACAGGCGGCCGGACGCCCCGAGGCCGAGGGCTGGATCATCGCCGATCACCGCGCGTTGCGGCGCTTCGGCGTGGGCGCGGTGCCGCCTTGGCCGGCGCCGATCAAGCCCTACCTCGATCGCGGCTACCTGCGGCGTGCGGGGACCATCACCGACCTCGCGTCCGCAATCGGCCTGCCGCCGTCGGCGCTCGATGAGACTATCGCAGCATTCAACCGCCACGCACGGGAGGGCCGCGACCCCGCGTTCGGGCGCGGCCAATCGGGAATTAACCGCCATTACGGCGATCCGCGATCCCTGCCCAACCCCAGCCTCGGCCCACTCGAACAGGCGCCGTTCTACGCCGTGCGCATCCTGCCTTCGGATATCGGCGGCTTCGTCGGCGTGCGGGCCGATGCGAGGGCACGTGCGCTCGATGGCGAAGGGCAGCCGATCCCGGGCCTTTATGTCGCCGGCAATGATGCCGCATCGCCCTTTGGCGGGGCCTATCCGGCGGGCGGCGCGACGATCGGCCCGGCGATGGTGTTCGGGGCGCTCGCGGCGCTCGACATGTGCCGGACGAACGATGCGGACATCCCGGCACCCTCGCTGATGTCCGCGATCTAGGCTGTCGGCGCGCTAGCCCGTCTCGGTGGTGCTGGCAGGCAGAAGCCCCTCGGTCCTGCGACGGGTGAGGAAGGCCAGCATCTCCTTGCTCAAGATGCGCGCATCCTGTGCAGCGGCCGCCTCTGCCGCCGCCGCATCGCCATCTGCGATGGCGGCCAGCAGATCGGCATGCTCCCCGCGCATGTCATCGGTCGGCTCGTCCTTGAAGTGGCGCATGTAGAGCCGCAGGATCCGCTGGCCACTAAGCAGCACGTTCTTGGTCCAATTGACGAAGTAGGGGTTCCCGCCCGCCTTGGCGATGGCGATGTGGAAATCGGCATTGTGCGCCATGACGGCGAGCGGATCCTGCCCGCGAATCGCCGCTTCATGTGCCTCCATCTCCTGCCGGATCAGGGCGATGGCCGCCTCGTCGGCATTGAGCGCGGCCATGCGCGCCGTGGTGCGGTACATCAGATCGAGCGCGTCGAAATAGCCCAGCAGCTCGGCGATATCGAACGAAGCGACAACCGAACTGCGGTTGCGCAAGGTGTGCACAAGACCTTCCGCAGCCAGCCTGATCAAGGCCTCGCGCACCGGCGAGCGCGAGACGTTGTAGCGATAGGAAAGCTCGGTTTCATCCAGCAGGGCACCCGGCTCGAGGTTGAGATCGAGGATTTCGCGCCGCAGCTTTTCGTAGACCAGCTGGGCGCCGGTCCCGCGCGCGGCCCGCACCGGGCTTGCAGTGGCGGGGTCAGAGTGAGGGTCTTGCTCGTTGGTGGGCATCATGGTCCCGTACGCGGAATGGTGACGTTCGTATGCACGATGCACGCTTGAAATTCCCATGTCGACAGTCTAGTTTGTCGACACCATGCATACGAGAGGCCTGCGATGATCAAGGTTCTGTGGTTCCTGAAACGCGCCGACGGTCTCTCGCTGGAAGAATTCCGCGAATGGTGGCTCGCCCATGCGCAGGATGTGCTGGCGAGCCAGTCGCCGCATCTCGCCCGCTATACCGTCAACATCCGCGTCGCCGACAAGGATGACCTGCCGGGCAGCCCTGCGCTCGGCTGCGAATGGGACGGTGTGGCCGAACAGTGGTTCGCCACGCGCGAGGATTTCGCGGCCGCCTATGACCGACCGCAATCCACGACACGCTCGGACACGCTGGCACATACAAGCGCCTTCACCCGGCTGGTGGTGGACGAAACCCCGCTGTGCTGAGCCCGGGCTCGTCACGGAGAATTTGAAGGAAGGAAACGAAACCATGTTCAAGAACGTCTCCGGCGGGCTGAAGGCTGCGCGTCCCGGCCTCGCCCTGTTCCTCGCCGCCCTTGCACCGGCCCAGCTCGCGGCTGCCCCGACCGGGTCCGCCCCGCTCGCCACCGCCCCCGAGGCGGAGGTCGGCGAGATCCAGATCCTGAACCTCACGCCCTACACGCTCGTTTCTGCCTATGTGTATTCCGATGAGACGGGCGAAGCTACGGCCCCGAACGGGCTGGTCGATCGCCGCAAGGGGCAGACCAAGACGGCGGCGCCCGATACCCACACCCGCATCTATTTCCCCCGCGCGGTGGGCAAGGTCGCATGGGTCAAGCTCGGTTTCAGCGTCGATGGGGAGGAATTGTTCGCCCGCCTTCCCGATGTCCCGGTCAAGTCGGAGATCACCGTCGCGCCGACCTTCATCGTCTCTGTCAATGACGAAGGCGGCATCGAGATCAACCAGCGGGAGGGCTGATCACCAGCGCCGCTGCGCCGGCACCTAACGTCGGCACGGCCGATATTGACTGAGGGTTGCTTCCAATGCGCCGGGTGAACCCGCGTTTCCTTGCATCCTCAGCGAGGGCACATGGTTCCTCTCGTCTGTCGAACCCTGGAGCACGCCTTTCAGAGCCGCCGTCTTCCAGCAAGGGCTCTGAAAATGTCATTGAACGCAGTCCTGTATCGTAACGCCGATCGGGCGGAAGCCACGCCGATCCTGATCATCGGCGACGTCGTGGATCCTGTCGTCCGGTCTCTTCTTCACAGGAGGGGCATACAGGCGGATGAGGTAAACGAACCGCTCTGAAATATTATCGTTTATTTTCAGTATTTTGTTTTGCCAGTAGCGGAGATGCGTCCTTTGCGATGTGCCGGACAAGACGAAGCCACGTTCGTGATCCAGCATTGCTGCTAGCACCCACATTCGGCCTTGGCTTTGATGGAAGCGATTGAGGCTAATTTGACGTTTCACAGCCTACTCCCGGAGATAGAATGGTCAGGCTCTTGGGACGGTATTGATTGGCTGGCCCCCGGCAGCGAGAGGCAAAAAGCTGCGCTAAAGCCTGCCCCTCTCTCGGTCGACAGCCGTCAAGCGGGTTCACCGGATCGGAATCCCGCTCGGCAATAATGATTTGAGGCGTTGGGAGATTGCGGCAAGCCTCATTAAAAAGTGTATCTCAGGCTCGCCCGGACCTGACGCGGTTCGACTGGATGGAAATGGCGATCTTCAACGCCGTGCGCCTCGCCGGGGAGGCGGGATTGATAGAAATAGGTGATGTCCGCGTCTCGGCTATCGAGTAGATTGAAAACTTCGACACC
>NZ_JAMNXL010000252.1 GCF_023653175.1 Erythrobacter sp. | reverse complement strand
TGTAGTTCAGGATCAGGCTTCCGTTCGCATTGGCGATCACCTGCCCCGTGCCGAGCCGCGCGAAATCGTCGACCCGGATCGCGCCGTCATCGATAAGCGTGCCGCCGGTATAGGTGTTGGTGCCGGTCACATCGAGGATGCCGCCGCTGGTCTTGGCCAGCACCAGCGCGCCGGTTAGGTTGTTGGCCAGCACTTGATTGCCGCTAGTGTCCATTTGCAGGATGACACCGCCGGTGGTGGTGGTGATCGTGCCGGTACCGAGCGCGCCGACATTCGTGACGCGCAAGCTGCCGCTCTGGATGTCGATGCCGCCGCTGAAGCTGTTCGCGCCGCTGAGGTCGCCGGTGCCGACCCCGGTGTAGATCAGACCTCCAGTGCCCCCGATATCGTTGGCGAGATTGAAATCGCCCCACGAGATCGTGCCGTCATTGGTGATCGCCCCCGCCCCGACCGCGTTGGCATTCCCCAGCACAGCCGTCGTGCCGTTCGTGATGTTCACCGCGCCGGTGTAACCGCTGCCATTGCCGCCAAAGGTGATCGTGGCGCCCGAGGCATCGACCTTCAGCCCACCGCTGCCGGTCAGCGTGTTGTCGAAGCTGGCCGATGCGGTGTAACCGAGCGTGAGAGTGCCGAACTGGCCAATGTCGACCGTGCTGTTTGCAACGCCCAGCGCCGCCCCGCTGGTCACTGTGACACTGCCGCCCTGCACATTGAACTGGACCGCGTCGACATTGCTGCCGGTCAGGGTGATAGCGGTGTTGGGGTTGATGTTGATGATCTCGAACCCGACCGTGTCGTGGATCCAGCTGCCATTGATGTTGATACTGAAGATGTCGTTGCCAGCGCCGCCATCGAACAGGGCGGCGCCCGAAGCTTGTGTGGAGATATTGGCCGAACTGCCAATGTCGATCCGATCATCCCCGTCACCCAGCGAAATGGCGAGCCCGTCGCTCGGCGCAACGAGGAAGCCCTCGATTTGCACGTTCTGATTGCCCGTGCCTCCGACAAGCAGATATTGCCCGTTGCCGCCGGTCGTAAACAGGCCGCCTCCCGCAGAGATCAGGATGGTGTTCTGCTCGCCTGCGAGGGCCGAGATGGTGGTCTGGCCTGGGTTCTGGGTGACCTGCGATCCGGAGAGGAAGAGCAGCTGCGAATTCGCGCCGCTGATATTGACGATCGAACCATTGGAAATGGCACCGCCCCCGTAAAGCACGGTGTTTCCAGCGCCGGTCAAGGTGATCTGCGACCCGTTCAGGACCGCACCGTTGCGAACCTGGACAACATTGCTGTTTCCCGTGACGTTGATGTTCGCTCCGGTGACGAACGTTCCCGAACCGTTGGTGTCCACATTGGTGCCGTTGGCGTTCACGGTGATGACGGGCCCGTTGACGCTGCCCGTGCAGGAGACGACCGTGCTATCGGTGGTGATGTTGTTGAGCGGCTGCGTCGGGGTCGGCACGCACTGCGCCTGCGCCGGGCTCGCAATGGTCAAGGACAGGAACGAGGCGGACGCCAGCAGGGCGGCGTGAGCGATACGGCGACGGGACTTGGACATGGAAACTCCCCTCCAGGGTGCTGATTTCCATGCCGCAATCGCGCCGGGGGGCGTTTTATCCTATCCCCACAGGCGAGGGGGGTGGGGGGCAGCGAGCCCCCCCGCAAGCCTATTCCCGGTCGATACGGATGAGCTTGGCCTGGATCGCCTCGAACACCGCCTCGCCGCGCGATCTGACGTGCAGCTTCCTGTAGATCCCCTGCACATATTCGGCGACGGTGTAGGGCGAGAGGTTCATCACCCGCGCGGCTTCCTTGCGGCTCAATCCGCGTGCGAGATATTCGAGCAGCTCGCGCTCGCGCGGGGAGAGGTGGGGTGCGCCGGGTTCGGACGTTTCAGCCACCGGCTCGTCGCGGACCAGGCTGAGCAGGTGCCCGGCCGCACGCGCGCTGATCGGGGTCTCGCCCGCCAGCGTCGCGCGGACATGGGCGAGCACCATGTCGGCGGTCGTGTCCTTGAGGATATAGCCGTCCGCGCCCGCCTTCAGCGTGCCGAGCACGCTCGCGCGGTCTTCGAAGACGGTGAAGACCAGCACCTTGCAGCCCGGCACATGCGCGCGGATCGCCTCGATCACGCGGATGCCGCTGCCATCGGGCAGGCCGAGATCGAGCAGCGCCAGATCGGGCATCAGGTCGACCAGCGGCAGGCCATCGGCAAGGCATCCGGCATCGCCGACCACCGCGATATCGGGCGCGGCCGCCAGCGCGTCGATGGCATAGGCACGCAGCCGTTCGTCATCCTCGACGATGATGACGCGCGCCGCCCCGGCAGGATCGGGGGCGGGCCCGCAGCCCTCGTCCGCGCGTGCTCGATGCTCTTCGCCCTGCGCCATCATCATGTCCATTTTGCCTGCAACCCGTGTTATGATCTTATCGGCAAGGCGCATCAACCGGCGCCAATACTCAATCCAGCGCGGCAAGGCCCTTGCGCGCTTCGGCAATGTTGTCGGCAAGCTGCCCGGCATCAGCGCCGACGCGGATCGCATCTTCGTAATGCTTGAGCGCCGCCGCATAGTCCTTTTCGAGATGGTAGCTGACGCCGACCTGTTCGAGCGCCAGCGCAAGCTCGGACGGGTGGTCGCGCGCGATGGCGAGCCACGCCTCGCGGCCCATGGTCAGCTCGCTTGCCAGCACCAGACTGATCGCAGCCTGGCGCCGCGCGGCGAGGCCGGGATTGTCGGGGTCGTTGCCCAGCGCCCGGTCGAACAGTGCGAGATTGCGCCGGGCCTTCTCCGCCGCATCTGCCGCCTCGCGCGCGGCGAGGTTGTCGGCCTTGGCCTGCGCCCGCGCCGCCCGCTCTTCCGCCGAGCCGCCGCCGACCAAAGTGCTCCACCAACCCATGCGACTGTCCTTTCTTATCTGCCGATGAACAGAACACAGCCCCGCGCCCGCAGCATCCCCGCCAGATGGGGGGATGGCCCGCGCCGCTCCGGGGCCGCAGCATGAAAGCCTCACGAGACGGGAGGAGGAGAATCACCATGCGCGAGCGTTGGATCATGGCTGCAGCCCTTGGAGCGGTCGCACTGACCGGGGCCGAGGCCGCGGGGCAAGACCCGTTCAAGCGGCTGCGCGATGCGGTCGGCAAGCCCCCCGCGCCCGCAGGCACGCCCGCCCCCGAACGCCCGACCCGCCGGCCGCTGCCTGCGGCGAGCGCGAGCGCGTCCAAACCCGCTGCCAGCACCGGCGGCATGTTCCCCGATCAGGGCGTGCACAACCCCGTCCACGCCGCGCACCAGAGCCAGATCGTCTTCACCCGCCGCGATCTCGGCATCGGTGCGATCACCGAGGGCGATATCGCCAGCGACTTCACGCTGGGCGAGCCGATGTTCTTCCGCGTCTTCACCGAGCGGTCCGCCGCCAATGCGCTGGCGCTCGCCAACAACGTGCCCGCGCAGGAAACCTATCCCGACGGGGTCCACTATGTCGCGCGCTTCACCGTGGGCGGGCAGAGCTTCGACACCGGGATCTTCCCCTGGGGCGGGCGCAAGGACCACGAGACCTGGACCACCTGGCGCGGGCAGTTCGTCAATCCCGGCAATGCGCAGGTGACGCCGGGGACCGACGCCTTCCTCGAGCTGCTCAGCCGCGCGACGGCGGCGGGGCTGCTCGCGCCGGGCAAGCACGCGGTGACGATGGAGGTGATCCCCTTCTCGAACACCGAACGCCACGGCAAGATTACCGCAGGGCCGGTCGCCAAGGGCAGCTTCACGCTCACCGTGCCCGCGGGGATCTTCAAGGCGGGCAACACCGCCGTGTGCGGCGCGGGGCGCGGCGGGGCGGGGACCGCGACGACCGAGGCGCGCGCGCTCAGCGAGGCCAAGCGCTTCTGGGACTGGCCCGATCTCACCCCGGTCAAGGCGATCGCGACCGGAAACCAGTGGAAGAT
>NZ_JAMNXL010000085.1 GCF_023653175.1 Erythrobacter sp. | reverse complement strand
TCGACAGACAGCCCCTCGCGCTTGCCGGTGGGCTCGAGCTCGGTGCCTGCACGCAGCGCGCGGACCTCGGCGGCCTCCTTGCCGGCGGCGGCGCGCATTACGGTGTCGGCCGCGACGATGGCGCCGGGTGCCGCGCCTGCGACCTCGGGCGCGCCCGCCATCAGCTCGCGCTGGGCAACCAGCTGGTTGAAGGCGATCACGAAGGCCTCGGTCGGCATCTCGCCGTCCTTGCTGCCCTGATAGCCTGCCGCGCCGGCGGCCGTGCTGGCCCAGCCCGCGCCGGCCCCGCCGAAGCTCAGGCTCGACTTCTTGACCACGCCCTGACCGGCGGCGACCGTCAGGCCGTTGGCCGGGCTCACCACGCGCAGACCCGCAGCGACGGTCTTCTTCTTGCCGCCGAGCCCGCCGAACATCCCCAGCACCGCGCCTGCGCCTGGCACGCCGCGCAGCAGCCCGCTCGCCGCGCCCGAGCGCACCAGCTCGACCGGCGGTGCCTTGTCCTTGGCTGCGGCACCCTGAGCCTACACGATTGCCCCTGCCGCAAGCACGGCTACCCCTGCATTCCTGATCATGCTATTTCCCCCCAAAGACCCTGAGAAGGTCAATAAGCGGTCGCATTCGGGACGCGTTGTACGGACACGACGCGGCGGGGGACGAGGGCACATGCACGCGCTTACAGGGGATTCGGTACAATTGCGGTTTGCCTTGCCGGCAGAGCCACTGCGCCGGTTTGTGACAACATATTATCGCACCGACGTGGTTTGCTCGGTGAAGCGGGGTTGCCTCGAGGACTGGCTGCATCCCGAATGGGCCAATGTCCGGTTCCTGGGGGCGGTCGAGGCGCAGTCGGTGATCGGGCCGGGGCCGCTTGCGCCGTGCCCGGCTTTCACCGTCACCGGGCCGACCAGCCGTGCGGTGCGTTTTCGGCTCGGCTCGGGGCACAGCTGGGGAATCGGGCTGCTGCCGCTGGGCTGGGCCCGGCTGTTTGCCGCCAGGGCCAGCGACTATGCCGACCGCTTCGTCGATGGCGCCGCCGATCCGGTCTTCGCTGCCTTCGTGCCGCTCGCCGAGGCGATCGCGCGGAGCAGCGGCGACCATGCAGAGGAGCTCGCGCTGATCGAGGCGCACATGGCCGATCTGTTGGACGTGCCCGCGCTGCCGGGCGAGGCAGCGATCCTCGAAGTCCACGCCGCGCTGGTCGATCCCGACACGCTCACCGTGGCGGATATCGCCGCGCGGGTGGGGATGACGGTGCGCAGCCTCGAGCGCCTCTCGCGCCGCGCCTTCGGCTTTCCGCCCAAGCTGCTGCTGCGCCGCCAGCGGTTCCTGCGCAGCCTGGCGCAGTTCATGATCGATCCCTCGCGCAAGTGGCTCGGGACGCTCGATTGCACCTATCACGATCAGTCGCATTTCGTCCGCGATTTCCGGCGCTTCATGGGGATGAGCCCGTCCGAGTATGCCCGCGCCGACAAGCCGCTGCTGGCGGCAGCCGCGCAGGCGCGGATGGCGGCGGCGGGGCAGGCGGTGCAGGGGCTCCACGCGCCGACCCCCTGAGCGACCCCGGAACTTCCAACGTCCTTTGCAATCGGGACGATTTGCCGCTAGCGGGCAGCGGCGAAAATCCCGCTGTCAGAGCATCCGAAATCCATGACCGACATCACTTCCCGGACCGAGGCCGCGCTGGCCGCGATTGGCGCGGCGACCAGCCTCGATGCGCTTGAGGCCGAGCGGCTCGAAACCCTCGGCAAGAAGGGCTGGGTGAGCCTTGCCCTCAAGACCCTTGGCGGCATGAGCCCGGAAGAGCGCACGGCAGCTGCCCCGGCGATCCAGTCCGCGCGGGCTGCGATTGCCGAGGCATTGGATGCGAAGAAGGCCGCGCTCGAGGCTGCGGCGCTCGAGGAGCAACTCGCGCGCGAGACGGTCGACCTGACCCTCCCCGCGCCCGCCGCGCCCAAGGGCTCGGTGCACCCCGTCAGCCAGGTGATGGACGAGCTTGCCGAGATCTTCGCCGACTTGGGCTTCGCGGTCGCCACCGGCCCCGAGATCGAGGACGACTGGCACAATTTCACCGCGCTCAACATGGACGAGACGCACCCGGCGCGGGCGATGCATGACACGTTCTACTTCCCGGACAAGACTGCCGAGGGGAAGGACGTTCTCTTGCGCACCCACACGTCGCCGGTGCAGATCCGCGCGATGCTGGCCGAGGGCGCGCCGATCCGCATCATCGCCCCTGGGCGCGTCTACCGCTCGGACAGCGACGCCACGCACACGCCGATGTTCCACCAGGTCGAGGGGCTGGTGATCGACCGCGACATTCACCTCGGCCACCTCAAGTGGACGCTGGAGACCTTCTTCAAGGCCTTCTTCGAGCGTGAGGACATCACCCTGCGCCTGCGCCCCAGCTACTTCCCCTTCACCGAACCCAGCGTCGAGGTCGATGTCGGCTACTCCAACGAAGGCGGCCGCCGCGTGGTCGGCGGGCACGGCGATGCGCCGGGCCATGCGTGGATGGAGCTGGGCGGCAGCGGGATGGTGAATGCGCGGGTGCTGGAATTCGCCGGACTTGATCCCACGGAGTGGCAGGGCTTCGCCTTCGGCCTCGGGATCGACCGGATCGCGATGCTCAAATACGGGATGAACGACCTGCGCGCCTTCTTCGACGGCGATGGCCGCTGGCTGGCGCATTACGGCTTCTCGCCGTTTGACCAGCCGACACTCTCCGCTGGTGTGGGAGCGCGCGCATGAAATTCTCGCTGATCTGGCTCAAGGATTATCTTGAGACCACCGCCACTGTTTCGGAGATCTGCGACGCGCTCAATGCCATCGGGCTTGAAGTGGAAGGCGTGGAAGACCCGGCCGAGAAGCTGGCAGGCTTCCGCATCGCCCATGTGCTGACCGCCGCGCGCCATCCCGATGCCGACAAGCTGCAGGTGCTCACCGTCGACACAGGCGACGGTCAGCCGCTGCAGGTCGTGTGCGGCGCGCCCAATGCTCGCGCGGGGATGAAGGGCGTGCTCGGGCTGCCCGGCGCGACTGTTCCTGCCAACGGCATGGTGCTGCGCAAGAGCGCGATCCGCGGCGTCGAGAGCAACG
Organism: Erythrobacter sp.; assembly: GCF_023653175.1. Lineage (GTDB taxonomy): Bacteria > Pseudomonadota > Alphaproteobacteria > Sphingomonadales > Sphingomonadaceae > Erythrobacter. The sequence goes on along the minus strand of NZ_JAMNXL010000085.1, from coordinate 12,028 downwards.
GCATGATGTGCTCCACCCGCGAGCTGGAGTTGGGCGACGATCATGACGGGATCATCGAGCTGCCCGAAGACGCGCCGGTCGGCACGAGTTTCGCCGATTACAACGGCAGCGACCCGGTGATCGAAGTCGCCGTGACCCCCAACCGTCCGGACTGCATGGGCGTGTATGGCATCGCCCGCGATCTGGCCGCAAAGGGCTTGGGGACGCTGAAGCCGATCGCCATGCCTGCCTTCAGCGCGGCTGGCGCGTGCCCGGTCGAAATCCGCACCGACGATCCCGAGGGCTGCCCGGCCTTCTATGGCCGCGTGGTGAAGGGCGTGAAGAATGGCCCCTCGCCCGACTGGCTTCAGGCGCGGCTGAAGAGCGCAGGCCAGCGTCCGATCTCGCTGCTGGTCGACCTGACAAACTTCCTGATGCTTGGCTTCGGTCGTCCGGCGCACGCCTATGATCTTGCCAAGCTCTCGGGGGCGGTGGTCGCGCGGCGCGCCAAGGATGGCGAGCAATGCCAAGCGCTCAACGAGAAGACCTACACGCTCGACGCCGAGATGATGGTGATCGCCGACGACAAGGGCGTCCACGACATCGCCGGGATCATGGGCGGCGAACATTCGGGGGTGCAGGACGACACCACCGACGTGCTGCTCGAGATCGCCTATTTCAACCCGGCGCGCATCGGCGCGACCGGGCGCAAGCTTGGTCTGTCGAGCGACGCCCGCACCCGGTTCGAGCGCGGGGTTGATCCGGAGTTCCTCGATCAGGGCCTCGATCTGCTGACCGGTCTGATCGTGGAACTGGCTGGCGGCACTCCCAGTGAAGTCGTCCGCGCCGGTTCGCCGCCGATCGCGCCCAAGGTTGTCGCCTTCGATCCGGGTCACACGCTCCGCCTCGGCGGGGTGGATGTTTCTGAAACCGAGCAGCAGCGCATCCTCGAGAGCCTCGGCTTTACCGTCGCGGCAGACTGGAACGTCACCTGCCCCCCGCGTCGCCACGACATCGAAGGCCCGGCCGATCTGGTCGAGGAAGTCGTCCGCATCCACGGCCTCGACAAGGTGGCGAGCGTTGCTCTCCCCCGCGCCGAAGGCGTCGCGCGCCCGACCGCCACGCCGCAGCAGAAGCTGGAGCGCGGCCTCCGGCGCGCCGCCGCCGCGAGCGGGCTTAACGAGGCGGTGACGTGGAGCTTCCTGCCCGAGTGGGCTGCGAACCACTTCTCCGACGGCAACGACACGCCGTGGGTCCTCGCCAATCCGATCAGCGAGGACATGAAGGCGATGCGCACCGCGCTGCTGCCCGGCCTGCTGATGGCCGCCAAGCGCAATGCCGATCGCGGCGCGGCATCCTCGCGCCTGTTCGAGATCGGGCGGCGCTATTTCCGTGGGCAAGGCGGCCTCAGCGACGAGAGACCGACGCTCGGCATCGTGCTCGCAGGCGAGAAGACCCCGCGCGGCTGGCAGGGCGGCAAGGCCAAGCCCTTCGACGCCTATGACGCCAAGGCGCTGGCGCTCCAGCTGCTCGAGGCGGCGGGCGCGCCCGTGGCGAACCTGATGGTGATGGGTGAGGCGGGTTCGCAGTTCCATCCCGGCCAGTCGGCGACCCTGCGGCTCGGCCCCAAGGTGGTGCTGGCGCGCTTCGGGATGGTGCATCCAGCGACGCTCAAGGCTTTCGATGTCGACGGTCCGATTGCGGCGGTCGAGCTGTTCCTCGACGCGATCCCCGCGAAGAAGGGTGCAGCCTTCGCCCGCCCCAGCTTCACGCCGCCTGCGCTGCAAGCCGTGACCCGCGATTTCGCCTTCCTCGTCCCGGCCACACTGGCGGCGGGCGATCTGGTGCGCAGCGTTCAGGGCGCGGACAAGGCGAGCATCACCGGGGTGCGCGTGTTCGACGTCTTTGCCGGACAGGGCGTGCCCGAGGGTCACAAGTCGATCGCGGTCGAAGTCACGCTCCAGCCGGGCGAGGCGAGTTTCAAGGATGCCGACCTCAAGGCCATTTCGGAAAAGGTCGTGGCGGCGGCGGCCAAATTGGGCGGGGAGCTGCGCTGATGAAAACTGCCTTTGTCACCGGCGCCACCGCCGGGATCGGCCTCGCGACCGTGCGTCGCCTCGTCGCTGACGGTTGGCGCTGCGTCGCCACCGGGCGGCGCCAGGAGCGGCTCGACGCGCTGGTCGCGGAGCTGGGTGCGGACAAGGTCCATGCCGTGTGCTTCGACGTGCGCGACACCGCCGCGCTTGATGCCGCGCTGGCTGGCCTGCCCGAGGGGTTCCGCGACATTGATCTGCTGGTCAACAACGCGGGCCTCGCGCAGGGGCTGTCGGCGGCGCAGAATGCCAATCTCGATGACTGGCAGACGATGATCGACACCAACATCACGGCCATGGTGGTGCTGACCCGCAAGCTCTTGCCGCAGTTGATTGAACGCAAGGGTGCGATCATCGCTATCGGCTCGGTCGCGGGGAGCTACGTCTATCCGGGCGGCAACGTCTATGCGGGATCCAAGGCCTTCGCGAACCACTTCACGCTCGCCCTGCGCGCCGACCTTCACGGTACAGGCGTGCGCGTCACCAGCATCGAGCCGGGGATGGTCGAGACCGAGTTCACCGTGGTGCGCACCGGCAGCCAGCAGGCCTCGGACGATCTTTACCGCGGGGTGAACCCGATGACCGGCAAGGACATCGCCGACACCATCGGCTGGATCGCCAGCCTGCCGCCGCATCTCAACATCAACCGGATCGAACTGATGCCGGTCAACCAGGACTTCGCGGGTTTTCGGGTGGCGCGGCTGGCAACTTAACGATCTAAAGTCAGATTATACAAAGCGAGTTAGTCACTATCACGATTTTTTGCGCGCTCGTTCATTGCGCGGATGATATCTGGAGCGCGATCAATCGCTTTGCATAGAACAATCGCGACAATGCCAAGCCCAGCTATCCAAGGTGATATATGATACAAGCCTACGAGGCCCGTAGCGGCGCCAGACGACTTCACCATGAATGGAAGAAATGCCTGCGTATTCTGCACTCTCCGCTTCCCTTGGCTCTGGAAGGTCCGGAGTGCTAGGCGCACCGAGGAACCTTCCAATCAAACGATTGGTCAATTCCTCAGAGCGCGTCGGGCGGCAGGCTACTGAGATTCTATCTGTCAGTCCAAATTACTACAAAGCCCGAGACACTAATTCGCCCCCAAGGACTGACTACCCTCTTATAGTGAATTCTGCGCAAAATGTCAAATCGAAGAACCTTCGCGATCATCTCGCACCCTGACGCCGGGAAGACCACGCTCACCGAAAAGCTGCTGCTGCAAGGCGGTGCGATCCACCTTGCGGGCGAGGTCAAGGCGCGCGGCGCGGCGCGGCGGGCGCGGTCGGACTGGATGAAGATCGAGCAGCAGCGCGGGATCTCGGTGACGTCCTCGGTCATGACGTTCCAGAAGGACGGGATCGTCTTCAACCTGCTCGACACCCCGGGGCACGAGGACTTCTCCGAGGACACCTACCGCACGCTGACCGCGGTGGATTCGGCGGTGATGGTGATCGACGCCGCCAAAGGCATCGAGCCGCAGACCCGCAAGCTCTTCGAGGTCTGCCGCCTGCGCTCCGTGCCGATCATCACCTTCGTCAACAAGGTCGACCGCGAAGGCCGCGATCCCTTCGAGACGCTGGACGAGGTCGCCGACATGCTGGCGCTCGACGTCAGCCCGCAGATGTGGCCGATCGGCATGGGCGGCGAGTTCGAGGGCCTGCTCGATTTCGCCACCGAGACCGTCAGCCGCCCCGAAGGTCCGAGCCGCGAGTTCCTCGGCACGCGCGACACTGCGGCGATCCCGCAGCGGTTCCTCGACGAGATCGAGCTGGCGCGGGGAGGCTATCCGGAGTTCGACCTCGAAGCCTTCCGTCATGGCGACCTGACCCCGGTCTATTTCGGATCCGCATTGAAGAATTTCGGCGTCACCGAGCTGATCGACGCGATCTCCCGCTTCGCCCCGCCGCCGCGCCCTCAGCCCGCGGGCGAGGAGCAGATCAGCCCCGAACGCGACGAGGTCACCGGCTTCATCTTCAAGGTGCAGGCCAATATGGACCCCAACCACCGCGACCGCATTGCCTTCATGCGGCAGGTCTCGGGCACCTTCAAACGTGGCATGAAGCTGACGCCGTCGGGCCTCGGCAAGCCGATCGCGGTCCACTCCCCGATCCTGTTCTTCGCGCAGGACCGGGAGCTGGCGGACACGGCGGAAGCGGGCGACATCATTGGCATCCCCAACCACGGCACCTTGCGGGTGGGCGACACGCTGAGCGAGCGCAATCAGGTGCGCTTCACCGGCCTCCCCAACTTCGCCCCGGAAATCCTCCGCCGCGTGCAGTTGCGCGATCCGACCAAGACCAAGCAGTTGAGGAAGGCGCTTGATGACCTCAGCGAAGAGGGCGTCATCCAGGTGTTCTACCCCGAGATCGGCTCGGCCCACATCGTCGGCGTGGTCGGCCAGCTCCAGCTCGAGGTGCTGATTTCGCGGCTCGAGGCGGAATACAAGGTCGAAGCCGTGCTCGAACCTTCCCCCTTCGCCACCGCGCGCTGGATCAAGGGGGACGAGAAGACGCTGGACGAGTTCGCGAGCTTCAACCGCGCGAACGTGGCCAAGGACCGCGATGGCGACATGGTGTTCATGGCCAAGAGCCCGTGGGACGTGACCTATCAGGTCGAGAAGAACCCGCAGCTGACCTTCTCGGCAACGAAAGAGCGCTGAGGGGGAGAACGGTAGTCTTGCGGCAGGCCGAGGATCGCGGCATGGCGAGGCTCATGGAAAGCACCGGCCCGACCTCGCAAACCTTCATCTCGCAGCGCCTTCGCTTGAACTATCTCGACTGGGGTGGTCGCGGGAAGCCGCCGCTGGTGTTGGTGCATGGGGGGCGCGACCATGCCCGCAGCTGGGACTGGACCGCGCAGGCGCTGAGCGCGGATTACCACGTCATCGCCATGGATCACCGCGGGCATGGCGATAGCGACTGGGTCTCGGACGGGGTCTATTCGGCGGGCGACATGGTCTATGACCTTGCCCAACTGATCCACCAACTGGGCGTCGGCCCGGTGCGGATGGTGGCGCATTCGATGGGCGGCAATGTCGCGCTGCGCTATGCGGGCGCCTTTCCCGACATGGTGACCAAGCTGGTCGCGATCGAGGGCCTCGGCCCCTCGCCCGAATGGCGCGAGAAGCAGCGTAGCCAGCCATACCCCGAGCGCCTCGCCGAATGGATCGAGAAGAAGCGCAAGGCCGCCGGGCGCTCCCCGCGCAAATACGAAAGCATCGAAGCCGCCTTCGCCCGCATGATCGAGGAAAACGCCTACCTCACCGAGGAACAGGCGCGCCATCTCACCGTCCACGGGGTCAACCGCAACGAGGACGGCACCTATAGCTGGAAGTTCGATCCCCACCTCAACGTCTGGCCGGTCGAGGATATCGGTGACGAATTCGTCGAGCAGCTGTGGGGTGCGATCACTTGCCCGACTCTGCTGCTGTATGGCGCGGATAGCTGGGCCTCGAACCCCGAGAAGGACGGGCGCATCGCCCACTTCCGGACAGCCAGCGTGATCGAGTTCGAGAAGGCCGGCCACTGGCTCCACCACGACCAGTTTGACCGTTTCATCGCCACCTTGCGCGATTTCCTCTGACCCTTTCGAAAGGAGCGTCCGATGGCCGATTTCACCGAGGCGCTCACCGAAAAGCATATCGCCTTGATCGCCGTTCAGCCGGTGTTCTTTGTCGCGACCGCGGCGGCGGAAGGGCGCATCAACCTCAGCCCCAAGGGCTATGATGCCTTCCGCGTGCTTTCGCCCACAAGGGTGGCCTATCTCGATCTCGGTGGTTCGGGCAACGAGACCCACGCGCATCTGGCTGCCGACGGGCGGATCACGGTGATGTTCTGCAACTTCCAGCAGCCCGCGCTGATCCTGCGCCTCTATGGCCGGGGCAAGGCGGTGCTGCCGCAGGACGCCGAGTGGGAGGCGCTCGCGGCGCACTTCACCCTGATGCCCGGCACCCGCCAGATCTTCGACATCGCGGTCGAAAGCGTCCAGTCCTCCTGCGGCTGGGGCGTGCCCTTCATGGCGCTGGAAGGCGAGCGCGAGACCTTGAAGAAGGCGCACCGCCTGTCCGATCCCGCGCAGTGGGAGGCCAAGATGGCCGCTCGCACCCGCAGCATCGACGGCCTGCCGACCCGCCCGACCGATCGCTACATCGCCGGCGAATGACGCGCGGCTGACCGCAAATCTTGCTCAAGTGTTAATCACGTGCCCGATTTTTAGGCAGGTATTATCCCGCAGTTGCGAAAAATAAGGCTGATTCCGCTGCGTCAGCCGCGTTACACAAATATGGCACGCTTGTTGCTGTAACTCCGGTGGCCGGAAAAAATCCGGTGCAACAGGGGCCACAGATGAAGTTCATCATCGCCATCATCAAACCGTTCAAGCTCGACACCGTGCGTGAGGCCTTGAGCGGCATTGGCATCGCCGGGATGACCGTGACCGAAGTCAAAGGCTTCGGTCGCCAAAAGGGTCAGACCGAAATCTACCGCGGCGCCGAATACTCCACCAACATGCTTCCCAAGGTGAAGCTCGAGATCGCAGCCAGCGACGAGATCGCCGGCCAAGTGGTCGAAACCATTCAAGCGACCGCCAACACGGGCGCGATCGGCGACGGCAAGATCTTCGTCCTCGATCTGGCCTCGGCCACCCGCATCCGCACCGGCGAGTCCGGCGAAACCGCGCTGTAAGGGGACCCAAAGCAATGAAGCGCATTCTCTCCAATCTTGCGGTGGTGGCAACCGGGGCGGCGCTGCTCGCCGCGCCGGCCATGGCCGCGCCTGCGGCGGCGCCGACGCCGTTCGTGCCCACCGCCGACATGGTCAACAAGGGCGACGTCGCCTGGATGATGGTCTCGACCGCGCTGGTGTTGATGATGAGCGTGCCCGCGCTCGCACTCTTCTACGGCGGCCTGGTGCGCGCCAAGAACATGCTGAGCGTCCTTATGCAGGTCCTCACCATCGTCTGCGTCGCCGCGCTGGTCTGGTTCGGCTGGGGCTACTCGATGGCCTTCACCTCGACCGGCACGCCCTTCCCGGCGCTGTTCGGCGGGCTCGACAAGGCCTTCCTCAAGGGCGTGAGCGTCACCAGTCTCGCTGCGACCTTCTCGAACGGGGTCTACCTGCCCGAGCTGGTCTTCGTGATGTTCCAGATGACCTTCGCCTGCATCACGCCCGCGCTGATCGTTGGTGCCTTTGCCGAGCGCGTGAAGTTCACCCCGCTGATCATCTTCGTGGTCGCGTGGATGACCCTCGCCTATTTCCCGATCGCGCACATGGTGTGGTATTGGGCCGGCCCTGACTTCCTCCACGCTGCTCCCACCGACATGGGTCTGCTGTGGGGCTGGGGCGCGCTCGACTTCGCCGGTGGCACCGTGGTGCACATCAATGCAGGCATCGCCGGGCTCGTCGGCTGCCTCGTGATCGGCCCGCGCATCGGCCACAAGAAGGAGCCCATGCCCCCGCATAACCTGGTGATGACCATGATCGGCGCCAGCCTGCTGTGGATCGGCTGGTTCGGGTTCAACGCCGGCTCGGCGCTCGAATCCAACGCCTTTGCCGCGCTTGCCTTCATCAACACCTTCGTTGCCACCGCCGCGGCGGGTGCGACCTGGGCGATCATCGAACAGATCACCCACAAGAAGCCCTCGCTGCTGGGCGGTGTTTCGGGTGTGGTGGCCGGCCTTGTGGCGATCACTCCCGCGGCGGGCTTTGCCCACCCCGGCACCGCGATCATCCTCGGCGTGGTGGCTTCGGTGATCTGCTACTTCTTCGTCACCACGGTGAAGAACAAGCTGAACTACGACGACAGCCTCGACGTCTTCGGCATCCACGCCGTCGGCGGGATCGTTGGCGCGATCGGGACCGGCATCGTCGCCGACCCGGCGCTCGGCGGCCAGGGCTGGATCGACTACACCGCTCCGGTGGCTGTGGCCGGCGCGTTCGACATGGTCGGCCAGGTCACGACCCAGATCTACGCGGTCGGCGTGACCGTTGCGTGGACCGGGATCGTCTCGGCGGTGCTGTTCCTCGCTCTCAAGTACACCATCGGGCTCCGCCCCGACGCCGAAGCCGAAACCAACGGCCTCGACATCACCGAACACGGGGAGCGCGCCTACAACTAAGCGCACACCCACCAAGCTTGGCGGGGGGAGGCCTCTCTCTCCCTCTCCCCTCCCCCCGCCTCACCACGTTCCTCCTGCGAACGAACAGACTGATTAAGGCCGGAGTGGCGATAAGCCCTCCGGCCCTTTTTTGTTTTGAGCTTTATGTTTCGACCGCGCCTCCGCGGGGTCGTCCTCGGCGCTGCTCCTCCGCTTCGCTCCGGGCGCCTGCGGCCCGTCCTGCGGCGGGCCGGATCAGCGCTTGAAGCTGGGCTTTGTGCCTAGGCTCTTTCCGCTTCGATCACGAAGTCGGCGCACCTCTCTCCGATCATGATGCTCGGCGCGTTGGTGTTGCCGCTCACGATCTTGGGCATCACGCTCGCATCCGCCACCCACAGGCCCTCCAGCCCGTTGAGCTTCAGCGTCGGATCGACCACCGCATCCGCGTCCGCGCCCATCCGGCAGGTGCCGACGGGATGGTAGACCGTGTCGGCGCGGCTGCGGATGAGTTGGTCGAGCGCGGCGTCGTCGTGAAGGTCGACGGGGTGGCGATCCCGCGGCCCGAAGGCCTGCATCGGCGGCGCCTCGGCGATGCGGTGCGACAGGCGCACGCCGGCGCGCAAGACTGCCATGTCGCGTTCGTCATCGAGGAAATTGGGGTCGATCACCGGCGCAGCGGCGGCATCTGGTGCGCCCAGCCGCACCGTGCCGCGGCTCTCGGGCCTGAGCACGCAGGCGTGGAGCGAGAAGCCGTGCGCCGTCACTTTCTCGCGCCCGTGATCCTCGAGCACCGCCGGGACGAAGTGCCATTGCACATCGGGGGCGGGGCTATCGGGCATTACGCTCCAGAAGCCGCCGGCCTCGGCATAGCAGGTGGTCATCGTGCCGGTCCGCTTGACGCGGTGCTCGACAATTGCCGCAGCCATGCGCAGCGTGCCCTTGAGGGTGCTGCCGATCGTAACGTCGCTTGTCGTCTCCCAGCCGGAGACATAGTCGATATGGTCCTGGAGATTTCCGCCGACTGCGGGCCGGTCGAGCACCACGTCGATTCCGTGCTCTTTCACATGCGCGGCCGGGCCGATGCCGGAGAGCATCAGGATCTGCGGCGAATTGAACGCGCCCGCCGACAGGATGACCCCGCGACGCGCCAGCAACGACTGGCTCACGCCCCCGCGACGAACCTGCACCCCGGTGACGCGTCCGCCCTCGATGATGAGTTTCTCGACCAGCGTGTCGGTGCGCACCGCGAAATTGCCCTGTTCGCGAATCGGCTCGACGTAAGCGCGGGCCGCCGACCAGCGTTCGCCCTTGCGCTGGGTGACCTGGTAGAGTCCGAAGCCCTCCTGCCGTTCGCCGTTGAAATCGGCGTTGGTGCGCAGCTGCAACGTGGCTGCCGCATCGACGAAGGCGTGGGAGGCGGGGTTGGCGTATTTCTGGTCCTCGACGAACAGCGGTCCGCCCGCACCGTGCCAGTCATCGCCACCGCGCTCGTTCGCCTCTGCGCGCTTGAAGTAGGGGAGCACGTCGTCATAGCCCCAGCCGGTGCAGCCCATCGCTGCCCAATTGTCGTAATCCCAGCGGTTGCCGCGGATATAGACCATCGCGTTGATCGCCGAGGAGCCGCCCAGGCCCCTCCCGCGCGGCTGGTATCCGGTGCGCCCGTTCAGCCCCTTCTGCGGCACCGTCTCGTAGCGGTAATTCGCGTTCTTGAGCAGGAAGGGCATGAAGCCCGGCGTCTTCACCAGAATGTTGTTGTTGCGCCCCCCCGCCTCGAGCAGGCACACGCGGCGCGTGCCGTCCACCGCGAGACGCCCTGCGACAGCGCTGCCCGCGCTGCCACCGCCGATGACGATGTAGTCGAAACTTTCCATGATCTCTCCCTTTGGGCAGGGAGATTAGGCAGCTTCTTGCGCGCCCGCAATCGGGTTTCGATCCGCCACTGATGTTGTTTGTGGCGCAACACTGCCGACCCGCGCCTGCCATTTGGCGCGAATCATGTCGCTGGTCTCGCGGCTGCCGTCATGGCTCCAGCCGGGTTCGCGCAGGAGGTAGGACAGCTTGTGCTTCCACGGCGCGCGCCAGATGTCGGTCAGCATGCCGATCCATTCGTGGAACACCGACCAGAGCAGGTTGAAGCTGCCGAGCTGCTTGACGATCCCGTAGCGGATTGTCTCCTCGTCCACCTCGGGGGTGAAGGTGCCGAACATCTTGTCCCAGACGATGAACACGCCCGCGTAGTTCGTGTCGAGATAGCGCGGGTTGGTCGCGTGGTGGACGCGGTGGTGGGAGGGGGTGTTCATCACCGCCTCGAACCACCGGGGCATGCGCCCGATCGCCTCGGTATGGATCCAGAACTGATAGATGAGATTGAACCCGCCGCAGATCGCGATCATCGCCGGGTGGAAGCCGAGCAGCACCAGCGGCACCGCGAAGAGGAACCCGAAGGTGAACATCCCCGTCCAAGTTTGCCGCAAGGCGGTCGAGAGGTTGTAGTGCTGGCTCGAGTGGTGGTTCACGTGGCTCGCCCACATCCAGCGAATGCGATGGCCGGCACGGTGCACCCAGTAATATTTGAGATCGTCGAGCACGAAACACAGCGGCCATGCCCACCACACCGCCCACCATTCCGGCCCGAAATCCAGCAGGCGGTATTCGTAGGCCTCGATGAACACCGTGAGCGCAAAGCCGCCAAGCAGCGCGCCGGCCACCGTCGAACCGAGGCCGAAGGCGAGGCTGACCAGCGTGTCCTTCGGCTCGTAGGCCTCGGGCGCGCGGAACTTCGCCCAGATCATCTCGGCGAGCACCGCCACCACGAATAGCGGCACGGCATATTGGGTGGGGCTGAAGTCAGGCATCCTGCCGCGCGTTTAGCCGATTGATCGCGTCCGCCCAAGCCTGCGCGTCGTCGAGGGTGAGGAACACCTTGCCGAAGCGCGGCTCGCCCGGGTCGACTTCGAGGTTGAATTCGCCCGGCTGGCCGCCGAGCTGCGCCGAGGCCTTCGGACCGAGCACGCGGCCTGCAAAGCGGTTGCCGTGGCGCTTGATCACGATGATCCGCCCCGCGCCATCGCAAGCGAGCGCGCTGGCGCCCTCGGCATCGCAGGCAGCGGCGATCGGGGTGAAGCCGTCCTCGACCTCCCCAGCCGCGCGCGCCACCGCGGCCTCGCTGTCCAGCCGCGGCACGCCGCCCAGCTTCAGCCACCACGCCAGCCCCGCCAGCGCGAGGATCGCGACCAGCGAACCGGCGGTCTGGAGCAGCAGGGCCACGCGTCTCGGCGCCTCAGCGCGCAGCCAGCATGTCGATCATCGCGCGAATCGGGCTGACATCGTAGCCCGCCTGCGCGGCGGTGTGGGCGATGGTCTCGGGGTCCTCACCCTGCTTGGCCGCGGCGAGCGCCCACAGCAGGGTCGAGCGCGTGCCCGACCGGCAATAGGCGAGAATCGGCCCTTCGGCCTGCTCCATCGCGGCGATCATCGCATCGACCTGCGGGCCGCTGAAGCCGGCATGGCCGATGGGAATGGCGACATAGTTCAGCCCCGCCGCCGCCGCTGCTGCTGCGATTGCGTCACCCTGCGGTGCCGAGGGCTCCTCGCCGTCGGGGCGATTGTTGACGATGGTGTTGACACCGAGCGCGGCGGCATCGGCGATGTCTTCCAGTGCAAGCTGCGGGCCCACCAACACATTTTCGTTGAGGCGGCGAAAATCGCTCATGCTGTTGTCCTGCTTTCCCGTGACCCGTGCCGCGCACTCTTGCCCAAAGCCCGGCGTGCGCACAAGCACCCGCGCAAGGCGGTGCGGGCGTGCGCCGGGCGTCCGGTTATTTCGTTCGCAAAGCAGGCTTTTGTGCGCTATATCGAAAGC